>NZ_VXLD01000019.1:0-37190 GCF_008867985.1 Acinetobacter tandoii
GGCTGAATTTTATGACACTTTATGACGTAAATTGACAATATAGAAAGGAAATTAGGCAGCATTATTTAGGCTATAGACGCATGATTTCATGAATGAAAATGCGCTAAATATTTAACTGAAAAAATATTGAATATCAATAAAAATCAAAATGATGGGGTTCATTGGTTTCTTAAACTTCTCTCCAACTCCTAAGATGTTTTACCAAATACTGATCAACAGAATATTCAATCTAATTGAGGCTTTTTGTGTTTACAAAATTATTCAACTTCAACCACATTCAGTTATTCAAGAATTAGGTTTGAACTTTTAACCATCGAATAAAAGCATCAACTTTCGGTAATCGTGGATTTTTTCCAGAAATGGTGTAGTAATGCTGCTCACAAGCTAAAAACATTTCAGAAAATGGCATAATCAATGCCCCACTTTCAAGGTCTTGTTGCACTAACCTTTTTCGTCCCATACAAATGCCCAAATGTTGTTTTGCGGCAAGCAATGCCAAATCCGAACGGTCAAACAGCATCCCCTTCGATAAACCCAATTCCACAGAAAAATGAGTCGCCCAGCTCTGCCATTCATCCATACCAGTCTCATTGTTCCATGCTTGGCTATCGTGCAATAACGTGCAATGCTGTAACTGTTGTAACTTCCCAGTTAAATTCATCTTTTCAGCATATTTCGGGCTACATACAGGAACAATTTGTTCATCCATCAAGTAATCATAATTTAAATGTTGTGATGGTTGATGGCCAAAATACAGTGCCAGATCAATACCTGTGCGTTGAAAATTCACCATCTCATTGCCTGTTAAAATTGATAGTTCAATTAATGGATATTGCTGAATAAAATCCTGCAATTTAGGAATCAGCCAACATTGAGTAATTGAGGGCCGTGCATAGATGGTGAGAGAACCCGTCAAAGCCTGATTTTGAATTGCTTTTATTTCACTACTTAAATGATCGAAAGATAATTGTAAAGCTGCCAGTAATCTATGCCCTGCATGACTCAAGACCACCTTACGATGCAAACGTTCAAATAATTGGATATTGAGTTCTTTTTCAAGCAGATTGATTTGATGGCTGACAGCACTCGGTGTCAAACATAACTCAGCGGCTGCCATAGCAAATGATTCGTGTCTTGCAGCAACTTCAAAAGTATAAAGTTTGGATAACTGAAAACCTGTTAGATTGTTATAGGACGTACTCATTTGTTTTATCTCTATTCATGGCTCTCATCTTGATATTGAAATTAAGCATACGCTTTGACTTAAAATCAATTCATCTAAACATGTTTTATTCAACACTAAAGTAGATTACAGATGAATTATTTTCATGCATACGTCAAATATCATCATTTGACCCAGTATAGTAAATGCATTGAAATAAGCTCACAGTCGTTGTCTTGCCACTAAATATTTCTGTTTTTAGCCTGCAAAACCTATATGAGCCATCACATGAATCCTCAACAGATCCAGCAACTCACTCAACAGTACCCCATCGTTAAAACATTGATCGAACTGAAAGAAACCATTTGGTTTAATCCTGATTTCACAACATTAGAAGAAGGGTTACCTTATGTTGGACTCAATCAGGCAGACATTTATGATGCACGTGACCGTTTAGCTCGCTTTGCATCCTATCTCATGACGGCATTTCCAGAAACAACCGCAAACAATGGAATCATCGAATCTGATCTGGTATCTATTTCAAAGATGCAACAACAGTTAGAAGCACAATTCGGACAAAAAATTGAAGGAACCCTCTGGCTTAAAAAGGATAGTCATTTGCCCATTTCTGGTTCTATTAAAGCCCGCGGGGGAATTTATGAAGTGCTCTATTTTGCTGAAAAAATAGCACTGGATGCAGGTTTACTGACCTTACAAGATGACTATGCCAAATTAAACGCCTCTGAATTTAAAAAGTTTTTTAGTCAATATCGTATTGCGGTAGGCTCCACGGGAAATCTAGGGCTATCTATTGGCATCATGAGTGCGCAACTGGGTTTTAATGTGACAGTCCATATGTCGGCAGATGCTCGACAATGGAAAAAAGATAAATTACGTGCGCATGGCGTCACTGTTGTCGAATACGCAGAAGATTATGGTGTTGCGGTTGAAGCAGGACGCAAAGCGGCACTCGCAGATCCAAACTGCTATTTTATTGATGATGAAAATTCCAAAAACCTGTTTTTAGGTTATGCCGTTGCAGGGGAACGCTTAAAGCAGCAATTACAACAACGTGATATTCAAGTCGATCAAGAACACCCTTTATTTGTCTATTTACCTTGTGGTGTCGGTGGTGGTCCTGGTGGTGTAGCTTTTGGTTTAAAAATGGCATTTGGCGATCATGTTCATTGCTTTTTTGCCGAACCCACACATTCTCCCTGCATGTTATTGGGCATTGCCACAGGCTTGCATGATCAGATTTCGGTACAAGAGATAGGCATCGACAACATCACCGATGCAGATGGACTCGCTGTTGGTCGTGCTTCTGGTTTTGTCGGTCGCGCCATGCAGCGATTATTAGACGGTCTTTACACTTTAGATGATCAGACCCTTTATCAATTGCTGGGTTTGCTGAACCAAACCGAAAAACTGCAACTCGAACCTTCAGCTCTAGCTGGCATGTTGGGGCCTGTGCTCATTTCCAAACATCCTGAATATGCGGCAATGCATCATTTAACACCACAACAACTTAAAAATGCCCACCATATTGTTTGGGGTACGGGTGGTGGTATGGTGCCTGAAGAAGAAATGTCCCAGTATTTGGCTAAGGCTGCTCAGCCCTAATATGTTGTCTTTCTAACCCCATTTAAAGATAAAGAAACACGCTGTTAGCCTCTATGCTGAAAGCGTGTTTCGATACACTGTTCCAAGCAAATTAAACTATTTAAACAACGAAATAGACTTAAATTACAAGTTCAATTCAGCACTTCCGTTTCTTTTTCTAGGTATAGAAAACTACGTCTATCCTTGATGATGTTTAACGCTTTTTCTCTGTCTGGCACATCAATAACCGTTGTGATGATTGCATTCAACTGATGCTCATAATGATCTAAAGATTTTTCATCCCAACGTTTCACATAAAATTGATCTTTAAAAGCTTAGACTACATTTAACATGACCTTATATTAAAAAAAATATGCGTTTTGGTTTAATTCTAGGTGATCAATTAAATCACCAACTGGCAACACTCAAGTATTTGAACCGTGAAGAAGACATCATTCTTATGGCTGAAGTACTTGAAGAAACAACTTATGTTGCCCATCATCCGCAAAAAATAGCGCTGATTTTTAGTGCCATGCGCCACTTTGCCAAGGAACTTCAAGCAGCAGGTTGGAAAGTTCGTTATCACCCATTCAAACGGGATAGCGAAATCAAAAAAATAATTGATTTCATCCAGAGTCAACAACAGTTATTTCCTGCAACTACACTGGTCGTCACCCAATGTGGTGAATATCGTTTACAGCATGAAATTGAGACGTCATGGGGTAACACGCTACAACTACCCGTTGTGTGTTTGGAAGATGATCGTTTCTTTTATCGCTTAGAACAATTTAATCAATGGGCAAGCAAATATAAAACGCTGAGAATGGAGTATTTTTATCGAGAAATGCGTAAGCAAACGCAATATTTAATGCATGAACAACAGCCTGTGGGTGGGCAATGGAATTTTGATCAAGCCAACCGTAAAGCATGGCTAGGCAAACCACCTCTGCCTAACCCATTAACATTTGAACATGACCAAATTGACTTGAACGTTATTCAACTCGTTAAAGCAGAATTTTCTCAGCATATTGGTAATATTGAGCAGTTTCACTGGGCAACCACTCGTCAAAATGCGCTGCTTGCTTTAAATCATTTTATTTCTGATCGCTTGCCCTACTTTGGCGACTATCAAGATGCCATGATTTATGGATCAGATTTTATGTTCCATAGTCTGCTTTCCCCATATTTAAATTGTGGCTTGTTATTGCCCAAAGAAGTCTGTGATGCTGCTCAAACAGCTTATTACAATGGTCAAGCACCCTTGAATGCAGTAGAAGGTTTTATTCGACAGATTCTTGGGTGGAGAGAATATGTTCGGGGCATTTACTGGTTATATATGCCTCAATATAGCCACCAGAACGCGCTCGAAAATATAACGCCTTTACCGCAATATTACTGGACAGGTCAAACCAAAATGGCCTGTATGGCAGAGTGTTTTCGGAGTACCTTTAAAAATGCCTATGCGCATCATATTCAGCGTTTGATGATTACGGGGAACTTTGCACTTTTAGCAGGTATACACCCACAGGAAATCTGTGAATGGTATTTAGCTGTATATGCAGATGCATATGAATGGGTCGAATTACCCAACACTTTAGGCATGGTGATGCATGCCGATGGTGGCTTAATGGCAAGTAAACCCTATGCAGCATCGGGCAACTATATTCATAAAATGTCAGATTACTGCCAACACTGTAGCTATAACGTTAAGACCAAAACCGAACCAGACAGTTGCCCATTTAACAGTCTTTACTGGTATTTTATGCTCAAGCATGAAGCCATTTTTCGTCACAATCCACGTATGGCTATCATTTATAAACAACTAGATCGTTTGCAAGATAAATCTAAGCTCATCGCCCATGCCCAATCATTACTTCATCAATTAGATCAATTGTAAGAACATGAAAAAACAGCATTTACCAGAAAAAATATGCATGTATTGCAAACGTCCTTTTACATGGCGAAAAAAATGGCAGCGTTGCTGGGACGAAGTCAAATATTGTTCAGAAAGATGTAAACGACAAGCTCGGTTAACTCGGTGAATAAGTCTAGTCATAGCATTACAATAGACTGACCTATATCTTGTTCGAACAAATTTAATTTTTCGATAACCACGCATTATCACTATGCATGCTTATACTGACGTGAACAATAAGCCCTACTAATATCTGGTGATCGTAATTGTTGGTGTTTGCTCTTACGACCTACCATACGTTTGCGCCATAATTTAAAACTGCCAGTTTTTAAATTCTGCCGCATTAGACGAATGACCGCAGACTCATCTAATCCGTACTCACGTTGGATCGCTTCAAAAGGTGTTCTATCCTCCCAAGCCATTTCAATGATTCTGGACAACTCTTGCTCAACGAATGTGTTGGTAATATTCACAATACTCTCTTGGATAAAATTCTAAGCTAAAACTATTTTTAGGATGATATTCAAACCTAAATGCTCATGTACTCATGCTCACTTGTATTGAATTAGCGGCTTTCTGTTTGTTGTTAATCTTAAAAAAAGCAACATGAATTTTTTGTGATTTTTTTAGTTTTATAACGTGGAGTTGCTAGAAAAAGCTATTCACATTCGCTTCACACCAGCTTTCTTACATTAAATAAAAACCAAGGAAATAGTGTGATGAAAATTTTGACTACACTAATCACCACGACTATCGCAGTTTTCAGTCTAACTGCCTGTAAAAGTCTTCCAAGTTATAGCAGTGACTACAGTCAAGCAGATCAGAAGATAAAAGGCATTCCCTTCAATGATGCACAAGCCCACGATATAGGTTCGCGTTTTGTCGCTGCCTTCAATACTTTGGGTACATCCAACTTTGTTACTCAAGCAAGTAGCCTGTATGCAGATCAATTGTATATTAATGATACGTTATCTCAGTTTTCCAATAAGCAAGAGCTGATCAAGCATTTTGAAGGTATGAATAATCGCGTCAGCAACGTCAGCGTCAAATTGATCAGCGCAACCCATCATCAAGATTCAGCCTACATTCATTGGTATATGGCTTACGACTTTAAAATGTTTGGACGGACTAAAACCATGGCGTCCTATGGAATTAGCGAGATCAAGATCAATTCAAACCAACAAATTATTTTTCAGCAAGATTACTGGGACCCTGCCAATGGTCTATATCGTTCACTCCCTGTTTTTGGAGGTGCTTACAAATGGGTATTACCATTCAAAAAATCCTGATTGGCTTGATCGGTGCAACTACATGTATGGTCAGCCTTTCCACAAGTGCAGCCAGTCTGGAAAAATGTAACAGCGCACCTCTGGTTGTAACCAAAAAAAATGTGGGTACAGTGAGCTATTTCGCGGTCAACTGCCAAAAGCCGTGGGACAACCAGACCATCCGCTTAGATTTCAACTATAGCCACGACATTCCAGAATGGGCATTTAAGCAGGCTGCCACCTATTTTTTAAAGAAAAATGTTACGGGCTTTACTGAAAAATCAGAATTAAATCAAATTACCCAACTCTACCGACCTGTTAAAGTCGGAGATCATTATAGTCTGGTTTATCAACATGAAAATCAAAAACTTGAGTTAAAACTCAATCAAAAAAAGCTAGGAGAAGTTCGTGATGCGAATGCCAATCAATATTTTAAAATCTGGTTTGGCAGTGCCCCATTTAATGCTAAATTAAAGCAACAACTATTAAATTAATTGGCATTCTTTTAAGCATATGAGTAATCACTTTATTCTGATGGTCGAGGATCATTTCGAATTGGCAGCAACAGTCTGCGAGTTTTTGGAAGCCCATGGCTATGTAATCGATCATGCCCGAAATTTGGATGCGGCAAAAACTTTGCTCAAGTCACAACACTATAATTTATTATTATTAGATATTAATTTACCCGATGGTTCTGGTTATGAGTTGTGCGAATGGCTTCGTCATCAGCAAAATCTGGATATTCCTGTACTCATGCTTACAGCACGTGACACACTAGATGACAAACTTAAAGGCTTTGCATCAGGTACTGATGATTATCTGGTTAAACCTTTCGATTTTAATGAATTGGTCATGCGCATTCGTGCCTTGATTAAACGTGCTTTGGGTGAGGTCACCCATCATAAGTTGCAAATTCATGATCTTGTATTAGATAGTGCCACGCAAACTGTATCCCGTGCTGGACAAGCTATTGAGCTCCCTCCAATTCAGTTCAAACTACTTAAAATCTTAATGCGTAACTCACCCAAGGTGATTACTAAACAAGAAATTATGATTGAACTATGGGGTGATGAAGAACCAGAAAGTGATGCTTTACGTAGTCATATTTACAACCTACGCAAAATGATTGATAAACCTTTCCCGCAAAAACTACTGCATACTGTTTCAGGTGTAGGTGTAAAAATTTCGTTGAAATCCCAAGATTACTAGTAAAAATAAACCACAACCACCAAACCTGTATTTGCTGCCAAATTAAGTTCAGGATGAATAGACATATAATATTCGCGATCGAACAGTTCCACTCGCCACCCCAACTGTTTACAAAGTTTTTCAACCAATTGTAAACCGATACCATGTCCTTTTATTTCGAAGCCAAGTGCTGTGCTCTTCAATTCTTGCACCTTGGCATCATTTGGTAAATTGATTCCAATGCCATTATCCGCAATCAGCAGACTATGCTTTTGTTGAATAATCTGAATTTCTGAACCTTGCGAATAATTCAATGCATTTCGGAGAATATTACTCAGCACCATTTTAGTCATAGAGGGGTACAAGTTTCTAAGCTGCTCAGATGTATCCTGCTGCACATAAATTTGCATCCCCTTACTTTGACTAACTGCATGCAAGGAATCGACCAAATCATCAATAATTTCAGACAATAACATCTGCTCTGAAGCAATATGCTGAGTGGTATTTCGTGCAATCGCCAATAGAGTGTCGACCAAAAGCTGCATATCATCAATGGTGTTATTTAAGCGGGTAAATACTTTATCTTGTCCATATCGAGCCTGACAAAGCTGTACATTACCTTTTAGAATTGTCAGTGGCGTGCGTAATTCATGGCTAACATCACCAGTAAATTCGCGTTCACGCTGAATAAATTCACTCAAGACATCATGATACTTTTCTAGTGCCTGCTTCAGATATTCCGCTTCCATATTGCCGTTGGTGTAAATATCTTGAAAGGGAGATGCTTGAGTCTTTTGATGTGCCCAATCTATATGTTCTAAAGCGTTTGCAAGCCGAGTAATCGGTGAGAAATAACGTCTAGCACGACGGTTTGACCACCATAAAAAACTGTAAAGAATAAACAGGCTGAACATGAGGGGAGCTAATCCAAATAACCAGACCAACTTATTGACATTACTTTCACCAAAGACCAGCAAAACGTGTTGGCCGTTTTTTTCGCCATATACCGTCATACGCTCTTTGCCATCCACCCAAATACGATTGACTCCTATATTTAAGTGCATGTTCCGAAACTGTTGAGGTGGCGTACGAGTATTCCAGCGATAACCATAAAGGTTTTTGGTATCAGGTAAATCGGCATCTGGATCGCGTGCCACACGCGACCAATAATGCTCCATTTCTTGTTCTAATGCCGTCTTTAATAAGGAACCTTTAATGATCCAAGCACTACAGCCTATCCCGACCACAATTGACAAGGCAATCAGCCCAATTTGCAACCAATAATAACGATTGAAAATTTCCGTTAAGGCATGCTTTTGAAAACTATGTGTCTGGGATTTCTGCATATCTTTTCCTTAGGTATGATCGGCAGCGGTGGATTAAAGGATCTTTTTATGAAATAAAAAATGACCAATCACCCACTCTTGCCCTTGTTCAAAACCAAACAGTTCCGCGCATGCCATGAAAAATATTCTCCAGCGTTGCCACCAAGCATCCGCCTCTTTGCCATAGGTTTGCTCAAAGATCGGTTTAAGTTGCTCTTGATGTGCATCCATATTATCCAGCCAAGCATTTGCAGTACGTTCATAATGCTGACCAGACCATTGCCAATGCTGTTTGAGTTGTAAATGCTCTTGAAAATGTAAAAAGGTAGAGACCGAAGGCATTAGTCCGCCAGTAAAAAAGTATTTTGACATCCAATCATAT
Organism: Acinetobacter tandoii; assembly: GCF_008867985.1. NCBI lineage: Bacteria > Pseudomonadati > Pseudomonadota > Gammaproteobacteria > Moraxellales > Moraxellaceae > Acinetobacter > Acinetobacter tandoii. Next base: position 8,843 of record NZ_VXLD01000019.1, read on the forward strand.
TCAGATTTTATCTCAAACGGATAATGCAAAAAACGATGACAGAATATATGACACCACAATAAACCTTCAGGCTTGAGCCAACCATTAATTTTTTCAAATAAGCGCTGATAATTTCGTACATGTTCAAACATTTCAACAGAAACTACCCGATCAAAATGATTTGGCTCAAGTTCCAAAATATTCACATCGCAGGTTAAGACTTCAATATTCTGAAAGCCACGAATTCTTGCCTGCTCTAAAATATGTTCACGCTGCGTTTTCGAATTTGAAACAGCAGTAATATGCGCATTTGGATAACGCTCAGCCATCCATAAGCTAAATGAGCCCCAACCGCAGCCTAACTCTAATATGCTTTGACCATCTTGTAACTTTGCTCGCTCACCGTAGAGTTGCAAAGCAAACTCTTCAGCTTGATCTAAAGTGGTCGTTTCATGTGCAAAATAACATGCACTGTATTTCAGCCGCTTACCTAATACTGCCTGAAAAAATTGGGTCGGTAACTCATAATGCTGCTCATTGGCTTTCTTGGTTTCAATGGCGATTTCACTCTGCTTGAGCATATTCAGCACATCCATATAACGCTGTGCCGCCTGTTCAGGATCATCACGACCCTCTTGAATCAAACGCTTTTTGCTCAAGCTACGGATTGCAGCCCGAATGGCTTGGTCTGGAATTAAACCACTTTCAACCAGTTTTAATGATTTTTGAATTATATAATCCATGTGCGTACCTACTTTTTGGGTTTCCACGGAATGAACATTGAAGTCCGCTGTTGATAATCGAGATAATTCTGCCCACGATTTTTAAGTGCTTGTTGCTCGCTAAACGGAATACCTGTGATGTAATACAAAAATAGCCACATCAACACAGGATATATCCAGAGCAAGTGGAGTCCAGCTGCCACCCCTAAAATAGGATAGGCAAACCAATGAATCCATTCAAAAAAATAGTTGGGATGGCGTGAATAACGCCACAGTCCTTGATCCATGGTTAAACCACGATGTTGGGGCTGTTGTTTAAAGCGATAGAGCTGCTGGTCTGCAATCGTCTCGCCCACAAACGCGAGGACTAAAATAAGTGCAGCAACAGCTAAAAATACGGGATAGCTAACACTCCAATCCTGTTGAGGCGTTGTTAATAAAGCCCACATTGGCAGGTAAAACAAAACAACTAAACCCGCCTGAAAAATAAAAAATAGTAAAAAACCAAAGTGCTGAAATTTCCCCATAGCACGGCGCATATTGGCATAACGCGTATCTTCGTGTTGTTCGGCAAGATAACGTCGCAACAAATGCGCGCTCAATCGAATAAACCAAAGACCACTCAAAATGCCAATGAACAGACGGATAGGCATCGGAGCTAAATCAATAAAAATAGCTGTCAGCATAATATTTAAAGCAAGACAGCCACTCCAAGCAACATCCACAATGCCTACACGGCGGTTGAATGTTGCCCAAACCCAACAACACAACATAATCGCAAGGTTCAAGATTACGAGCTTAACGAACATCCTCTTCCCCTTTCTCGATTTGCCAAATTAATGACTGCTGGCTTCAAATAACATATGTACATCGCTAATTACGCCTTCTTTGAAGCCGCCTTCGCAATAACATAAATAAAAGTCCCACATCCGAATAAAGTTTTCATCAAAACCTAACTGTAAAACCTGCTCTTTCGCATTGAGAAAGCGCTCACGCCAATGATGGATAGTCTGGGCATAGCTGAGTCCAATATCATCAAGCTGTTTCAATCTTAACTTTTGTTGCGACGCTCTCTCTGTCAACACGCTTATGCACGGAATAAAGCTACCAGGGAAAATATAGCGTTTAATGAAATCAACCGTTCGCAGCGCTTTTTGATAGCGCGCATCTTCAATGGTGATGGCTTGAATCAGTGCCAGCCCCTGTGGCTTAAGTAAATCACGACATTTTTTAAAATAGGTGGGAAGATACTGTTCACCTACAGCCTCAATCATCTCAATTGACACCAATTTGTCATACTTACCTTCTAACAAACGGTAGTCTTTCAATTGCACATCAACTCGGTGACTTAAACCTGCTGCATGCACACGAGCCACAGCTTCATCAAACTGTGCTTGAGAAATAGTGATGGTGGTGACTTTACAGCCATAATGTTGAGCCGCATAAATTGCAAAACCGCCCCAACCGCTTCCAATCTCGACCAAATGATCTAAAGGTTTTAGTTGTAGTTTTTGACAGATCAACTCTTTTTTTAAATCAGAGGCAGCTTCCAAAGACATATCTACAGATTCGAAGACTGCGCTGGAATACATCATGGATTGATCGAGAAAAAGTTTAAAAAAATCGTTACTGAGATCGTAGTGTTCTGCGATGTTTTTACGGCTGCCACTCAGGGTATTGCTCCGAGTTCTGTACCAGTTTTTCAGTATAAACTGGCTCAGTTGCGCCATGGCATTTTGATTAATCTTATCCAACACTTCACGATTTCGAGCCAAAATCTGTATAAGTTCGACCAGATCATCACTTTTCCAGTCTCCACGAATATAGCTTTCGGCAGCACCTAATACGCCTTGTTTGAATATCAACTGCATGACATCCGGATTGTGTACCTCAATCACAGCATGCAAATCTGAAGCCTCTCCAACAGTACCATTCCATACGCCACGAAAAGTAATTTGTCCATGACGTAGTCTGAGTAGGCTTCTAAGTAAAAATGGCAATGAAGCTTGCTCACCATAACGTAATGCTTTCATCATGAGGGATTAATCCTTATTCTTTTTCGGATGCCGATAAAATGGAACCTTTTTCAACCATAACCTCAAGGCTTGAACATAAATAGAAGCCATCATTTTTAAAGGTTCTAGACTATATCTCAGAGCATAATGATGTTGTTGTGAAGGAAATGTGATGGGATTCAAACGAAAGCGCATCGTGGCATCAAATATCTGTTTTTGTTGTTCAAACAGTTGCATGTGAATCACATTCAGTGAGTCTGAAAAGTTAAACCGCCACCGATAATCAAGTTCCATCGGCATAAATGGCGAAACATGAAATGATTTTTCAAAATTGAACTCATACCCCTTAAAATCACCATGGACTTGTTGTGGCTGGCGACAATCATGCAGATACACCTTGCGTTCATTCCATGGGGTATTGGTGATTTCACTGAGAATGAAAATCGGCTGCTGATGCTGTTGATCAAAAATAAAATAGAAAACTACGGAATTAAACCGAATGCCCAAACAACGTGGCAAAGCCAGAATGCGTATTTGTGAAGTTGGAGATAACATGACATTCGCATATTGCAATACGGCTTTCTGGACCTTTTGTCTAAGACTGCCATGATAGTCTGTTAAAAAGTCGGCACTATACAGATTCAGAATATTCCAGTGCTGAGCGGACCAAAACGGTGATTTATGGGTAAAACTTTCTAACTGATCTGGATCAAACCATAAATAGCTCAGTTTAGATTCAAAACTATGTGCTTTAGGTGCATATCGCCGATGTCGGATGCATGCCTCAGCAATAGCCAGCGGAGTATTCAACATCTGTAAGCTCCTTTATTAATGAGCATAACTAGTCAAATAATCAACCACACGCGCAGCACTGCGTGCACCATCTTCATGAAAGCCCCACCCCCAATAAGCCCCACAATACGCAGTACGATTTAGCCCCTGTAATTCATGCCACCGCCCTTGAGCCTGAATCGCTTTTTCATCAAATACAGGATGACGATAATGTCGTTGCACCAGTATTTTGGCAGGATCAATCTTCATATTCGGATTTAAAGTGGCAAAGATTTGAGTTTTACATTTCAAATTTTGCAAATTATTCATCCAGTACGTAAAACCATAATGAGTAGTCGATGAATCTAGCGCTGATTGATCTTTTGGTGTCACATGTACATGCCAGCTTGCCCATTGCGAGCGTTGTTTTGGCATAATTGAAGTATCATGATGAACCACCATATGATTATCTTGATAAGTAAAACTTCCTAAAATTTCTCGTTCTAAATCCGTCGGATTTTCTAATAATGCAAGCGTATCATCGCCATGACTGGCAAATATCACCCAGTCAAAAGTATGTAAACCTGCTTCTGTTTGAACCTGTACGTGGTCAGGATAACGTCGAACCTGCTGTACCGCTAAGTTTTCCCACTGAATTGTGGGGCATTGCTGTTGAATTGCCTGAATATAGCGATTTGAACCCTGTTTGACAGTTTGCCATTGTGGTCTCTCTTTTAACTGAAGCATACGATGATGCTGGAAAAAACTGACCACAAACTTATAAGGAATCTGCCCGACCTGATCGACTGGAGCTGACCATAAAGCCCCACACATTGGATATAAATGCTCATGGCGAAAAGCTTCTGAATAACCATGTTGGTCTAAATAGCTTTCAATACTCATCTCGGCGTCATAGTCACTTATCGATAAGTCTTTATTTTCTTGGTAAAAACGAAGTAAATCAGCCAACATATGTCGAAAGTTTTTATTGAAAAAATTTTGCGGACGCGTGAGCAATGACCATTTTTTTGACGGATTGTATTGTAAGCCTGTGACACAGTTATTGACCGAAAAGCTCATATCACTGGCTTGTGCCTCTACTGCGAGTTTTGCCAGCATCTCACTAAACAATGGATAGTTGTAATCATTAAATACGATAAAGCCACTATCTACAGCGATGCTCTGCCCCTCAATTTGAAAATGATGCGTATCGGTATGCCCACCAAAATAATGATTTTTTTCAAAGATTGTGACTTGATGCTGTGCCGATAATTTCCACGCTGCATATATACCTGAAATACCCGAGCCGATAACCGCAATCTTCATAAACAATCTTCCTTTTTTAATTTTTTTGTCTCAAGCTGAAGTAATGTGTTATTACGGCGACTTGCAGTATAAATTCGTGCTGGCACTGGCTTTAAAGCCCAAACCAAGCCTAACCATGACAGGATTTTTAATACGTAGTAAGTCACATCAATTTGCCACCAATAAAATCCCTGTCGGGTACTTCCTGCATAATAATGATGGTTGTTATGCCACCCCTCGCCAAGGGTAATAATCGAAAGAAAAAAATTGTTACGGCTCTGATCTGTCGTGTCAAAATCTCGTGAACCATATAGATGTGCAAGAGAGTTGATACAGAGTGTGGCATGAATCAATAATACTGTTGAAATGACAAAACCCCAGACCAATAATTGAGGTCCCGTAGTTTCAAGCTGTGGATATGTGACAGCCAACCATTCTCCCAACCCATAAATGGCGACTGCCGTGAGTAATACGACAGGGAGACTGAAACGATCCAACCAGACCAATTCGGGATATTTCAACCAATCTTTCACCACTTCTTTACGAATTTTGAAATTGTGATCATTCAAGAACCAACCAATATGGCTATACCAAAAACCCTGCGTTGAAGAATGCGGATCTTGTTCCGTATCGGTAAACCGATGGTGATAACGATGATGGGCGGCCCACCATAAAGGCCCACGTTGCGCACTCATGGTTCCAATCAAAATAAAAATGAACTGGACAATACGAGAAGTTTGGAAGGTTTTGTGCGATAAATAGCGATGAAAAAATGCCGTGATTGCAAACATTCGAATGAGATAAAACCCCAGCATAAACAGCACTGCGAATTTCGATACTCCCACCCAAAACACGGCAAAAACTGCAAGATGCAATAGAATGAAAGGCGAGATACGCAACCATTGAATTTTTGAGTCTTTGGATGGACTGTCTGGCTGCACTGTTTGGGTTTTTACATCACCCGACCAGCTATCCATCCAGCGTAGAAAAAATTTGGACATTGTTTCTTCCGCATTTTGAGTTTTTATATTTGCTTTTCATTTTATGGAACACGATATGAAATTTATGTGAAGTTCACTCCTCAGTTTCATCGTGGACCAGAAAAATCACAGTGCATTGAATGGGTTAATTTTGATGTGGTGTTCTAACTAATTTAGTCACATCATACCCATATTGACGGGCTGTTTGTAAGTAAGATTGGTAGATTGACTCATCTATTTTCGGATCACGTGACAGTACCCATAAGTATTTGTGACTAGGACCACCCACCAGTGCAACCTTATACTCAGGATCTACTCGAAGTACCCAGTAATCCCCTTGAGTAAAAGGAATCCATCTTAGTCCTGTAGGCAAAAAACTGACCTTTAACTGACTATTTCCAGCATTTTGCGGATAAGCCACCCCTTGAGACGAAATGGTTTCACCTGTTTTAGTACGACAGCTATTCAATACGCCCACGGTCTTATCTAAATTTAGGGAGTAATTTGCAGTCGTGTCGCTGGCACAATTGCGTTGAAAGTACATTGGAAAATGTGCGATTTCATACCATTTGCCAACATATTTATTAATATCAATCTGGGGGACGGCTTGCGGTTTTGGGTTTTCGGCCTGAACGGCTAATGATGAGAATAAACCGATACTAACAATCGCAGCATGGCTCAGAAAGCTTTTGAAGAAATTTTGCATTGCTTAACCTATCTGTAATGTTTCATGCAAAATACATGACCCCGTTGTGAACAAAGCGTGAATTCATAAGGACAACCCTGCTGCAAAATAATGTTTAGGCAATTGATTATTTTTAACTGGGTAATAAAACCTCTTCTAAATACTGTAGTGGATATTTAGCTACTAAAGCGTATGCAAAAGTAAAAGAATAGGAAACTGAATGCTTTGTAGTAAAAGCAATTCGATGATCTATAAGAGCTTGGGTAAATGAAAGATGAACGAGGGAGTTTGCTGTGAGCTGACGATAAAGTTCGTCATCAGTGCAGAACGGTTGGTATGACTGAACCTTTTATTCGATTCGTTGCTCCTCTTGTCGTGGATGTATGTACTATCAGTTGGCTTGAGCAGTTTTTTAAAAGTACCCGTAAATCATTACGGGCACTTTTGCATTCAAATCAATATTTAAAAGTATAACTTAACGCAAAGGTTCGTCCTTCCGCAGGAATTGCCAGAAGTGAATTGGCATTCGTCACTGCAGCTTGTTGAGCAAATACGGTTTTATATTGCTTATCCCATACGTTATAAACCCCGAAATCGACTCGACCTTTTGCCACAGGGAAATGTGCCAACACATCCATGGTGGTATAACCTTTAATCTCTGCCGCACTGTTACTATCTGTGATTCCAGCTGCTTTTAACGCCAGATCATCTTTATAAGCTTTGTCTGTCCCTTTAATGGCTAACATTTGAGCGCGTACACCATAACCTTCAGCATTGCTCCATTCTGCAAATAAAGTGCCTTTCATTGGTGAAACTGCAAAAGCATTTAACTCATGCCAATTATCCGCTGCATCTTTGTACTGACCACGGGTATAACCCAAAGTTCCCCCCACTTTATAGTTCTCCATAAATGGATAACTCACAGTGGCTTCTGCACCATAAATGCGTTGATCGGTATCGACTACATTGACAGATCGGTCAGAGTTAAATTGCACGACTTTATCAGAAGTATTGTAAAAGCCTGTTAAACCTAAATTTAAACCTGAATCTTGATTTAGACGCCAACCCAATTCATAGCTATTGACCGTAATTGGCTCAATACCCGAAGTCGTTAAGGTATATGCTGCGACATCACGTAATACGCGTTGTACATCTGGATAGCTATAGCCTTGAGAGAAATTAGCATAAAGTTGTTGCGCATCTGTCAGTTTGTAAACAGTCCCTAAATTGAACAGAAATTTATCTGAATCTGTCGAATCCGCTGCCATTAAGGTATAAGGCTTACGTGCTGTTAAATAACTGTCAGTATCGGCTTGGACATATTGATAACGTACACCTGCCTGTACATTGAGGCGATCAGTTAAAGCATAATCCCCTTGTAAAAAAGTCCCGATATTCTGAATTTGAGTATCTGGGCCTGAACCTTGTGTTTCGCCTGTTGGGGTATAAACTAAACCTGTGTTGCTAGGCAGATAAAAGTCTGCCCACTGATGATCTTTTTCCCAGTCATAGTCCAAACCATAAGTCAGTTTTAACTCACGATCTGCCACTTTCAAATCGGATTGTAAGGTCGAGCGAATGCCCGCATAGTCCACATTGGACTGGCTTTGTTTAACACTCACACCATCTTTCGAGTAGCCATAAGGGACAAATCTAGATTTTTCATTTCGATAGTAAGCTTCTACATTTAGTATTTGCCCTAAAAAATCCTGATTTTGATATTGTGTATTAAAAGCATAGCGTTCGGTGAATGGTTGCTTGTCTAAGCTCCACCCCTTAATTGCTTTTAAAGAAGGTTCTGTTTTTGTCTGTAGATAAGAATAATCAGGGCCATATTCGGTATCTTGTTCATCTTTATAATATTGCGCACCAAAACTTAAACTTTGGCTATCCGTCAAATTAAAATTCAGTCGTCCATTTACATCAATGGTATCGGTATCCATTGTGCTGCCCTGCCACGGGCTTAATGAAATACGATCTCCTCGACCATCAAACTGTGAACCACGGCTGGTATAGTCTACGCCCAGAAAACCATCTACTTTGTCATGGGCAAAAGAGGAGGTCTGTCCAACTTGATAAGCTAGACTATCACTACGGAAATTATCGGCGGCGGTTACACCCAACTTGGTCTGAAAACTGACAGGGTCAGATTTGTCTGCTCGTTTAGTAATAATGTTAATAATACCGCCTGTTGCGCCAGAACCATAAATGCTGGTCGCACCCGAAACGACTTCAATATGATCAATCATATTCGGGCTAATACTGTTCAGTTGACGCGCGACATCACGTGATCCTGTTTGAGATACCCCATCAATCATCACCAATACATTACGGCCACGCATGGTTTGACCATAGTTACTGCTTGTTCCGCTACTTGGTGCAAGTGACGGTACCAGTTGCGCTAAAATATCGGCAACTTTACGACCTGTTCCTGCCTGTTGTGCAATTTCATCTGCTGAAATGGTTTGAACCGTCCCCGCAATTTCCGCAATACTTTTGGGTGTTCGTGTTGCCGTCATCACCAGCGTGGGAAGCTTCGCTTCGGCATTTTGTGTTTCAGCCCCTATCGCAACGGAATCATTTGCATAAAGTTGGGTGCAAATTGCTGTTGTAAGCAAGCAAAGGCTAAAGTGTGACAAGCGCATTTTTATTTCCAAATAGTAAGTATTAATATTGGTGCAAATAGTAATCATTATTATTACTATTGTAAAAACTTTTATTCCACTTTTTTATTTTTTGATGGATTTTAATGGCTATGTCTAAATACAGTTGTGGGACTAAGTTTTGTTAAAAATACAAGCTAAACAATGTCTCCCCAATGGAAGACATTTCTAAAATACCTATTATTTTTTTCTATGAACGAGCTAATGCTCCACACTTTTCATAAAATTTATTTCTAAAACAATGATATAAAATGGCTGTTTTTTCTAACATGTGTATCTTTTTCTGGGCTTCAAAAGCAATCTCATGGGCGACATATTCATACGATTTCACACTTTCATCGGGCTCCCCTACAATTTTCTCTGCTGGAGAATGCTCAAAAATAAAATAACTCATCATGCGCATTACAGCTTTAAAATGCCCTTTTCCCACCACACTTTCTTCGCCCAATAAGATATGCCACCCTAAATCAAACTCTGATGCAGGATAATATAAGGACAACCGATCCCGTTTAGCCTCGTATATTTCTAAATAGCCCACATCCTGCCCTTCAATTTGAATAATATACAAACGTTGATGGTCATCAATCAGCATCTTCTCAAAATAGACAGCCAGCTCTAGTTCGGGTTTGTTCAGTTGCCACTGCGGGATGACATGAGGTGTATGCATCCATTTATAAAGTAGTGGAAAATCTTCAGGTAAAACCACTGCGCGCAATGCATAGGCAATCCCTTTTTCTGCATAAGAAAAATAATGAGGAAGACTTGAGGATAATGTTTGCATAGAAGTCCTTTCTTTTTGTCTTAGACCGATAGTTAAATGCTGTGGTAATACTGTTCTGTGGGATGCTGACTAAAAAACTGCTCTCTTTTTTGTTGTTCCAAAAGTTCCATTTGTTGGAATTTTTCTGAATGGAGTGCAGCCACCTCAGGTTTTAAAATGAAAACGCCATCTGCATCAGCAACGATCAAATCGCCTGTTGAAATAATTGAATCAAAATATTGAATATCCTGATCAAAGTCGACCAGACTTTCTCCTTCTGCTCGGGTTGTTAAACAACTCACCGCTTGAGCAAATACGGGAACTTTCATGGCACGTAAAGCACAAATATCAGTGACTGCACCAAGAACAATGATGGCGGCCAATTCATGGTAAATCGCTGCACGATGACGTTGTTCTCCCCAACAAGCACGGTAACCCAGTTTCCGCGCATCAATCACCAGTACGTCACCCGCTTTGCTTTCTAACAATGCATTGCGTAGCTGCATGGCATTGATGGAGTTTAAAGTGACCGTTCGCACCCGTCCTACAACATGTTGAACGGAATTAACTGCATGAATTTCAGGTAAATAACCTGTATCTAAAACATGCCCAATGGTTGAGCTAGCAATATTGGCATACTGTGTAAATAAACGATTTAATTGATCTGACATGGGCTGTGATCTCTTTCTTGATCCTTTTTAGCTAAAGGGCAACTGCTGCAATATTCACGTTTGGATTCGGGGAGTTGAAAATAAAAACAGCACTTTTTCCTTAGGTAAGTTCCACTGTTTAACTTTCGTTTTTGTTCTAACAAAAGAAATGGATTTTGTTTTAAGCCAAAAGATTCAGCAGATAAATTTGATAAGAATTGGCGTTGCTGCAAAATTTTTGTCAACGTCTGTTGAGATGAATTTTGTTTCTGCATCAGGTCATAGAACTGTAAAATCCTGAGTGCTGTATTTTCCCAAAGCAAAAACTTCTGCACTTTTGCAACTTTACTGATGGCCTCAAATACTTGACTTAAATCATTAAAAATCCTCAGCATGGTTGCTTGATACGTTTGCTGTTGTGTCCACCACGTATCCTTTTTTAAAGAGGTGGGTTTAATATTTAAATGACGGTCCCAATACCAAGTCGCTGATATTTGCACTGAAAGCGCAGACAATTCCCAAGGCAAACTCACCTCTTCCGTTAATAATGCATATAAATAAGGGAACAACATTGGAACTGCCCAATATTTCATAAACATTGAACCTGAACAGGTTAAGTTAACAGCCTGTATACGCGTTGAAAATTCAGTGAGCACCATTAAACACTGCTCAGGATCTAATAGATCGGCAAAACTACATGCATCGTGCGTATGCAAATTGATTTGAATATTGAGCCTTTCAGCCAACATATGCTTGGCTTGAGAAAGACCCAATGATTCAAATTCAGGCTCTGAGACAACATTCACGACAGAGATATGGGAACGCACGTTCTGCTGACCTGTTCAATCATTCTTTTCAGCAGTCTGCAACTTCTTGAAGAAATTACAGGTTTGCCCCATACGGCTAGGCATGCTTCCAGTTCGATTCTCTTGCTCAAGTAAAGGGCGAATAAGCTGTTTATATGGCCAATGCTCTTCTTCAAATAAAATATGCTGTAAGGCTGAACGGGCTTCATCACTGAATGGCACAGCATTTAGAGCCTTCTGTAACGCTTGAGCCAAAATCTGCCATAACTCAAATGCATTGAGCTGATAATATTCAGCAACTGACTCCAATATGCTGGCTAAATTAACTTGTATCCCTAAGGTTTGTAGGTACGAAATAAGATCTTCAATCGAATCATGATAAAGCGTGATTCTGAAATCATGTGGGCTTAAATACTGCGGATCTTCCAGCCCCTGTTGTTGTAGCCAAGGTAAATAAATGCGTAATGAGTCATGATCACGCAACATAAACCCAGTAAACAGACCCTGTTTGAGCACAATACAAATATTCTGACCATGAATTTCCCCCATTAACCCCAGACGGAAGAGCCTGAAATTCACATCAAAAAAATCTCGACACAACATCTTGAAAGTCGCCATGATATTTTCTTTGGTCGACTGAAGTTTTTGCGCCTTTAAAATAAACTCAAATGGATATATTTCTCCCGCTAAACATTGTCCTAAACTGGCCATTGGAATAATTTGGTAAGGCTGTTGTAAGAGTTCAGCAGGAATACGGCGCCGTTGTACCGCTAAATGCATCGGCTGCTCATCAAATAAGGTCAAATTATCTGGAGTTAAATTTTCAGGATCATGGGGTAAATATGCCCACCACTGATTTTCATCACACAACCATAAACGCGTGTTTAAAACCTCATCCAGTTTCTTTGCATCTTGCAACAGCTTTTGGTTTTTTTGCCCATTGATCATTTTCACAATCGGCAAAAAACGCAGTGAACCCAAAGACTTCACGGCCAAAGGCAGCTTTAGACTGTCCTGTGGTTTTGAGGCTGATAATAAGCTTCTTAAGGACGAACTCGCATACATTTCGGTAGATTGAAATTCCAATGGAATCATCACGCCATCTAGCAGTTCTTGAGCAAATTTCTCCGAAAAAATATGCTTAAACTGCCAAATATGCATCGGTAAAACCAGAAACTCAGCGCCGATTTCTTTTTGATTTAATTCCTGCTCTAAGGCAGCATATTGCTCATGATCTAAAAAAATTTTAGCGGGTTGCTGGGTTTCAATCTGCGTTACCGCCTGACCAAAGACCAGTTTTTCTTTTTTAACTGCGACCCAACACAAAGGAATAGGCTGAGAAAACTCTGGGCTAAATTGCAGATACTCCTCTGCCGAAAAACCATCTTTTAATTTGGCCAGCGGATGATATGGACGGTCCCTGAGTCCAGCATATTGTTCAAGTTGAATAAACAATTCGGCAGGATAATCTAAACCCCATGTTTCGGTACGAATCTGATGCTGTGCAGTGAGCTGACTTTGCATCATGGTCAGTTGCAGATCATCTCTAAATGTCTCTAACTTTGCAGTATCACAGTGAGAAAAGTAGCCCAAACGCTGCATCACATCAAAAAAATCTAATGCGCTTAATGCGCGTAATTGATAATTTTGCTCTGCTTGAATCCATACTTGGTAAGCAGGCATATGCGGTTGAATAACCCAATCCTGTTGAATTGCCTGCTGTAATGGAAGAACTATAAATTCCGAAAAATCGGTGTGAAATAAAAGTGCGAAAGAGGTTTGATCGAGATACGTCTCGATTAAAGCATTGAAATTCTGCTCAAAACGATCTTTTAACAGTGCCAATGCCTGTGTCTTAGTAAAAATGACATGCTCTGGAATATAACCTTCCACCAAAAAACTATTCACCAAATCAACCAAAATCATTTGGGTCGTTACAGTTGGTGAAAACAACATCGTATTCATCTTTAACCCTCTTCAGCAGTAGGTTTACGGAACTGATAAAGTGGATTGTTCACCAGACGAAGTTGTACCTCGCCATCTCCAAACAAACGTCTTTTGGTTAAAGATTCAATACAGAACTGCGCAGCAAAAACATCAAATTTTTCATATCTATTTTGATGTTCAGGATTTTGTTGTTGGAAATGATGAATAATATTGGCCGCAATTTGCCAAAAGTGTTGTTCAGGAAAATTGATTTTCTGCTGTAATGTCATCGCAATATCGCTTAAAGCAACGAAAAATAGGCAGGCACAACTAAAATCTCGTACGGCATTTAAATCATCAGTCAAAATAAATGACATGCGATTGGCTTTTGCATGTTCTGCGGGTAAGGCATGTAGTTGAGGATATTCATGAGGATGAGTTAAATGTTCTGGACTAAAACGAACACCATCGTGAAAATCTTTCAAAATTATGCGCGTCGGCCAGCCATTTTTATGCACTAGAATAATATTTTGACCATGCGATTCCGAGCCAATACCTTCTGCATGTAATAGAAATAAAATCGGTTGAATCACCACAGAAAGGAATTGTGTAAGCCACGCTTCCGTACCATATTTTTCTAGCCACGGTTGAATAAGCAATTGCCCATCACGTTGCACATGACTGACGCCATTGAGCGGAATAGCATCTTCTTCTGGCTTTAAGTAAGCGTGAACACTTTCACGCCATAAACTCCCAATCGTGCCATAGGCTTGTTTGGCGTGTGACGCAGGTAATTTGCTAAAATCAACCGCAGTGGCATGCACTTCTCTTAAAATTGCAAAATCTAAAGACTTTGCCAGTTCACTATTTTCGATTAAACGCTGTAACCAATCCGTAATTAACGGACCATTCATTGCAGCATGTGCCGCTAAAATTCGTGAACTGGAAGTATTGGTTAAACTCATTGCAAGTTTAATGTAGGGCTTTTCTGGATGCTGTAAATTGGTCAAAGTTCTTAGGGACTGTTGCGCTATGTACGCATCACTTCCGTGACCTAAATAGACAATTTTTTGTTTCGCAATTTCTTCAAAGAAGGTATGAACCAGCGTATTTTCCCACTGCCAAGGATGTACGGGTAGCCAGGTATATTCGCTGGTATTTAAATCCTGAGCTTTCAATGTTTGAGCAAACAGCGCTTGATCTTGCTCAGTTAGTTGTTGCTGTAAAAACTGTTCCGCATGAATAGACTTTGAAGCATTTTCTGAGAGCAAGGAATGATGAATGGCTAACCATACCAAGTGGATCGGTTGTGCGTATTCCACCCCATATTTCAGGTTGTCCTGTAAGCTAAAACCAACACGTGACTTGTAACAAGGATGATAAGGATGACCATCCATTAAATATGTTTCTAGAACATCATAATTGTACTGTGTCGCAGGAAGTTGAAATTGGTTTTGACAGTGTTGCGATTGCACATCATGAATAAATGTCCGTTTTAATTCATAAATGAAATCTTCCAATTTAGCTGCGTTTGGAATCGCACGGACAATTTCCTCAATCACTTGGTTTAGTTGGGTCGCTGACTGTTGTCCTGCATGGTCTTGACGAATCACCTCTTGCTCATCCAAACGGACTAAACCAAAGCTTAGATAGCGCTTGCCTGCTGCACGGTACTGAATTTCTTTTTGATTTTGATCGAATGCTTGGATGATAAATACGTCATTTTCAAATTTTGCATCAATCACTTCTTCAAAAATTAAAGCCTGAAGCAATTGTTTGATGACACGTTGTTCTACTTTGTTGATTGCAGTTTGATCGGGTTGTTGCCAAGCTAAAGTTGCGACATAAGAGGCATTGTTTTTGTTCGTTAATGTGGGATGTAAATGACCCATAACCGATTCCTTCATATTAAATTTTAAATGTGTATATGTTGCTGTTTTTGATGTGGAAACTTCCATGCAAAAGGCAGGGCCAAGAGCGTTATGCAGGCGCAGAAGAAAAATAGCTCTTGAATGACTTGCCTTTGTACGATGGCTAATTCAGGACTTTCTAAGAAATTTTGCGTGTGTATTTGCAAATAAAGTGCGGCAATCACGACTGCAATTGCAGCGCAAAGCCTACGCAATAAGTTATTTACCGCCGCACCATGTGTCACAAGTTCTGGATTGGGTAAGTGATTCAGTCCTGCTGTGGTCGCAGGCATATAAGACAAGCCAAACCCTAAACCATGCATCACCATGCACAGCATTAATAAAACGATAGAGTGATTAGCTGCCAACCCTAAGCCGACAAAGGATATTGCCGTCAGCACGATACCCACACTTAACAGCCGTTTTGCCCCATGCTGATCTAGATAGCGACCAGCACGTTTACTACACAAGCTGGTGGTTAAGGCACTACTCATCAGTAATAGCCCTGACCAAAGGGGACTTAACTGCAAACTATTTTGAATGAGTAAAGGAATCAAAAATAAGCTCAAAAATAAGCCGATGGTATGCACAACCGATAACATCAAGCTGTAATTAAACTCACGACTTTGAAATAAAGACCAAGTAATAATGGCATCTGGCTTTTTTCGGCTAGCCCAAAAAAATCCAAACCCTGCAAAACCACTCAGTCCCAATAACCACCAGAACGTAGGCTGATAGACATCCTGCAATTGTTGAATAAGACTTAAGGCCAACACAAAGCAAATAATGAAAATTGACAATAATCCAAAACCAAGCCAGTCAAATTTTAAATTTTGAATAGCAGGTTGCCGAGGTAGATAAAACCACCCCACAATTAAAGCAATGATTGCCAAGGGTACATTTAATAAAAATAAGGCATGCCAACTGGACACAGCGAGTATCAAGGCACCTAGCATTGGACCACAGGCTAAGGTCAGCATAATCATTGCTCCCCATAGCCCCGTTGCTGCACCCCTCTGTTCTTTCGGCGTAACTGAAAAAATAATTCCCAATGACAACGGAATCATCAGCCCACTGGCAAATCCTTGTAAGGCTCGAACCGTTAACACAGTCTCAAATTGCGAAGCGAAAGCCCCGAACATCGAGCTCAACATAAAAAGACTTAATGCAGCTAAATACACACGACGCTTGCCCCAACGTTGGCTGAGAAAACCTGTCAGCAGCAAGCTTAGGCTCATGGTCAAAAGGAAAATCACCATGACCCAACTGACCGTTGCTTCAGCAATTTGGAAATCTTGCATCAGTTGAGGAATAGCAGGATTAAAACTGCTGTTATTAATACTTACTGTACCTGTACCCAGCATCACGGAGAGCATGACGCAACGTTGCGACAGCAAAGCATCAGAAGTCGCATGAGAATCTAACTTTGACATTTCAGCCATGCCTATTCCCAGCCCTACTTCATCAAATATTCAGGATAGTGATCCGCAGCTTTTCTTGAAATCTGCGATGACATCACATCAGTACGAATATTGGTTTTGGATATCGCACTCTTCGCAAATGGACGATCAGATTCTGGGTAGTGAAAATCCTGAAAACTTTGTCGCCCTTCGATGTTGAAATAGGACTCGCCCAAAATCTGATTGGCAATTTTTGCAGAACGAAAAGCCCCTAATCCTAGGTCAGGTGTACCCACGCCATGATGTCGCAAATCAGTATTCTGAATATAAATTTTGCCTTCACCGTGATAGTTCAGTTGATGGTGTTCATTGATCTCCCAATGATTTTGTCCATCTAAGGGAATATCACGACTCAACTTAGTTAAAAAATCCAACGAAGGATATTGATAACCCGTTGCCGCAATCACCATGCTGGCCTGAAGGTTCAAAACTTGCTGTTTCTGGGTTTGGAAAAATTTCAGTTGAATATTTCTTTCATTGATTATTTCTGCATTTTCAAGCTGATGATGTCCTGCAATCGTGACATGTATCTCTGCATCTCCAATGCTACGCTGATATAAGCGCTCATAAATATCACGAATGGTTTTAGCACTAATGCCTTTATATAAATTTGCCTGTGTCACAGGTATAGTATCTTTGAGTTTTTTAGGCAAGTGATAAAAATAAGACATATAGTCTGGGCTAAAACTTTCCAAACCGAGTGGGGTATTTTCCATCGGGAAAAACCCAGCCGAACGCGTCAGCCAATATAAATGAAATTGTGATTTACCCGTTTCAGGATGTATCTGCTTATCAAATAAATCTATGAATATCTCAGCGGCAGACTGACCTGAACCAATCAGGACTACATTTCCTGATAAATGATCCTTACACTGATCGATATAATTTGATGAATGTATACACTGCGGTGTTTGCTCAGCCACCCTTTGTAGGGGCTGCGGTAACTTAGGTATGGTACCTGTACCTAAGACCAACTTTTGGGTTTGTTGCACCGACAAACGACCTTTATGCTCAGTAATTACCTGAAAACCACCTGAAATAGGTGCAATGTCTGTTACGCGGCTTCCAAACTGTAGATTGCGTAATTGTTTGACCACCCACTGGCAATAGTGATTATATTCTTGCCGTGGAATATACATATTTTCCCGAAAATAAAACTTATATAAACGCTGATGTGCTTTTAAATAATTCAGAAAACTATAGGGGCTGGTCGGTTCGACTAAACTGACCAAGTCTGCCATAAAGGGAACTTGCATCATCGCATTCGGCAACTGTATGCCTGAATGCCAGTCAAACTCATGCCGCTTATCCACAAATTGATATTTGAGTGAAGCATGTTGATTGAGCAATGCAGCCAAACTTAAATTAAATGGTCCTAAACCAATACCGATAAAATCAAGCATGTTCAGTCTCCACTACAGTTTGCGCAACATACAGTGGGTTTTTTAAATTGACATAAATCGACTGTTGAGAAATATCGGCTTGTAACTCGTCCAATTCATACAAACGAGTCATTAAATTGCCCTTATAAGGGAATGTCGTTTGATGTAAAACTGTCTTTAACAATTGGCTTTCAGGATATTTTTGATACGCTTGAATCAAATAAGATTGTAATTTTTCAAGCAGTTGCTGTTCTTGAACGACACCTGTTATGCCAATTGCATTAATCAAGCCAAATAAGGTATTCCCAATAAAGTAATATCGGAAACGCTCATCCACTAAAGCCTGCGGGCAAACGGCCTGCCCATCTGTCGCCAAGGTCGGAAAACGTACCAAAATTTCGTTGGCTAATTCTTGAATATAATAAAAACCTTGATTGTCTCTAAACCAAACATTTTTTGGCATTCCATCTTCAAGTTCAATCAGTGTATTTTGCTGATGAGCTTCAAATGCCATACCAAACTCTTGGTACAACTCCATTAGGGGTAAAATTGTAATTTCTAAAAAACGCTCGAACCACTGCAAAGCCACATCTGTTTGACTCAGTCCTGTCTGCTTTGAAACTTCAGCAAAAATTTGACTAAAACGATTTTTGGATTCAAACGGATGATCTTGGCACAACGAAGCGATACAGGTTACATCATCACTTTGCTTGAATGGATTTTCCCGTAGAATACAGATGGTTTCATCCAGAACTTGACCATTCACTTTTAATGCAATCCAAGCTGGATCACTGATGGTCTGTAATCGTGGATTACGTTGTCTAAAATCTGCAAGACAGTCATCATTCCATAATTGATAGCTCAATAAACCACGATGGCACTCTTTATAGAGATTCACACGAATCGAATTGGTCACAGCCACAGTCATTGAAGCCTTAAACATCCAAGGTGCTTGCTCACTATATAAAGTTCGCACGGATGTTGTGGCTTTCATTTCCCACCCCAATGCACCAAAATCAATTAATTTCCCTTCATGTAAAAGCTGTTGATACCAGTCTTTGTCTTTTAAATATCTTGCCTGCCACGGATGCAAAGGTAGCAACGCATAATTAGGATGCTGCGCCATTTTTTCATGATGATAAGTATTAAAGTATGGTGCTAAATCTTGTTTTAATTGGCTTGGAATCGATAAATTACGCGCATTATCATGAATGACATAATCTGGATGCACATATAAAAAATGCATTTTGAAAGCGATCTGAGTTTCTGGTGAATAATGCTTCCAATCATCTTGTACAAAACCCTGACGGCTTTTAGGTGACGGATGCATACTATGTCCAAGAACAAGCGCCTGCTCACTTTGAACAAAGTTTTGCTTCGGCGCAATGACATCATCCATTTGATCTTTTCGATGAGTTAAAAACTGTTGTAATGCTCGACGGCTTTGAATCCAGCACTCCAATAAAGAAGAGGTATCTAACGCTTTTTCATTTTCTTTTAGGGTTAAATTTTCCAATAAATTGGCAGCCAAATTTACTGAACTAATTTTTAAAATTTGATGGTCTTGCTCAACCCATGGTAAATCAGCCAAACGATGCCGCCCCACTTTACTCATATATTCAAGCGGTGCATAAACATATCCAGCAATGCTATCCAAAGGAATACAGACCAAAACCTTGCCCCGACTCTGCTCACGTAAATGTTGTGATTGCTCTGCGACAGGAATCAAATGTCCATTTCCTGTTTCTTGTAGATATGAATTAATTAAATGTTGTAAAGCGATCTTATCCGTAATTGATTTCATCGTTATCACTCTATCTATTAAGTAAAAATAGTGTGATGCGTAAGATATACCGATCAAACACAAATGTAAATGATAATTATTATTGATTGTATTATCGATAATTAACTCAACCCAACGAATTATGTAAAGACTCTCTCATCTCTTTGAACTTATTATGGATATTAGCCAATTGACTCTTGATTTACACAATCCCAGAACTCAAGTATGGAATCCAACCTTTGTTCAAAAATAGATCACCTCTAAAAATAAACTGTGAGCATCAGAGAACGATATTGTTTGTATTTAGACTACGTCTTTTACATTCTCCATCTGTAAGTGATGTAATAATTTTTCCTTATTTCAGCTAAAAAGATTGAGTAAAACTGCTTTGAATCGCTTCAGAAAAATAAAGTAATACAAAGACTTTAAATATTGATTTAAATAAGTTTCTACTAAAAATTTCTGCATCCAATTTTGATGGAAAGTAACTGAAGTTCAACACAAATCCCAAGCTATTCATTCAAACTTCTATTCTAATTAATAAAAAAAGACCCAAATTTCCCTTTAACCTAGTTTAGTTTGCTCAAGTATTTAGAATTGAGTTCACCCACCAACCATTAAAATTGACTAAATATCATCTAAATTATGCTATTGAGATCATTCTATATTATGGCTAGACTACATTATGTGATCGCCTTAATCGACTAAAAAGTTATGTAAGCAATAGCTGTTACTTGTACAACTTTTTTTAGAAGAATTTTTATTAAACAGAACTAATCTTATTAAAAAAAAATGAAAAAATTAGTTAAAGTGCTACATATCTTATTAAAAATTAAAATTCACAGATATTTTATGACTTCACCATATATTTGTAATTTGATCAACCTTGTAAAATACTAGATAAAGGTATTAAATTAAAATCTATCGATTAATGATATAATAAAAAATATATCTTTAATAACTATCGTACAGCAAATGAAATCTCACCATAGTTTTTTTTATTTGAGTCTTATATTCTTAGTGGCTTGTGGTGAAGGTGATAATTTTTCTGTTGGAGTGAGCTTAGGTGGGTCTGGAACTGGACCAGTACCCACAGGCTCAACACCAAGACCCTCGGATGGCCAAGATCCAGAGATTGAACTTATTGAACAATATATAATCTGGTCGAATGGACAAATAGCAGCTCAGTGTGGCGATGTAAAAATCACTATGCAATTACTACATAATCAAACAAAACAACCTCTTAATCATGGTGAGGCAAGTGGCGTGTTACTACCTACTCAAACTGAACCAAACAATGTTTCAATACAAGTGATTACTGAGAATTTAACTGAACACCCTATATTTGAATATTTCACAGAATGTAAATCCAACATTAAACTAGAAGATCAATTTGGGAATGAATATAAAAACACTCAAGAATATATTTGTCCAAATGACAGTCTGGTTAGAAAATATGACCCACTTCAAACTCATACTTATCAATATAATTTTTCAGTCCCTTTTGCAGAAGGACAAAGAAAAATTATCTACAAAGCTGATTTTTCAACAGAAATACAAATACCTAAAGAGCAACGATTAAATTGCAATGAATTAATCTACGAGATTAATATTGAGAAATATTAAATATTATTAAAACTTTAAAATTATCGCCTAAGATGAATAATAAAAAACATTAAAACCCTGAACTTGTGTCTTTTACAATTCATCATGTTTTTTTAATTGTAGGATGATGCTCTATACTCAGAGCATCATCCTTATTGCTATCTTTCTCTTAATGCTTCTTGAGCCTTATTGAATGGCTTGATTAAATAATCCAAGACCGTTTTCTCACCTGTTTTAATATCTACCGTTGCAACCATACCTGGGGTGATATTGAATTGCTGTCCTTCTTTATTAACCAACTTGTCTGAATCCGTTCGAATATAAACACGATAGTAATACTGATCTTGCTTGACTTCATCTCTTAAAGTATCAGGGGAAATAATGGAAACTTTCCCTTTCAATCCCCCATAGATTGAATAGTCATAAGCAGTAATCTTAACAAGTGCTTCTTGTCCTGGATGAATAAAAGCAATGTCTCGTGGAGAAATACGAGCTTCAACCAAAAGCTTTTCATCTAGTGGAACAATTGTCATCAATTTACCATTCTGAGAAATCACTCCACCTATAGTCATCACATCAATTTCTTTGACAATCCCACGCACAGGGGACTTAAACAAGGTTCGGCTCAAAGAATCTGACTTGCCTTTTACCACTTGAGACTGAGTTTCAATATCTGTATTTGCTTTTGCCAGTTCTTCCCGAGCTTTTACTGAATATTGGTTTCTGACATCACTCATCTGATTACGTAAATCTGTCGCCTGTCGTTTCAGTCTTAAAACCTCTACCTCACTTGCTGCACCTTTTGCAACCAATGGTTCCGTCATTTGCAACTCTTGCTCAACCAGAATCAATGCTTGTTTTAAACCAGCTAAGGATTCTTCTAAGTTAGATCGACGTGAATGGTATAGTGCTGTTTCTTCCTCTACTAAACCACGCTCTTTTAATACTTCATTTGGAAACACCAAAGGCGTCCCGTTTACTTCTGCACGCAGTCGTGCCGCAGTTGCTTTAGAAGCAAGTAATAAAGATGCAGATTCACCCACATTTGATGCAAAACGAGTTGGATCAAGCTGAGCCAAGATTTGACCTTTTTGAATGATTTCCCCTTCGTGCACATAAAGCTTCGTTAAAATTCCACCTTCCAAAGACTGTATAGTTTGCTCTTTTGAAGATGGAATCACTTTACCCGTACCTGTTGACACTTCTTCAAGTTTAAAAAGCCAAGCCCAGATCAGTAAAACGAGAAGACCTATACAAATAATCCAAATAAACAGACTGGTTCGTGGTAAAGGTGGTTCAAATGCTTGAGGGTTTAGAGCATCTTTTTTTTCTGTAAGTTTTCTACTCATGATGCTGTACTCACTGCTTTAGCATTTGAATTGTTTAAGACTTGATTTTTAGGACCATCCATCACAATTTTTCCATCATGAACCACAATAATACGATCCACCAACTCCAGTACCGCGCGACGGTGTGTTGCAATCACCAACGTTTTGTGCCCCAACCAACCTTTCAGGTTTTCAATAAGTTGTTTTTCAGAAACATCATCGATTGCAGCTGTAGGTTCATCCAACAATAGAATATTAGGCTGACGAAGTAGTAAACGTGCTAACAGCAAAGCTTGACGTTGGCCACCAGAGAAACCCATTCCACCTTCTAAAATCTGATGGTCTAAGCCTTCTTTCTTCTCAAGTACAAAACTTAATGCTCCTGTGAGATTCAGCGCATTTAAAATCTCTTGATCAGTCGCCAATGGAGCACCTAAGGTCAAGTTTTCCCGTACAGATCCAAAAAATAAATGCGCATTTTGATTAAGCAAGCCCATATCACGACGTACGTCCATAGGATCAATCAATCGTAAATCAACCCCATCTAGTTTAACTTTTCCTTGTGTAGGCTCCTGCATTCCAGACAACAACTGTAGTAACGTTGATTTTCCGGCACCATTACGACCTAAAATTGCAATTTTCTCACCAGACTGAATTTCCAGTTTGGGAATAATCAATGTCGGTTTGGCATCATCATTACCATATTTAAAGACCGTATCTTTCAGTTCATAATGTCCAGTTAACGCAGGACGATGAATTAAATGTGCCTGTGGTGCTTGGTCTACAGGTTTCTTCATCAATTCATCCAAGCTTGTTTTGGCAACCTTGGCTTGTTGGAAACGCCCTAGAACGCCCGAAATTTGTGCAATTGGCCCTAACATTCGTGATGATAAAATCGAGCAAGCAACGAGTGCACCTGTTGTCATTTCCCCTTTCATTACGGCAAAACACCCAACCAATACCACAATCGCAAAAGTTAAACCCTGAACTTTCTGTGTCCAAGCCCCAACAGCTCCAACCAACTTACGCTGTTGCATAGAAATATCCGCAGCAGCTTCATTCATGTGATTCCATTGATTCTGAAAGCGAGACTCTGCACGTAATAACTTAATATCTTCTATACCTTGAACAGCTTCCACCAGTATTGCATTCCGAATAGCACCTTCACGCATACCCTCAGATGCCAATTTCGCCAATGGTTTCTGAATCAAAATGCCAGGCACAATCATTAAAGGAACAACTAAAACCATTACCCAAAAAAGATTGCCACCGATGAGCCAGAAAATTGCTAAAAATAAAAAGAAAAAAGGGAGATCTGCAATGGCTGAAATTGTTGTAGAAGTAACTAATTCACGTACTCCCTCCAATTCACGTATTTGCGAAATAAACGTACCCGTTGATTTAGATCGCTCTTTATTTTTAATTCTTAAAGCATGACCAAATACTTTATCTGAGATTTTCAGATCGGCACGCTTGCCAATAATATCGGATAAATAAATACGTGCTACTCGCAGACAAAACTCAAATATTGCAGCAATCAGCACTCCCCCAGCCAATACCCATAAAGTCGGAACAGATTGGGCTGGAATGACTCGGTCATAAACATTCATCGAAAATAAAATTGTTGCCAATGCCAAAATATTTGCCATTAACGATGCAAACATCACATCTAGATAACGCTTCCAATCTCTGAGTACTATCGACCAAAACCAGCTTTGCTCATAAGGCTTAATATATTCATCAACACGTACATCCGAGATGGACTTTTCAGGTCGTAAAATATAGATATTGGCTGCGTTTTGTTTTAATAGCTCTACACTGAGAACTTGTGCTAACCCCTGATCACCGCTGAACTGAATATTGGCATTACCATTTATATCGAGTTTATCTAGCACCCCGACTTGACCATCTTGCATCGCTATAAGTATTGGTAAGCGCCAAGGATTCAAAACCTCTTCATTAAACTCAATTTTCCGTATGCTCATCCCTATTTGACGGCTCATTATAGTCAAAATATCATCAATTGACTGATTTGGATTCCAATCAAGTTGAAGGCGTAAGCGTTCTTCCGATGGCTCAATACGATAATGCTTTGCGATCGCTAAGACGGCTTGAAGCCATGGCTGATAATAAATAGTTTTGCTCATGGTTGAATTTCAAACCCTTGAATTGAAATATTATTTAATTGATATAAATCACGAGTACGCCCTGTGATCTTGATGTATTGAACTAAATTGGCGTAAATATCATATTTTGCAGTTTCTATTTCTTGCGCTGCACTGTGAATAGCTTGTTCTGAATTCAATAAATCAACCACAGATCGCGTACCTAATTTATATTGTTCTTGATACAGCTCTTTCGTTCGAGTTGTAGACTGCTGACGAGCAGTTAGAGTTTGAATCTGCTTTTGCTTGTTTTCTATTTCTTCACGAATTAACTGAACTTGATCCAATACATCAAGATAGACAGCATTTAATTCAGCCTTTGCTGCTTCTTCTGCATAACTTGCTGAGCGCTGCTTAGAGCGAATAGCCCCACCTTGAAAAAAATCACTGGTGGCTTCAAGCATGATTGAATTGTAAAAGCCGTCATCTTTATTGTTATTTGGATTTGTGCCATTTAATGCCTGACTTAGGCTCCCTTTTACATTAATTGTTGGATAAGCACTTAATTTAGTTTGTTCTTTTTGGAATTTTGCAACTTGTATTGCCGCCTGAGCTGCCATCATCTCAGGAACCAAATTAAATTGCGTTTGTTCATAAAGACCCGCATTTTTTACAATGGTTTCAGGTATTTTAATTTGCTGATTAGAAACATCACGCCCCAATAAATTACGTAACTTTTGTTGATATTGCTTTAGCTGATTTTCTTGAACAATTTTATTAGATTCTGCTGCTTCCAAGTCTGATTGAGCTTGTACTGGATCTGCTTGGCTACTGATTCCCGCATTTGCACGTAGATTCGCAATTTCCGCAATACGAGCTATTCCTTTAATTTGCTGATCGGCAATCCGTACAATCTCTTGATATCGCTTAATATTTACAATCGCATTTGCCGTCTGGTAAGCAATATCATCTATATTGACCAAAGCATTTGCTTGTTCTTGTAAAAGTTTCGCTTTTTCAATATCCACTGAACTTTTAATTTTTCCAAAATCATAGAGCATTTGTGTTGCCGAAAGCGTATAAAGCTGTCGACCTCGCTCACCCGTAGTTAAATCGGCTGTGGTGATTCCCCCCGAAACCTGTGGAAAATATTCGGCTTTTGCTGCATCAATATTTGCTCCCTGCCCTGCTATCATCGCAATACTTTGAGTAATCTCTGGACGATGGCGTAGCGCCTGATGCACAGCTTCAACAAAACTTAATTCTTGGTTTCCCTCTAACCAAGTTTCATTTGAAGCAATTGTCTTTGTTTGTTGATTGACCTGATTTTTAGATGATGTCACTAGAGGAAGATCTTCATGCATGGATGTGCTTGCAAGGTCGAATTCACTCAGCTTTCCAATGTTTACTTTGTAAAAAGAATCATTCGACTCTTTGCCAAGTATTTGGTGTATTTCATCTTTTTTATGACTTAAATAATCATAAAAAGTGTCTGCTTTTACTGGCGTGACTAGAACGAAGAATGGAGATACTAAAATCCAGCCTAATCTCGATTTAATGGGAGTCATTTTTAAACATCTAAATAGAATCAATTACTTATAAATTGAAAAAGTTGATCTCATATTTGCAATTACGGTTCATCTTTATTGCTGAATTAAACAAAAAATAAAGATTAAAAAACGGCTATAGATCCGAAGATCTATAACCGTTTTATTTAGTTAGCCAATGACAAGCTGATTATTATCAATTAAATCCTGCAAGCTTAAACCTGCTTGATTTTCAACGATTAATAAATCAGACATCGTATGAGTTACAGCGCTACCATCACGATCTACCTGAATAACCGCATTGCCATTTCCGTCAGTTACGACAGTAATATAGTCACCTATATTGCTTTTATCTGCCAATAAACCATCGAAGAAATCCGCAGCAAATTCAATTTTATCGTTAGCTTCGTAATCAACCCAAGTGTCTGTGCCATTTCCACCTTTTGCATCCGCAGCATTGAGCACATCATACATAATGGTGTCATCACCTCGTCCAGTTGAGATAATGTCATTGCCTGAACCACCATAAATAATGTCATTTCCAGCACCAGCAATAATAATGTCATCACCTGAACCACCATAGATGGTGTCATTACCACCTTTTGTTGCTGGATCAGCAGCATCAGCAGCAATAAAGTCTCGATAATTAGCTTTTACAAAATCATAGATTTGTTGTTGTGTTGGTTCTGCTCCACCTGTTTCTGTCGCTTTTAAATGTGCAATTAGTTTCGAATAACCTGAATACTGTGGATATTGCAGAGGATCTAAGCCTGTAATCCAGTCTGTGTTCATAGCATCGCCAAACAGAACATCATCTCCTGCACCGCCTTTGACGGTATCAGCTCCCACATCTGCTGGAATGAAGTTCTCAGATCCACCAATCAGATAAGCAATCAATTTATCAGCTTCTGTAAATTTCTGGGCTGTACCATGATTGCTAACACCATTCCAAGTATCAACCTTATTACCATTCACATCGGTATTATCGTAACGTTCAACATTTGCAATGTTTACTGCATTACTTACACCAACAGCAAAAACTTTACTTTGCGCAGCTAATGGCTGGAATTTAGTATCCATGCTAGCCAGACTCTCGTTTGGATCTCCATCTGTTAAATAATAAGTCTGATTTTCATAACCATTCTGCTTAGATGTAAACCATGTATTTGCATTAGTAAATGCGTCACCAGGGTATGTACCACCACCAGCTACTAAACCATCAATCTGAGCAAAAATAGTAGCCTTATTAGACTGATTTACTTCAAACTCAGTATATCCAATGGTATTACCACTACCACTGAATGTTGTGAGTCGGAAAATAATCGTCCCGTCGTGTTGAAGCATCTGCTCCACAAATGCTTTTAAACCAGCTTTAGCAATATCTAATCGGCTCAATGCAGGAGGGACAGCAGTACTTTCATCGTACAAATTGCGTCCCATACTTCCTGAAACATCCAGAATAATTGAGATGTTATAGTTATTGCCTGCTATAAAGTTAGTTTTTAATCCTCCAATATCCCCTGTAAGCAAATCATCACCTGATGTACCAGTAACGGAATTGTCTCCATTTGTGATACCTGTTGATGTGTCTCCCTTAATTACAGGATCAACTGCTTCACTATCTTGGGCATTTATATTATTGCGATTATTATCTGTTGAGTTAGCTACAACCCAGACTGTTGAGCCATCTGTCCCTGTTGCAATCCCATCTGCAGGAATGATTTGATATTGATAATTACCACTTGAATCTGTCTGAACAGTACGCTCAATTTCAATTTCTTCACCATTTTCATCAAAACCAGTAATGGTCAGTACAACATTGCTGTTTGGTGCAACATCGGTGGTCGTACCAGTGATCATTCCTGTTTCTACGATATCTACGGTAATTGAACCCGCAACTAAGTCGAGACCTGTATCTTCTGGGGTACTTGGATCGTTGTCGTTGTTACCTTGCGCAGCAATGCTG
>NZ_VXLD01000020.1:0-32677 GCF_008867985.1 Acinetobacter tandoii
AGTAGTGTATAACGATCTTGATCTAAATAAAGTTTGACATGAGCTACAACCGCAAACTCCCCCATTTTCCCTTTTAAATAAGGTTTAAATGCTTTGATAAAGCCTATAACGATAAACAGCAATAATATCCACCAAAATGTGGACAATAGCGGTGCGAAAATCTGTGCAATCATTTTGACTAGTTATTTTCAAGAATTAAGTCATCAAGTTTATTGAAGTTGTTCTATTTTTAAAAGAATCTCTTTATTGCTCAACCCACCTGCAAAACCCACCAATTTACCGCTTGAACCAATCACCCGATGGCACGGCGCAATAATGGAAATTGGATTTTTACCATTGGCTGCTCCCACGGCACGTACCGCTTTGGGATTGCCCAATTGTTCTGCAATGTCTTTATAACTGCGGGTTTCACCAAAGGGAATATTCAACAAAGCTTGCCAAACCTGCTTTTGAAATTCTGTTCCTTCAAAATCTAAAGGCAAATCAAACTGCTGACGTGTGCCTGCAAAATATTGCATGAGCTGCTGTTGTGTTTGCAGCAAGATTGGATGATCGGGCTGTTCGACCAATTCGGCCAATCGCACGCGTTTAGGATTTTCATTTTCCCAGAGTACCGCAACCAGCGCGGTATCATGCGCAACTAATTTTAACTGTCCAACAGGAGAAGCCATATACATAAATGCAAGTTTCATTGTCTGCGTCTGCTCCTGCGATATTGAGAAATAAAAATAAGACTGATTATGAAGATGAAAGCTTCATTAATACAAGCCCTGAAATAATTAAGATGGCGGCAAGCATCCGCATAGCTGTCGCAGGCTCACCTAAAATAAAAATACCCACCAAAAAGGAACCGATTGCACCAATTCCCGTCCAAATCGTATATGCCGTACCCAAGGGTAAAGTGCGCATCGCATATGCCAATAATGCAAAGCTTAAGATCATAAAAATGAGGGTGATAATACTCGGACCTATTCGGGTAAAGCCTTCTGACAGCTTCATGGAATATGCCCACACTATTTCAAAAATACCCGCAAAAATAAGTACAATCCAAGCCATGACGACCTCCAAATTTAAATCAAAAATCAGGTCGTCCTGAGGAATTTTCTTGGTGCATCTTTAAAGTTTAAGCACCAAGGGAGGTCGTTCCTCCTTATAATTACGCTCAATTATACTCAATACTGCGCTTTTATGGTGCGAAACTACAATGCAATAACATTAAATACACCTATAAAAAATAAGGCTTTAAAACCGAAGTTTTAAAGCCTTATGAATTTATTAAACTGAATAAAATGTGAGTAAACTCAGATCTTAGAACTTGAAACGAATGCCTGCACCATAAAGCCAGCCTTTTTCAGAGCCACTCTCGGCCTGCCAAGGTGTAGCATCGTTACCTTTTGAATATTCATACGCAATGTCGATATAAGGCATCACCCTTTTATTCATTTCATAACGCGTTTCCAAACCTGCTGTGACACCACTCAAGCCTGTTTTTTTGGCATATTTAGAATCATCACTAAACACAAGTTCTACATCTAAATAGGGTTTAAAAATCAGCTTTTGTGTCAGCAACAAATCTCGCTCTGTTTCGAGACTAAAGCCTGAATAATGATCTTCACCTGCATATAAATAGGCATCTGTTTCAAAGAAATACGGCGCCAAACCATGTAAACCAATTACGGCATCCCATTTTTCTTCCGTATCTTTACGATGCTGATCTAACTCGACTTTTTCGACACGGTAACGTGTACCCATTTGCACATCCCAAAAGTCTGAAATCATTCGGCTATAAAGTGCCTTCACCTCATATTCGGCCGCATGTGATTCCTGCTTATCTAAGTGTGCTTTAATAAAAAGTTTATTTTCATCAGTACCAATGCGGGTTTCAAACTCAGATTTTAAAGTGCCTGTCCCCCCTTCATCAACCAACCATTTATTATCAAAAGTATTGACCATATAAACCTGTGCACCGTGTTCTGCCCGATGATCATGTACTTGATGATCGGTTTCAGATGACAAAGATTCAGCTTGAATTTGTTGATGATGTGAATGCTCAGTTAATTGCGACGCTTGTACTGGTTTGACCGAATCAGGAACGGAAGTCATATTAGAAGATGCCATCGGTTGCATACTGGAATGATGCATATTCGGCATCTCATGCATCATTTCAGAATGATCCATCTCAGCTTGCTGAACCTGTGATTCGCTTTGCTGTTGATGCACGGTATGGTCTTGCTGTGCTTGCGCTAAAGTCAATTGACTCAGCAACAACAAAGAACCTGCCAGAACAGTCTGTGGAAATAAATTAATGCTGCGCATGTTGATCTCCCTGCTGTTCAGTGTTGGCTTGTTTCTTTTGAGTATCACGAGATTGTTTTTGTGCAGAGGGTTCTTTTGAACTAACGGGCATTGTCATCTGCTGTATATTGGCATGATCCATATGCTGCATCTGGTGCTGCATTTTAGAGTGATCCATATGCTGCATCTGGTGCTGCATTTTAGAGTGATCCGTCTGATGATCTTCTGATTCAGTCATGGACTGATCTGCAGTATGTACCTGTTGTTCCTGTGCAAAAGCCACTTGACTCAATAATAATGAACTAAGGAGAACCATTTTCGGTAATAAATTAATGATGTGCATGTTGCTCTCCTTGTTGTTCTGTACTTGAGTTTTCGGCTTTAGATTGGCTCACTTTGGATATCGGTGTGGTCGATACTTTCCCATCTGTCACATTGGCAACAATCAATTTATTCATCATGCCTGCACCCATGTGATACAGCAAATGACAGTGAATCGCCCATTCACCGAGTTCATCCGCAGTGAGCAATGCCGTCACAGTTTTTGCAGGTGGAACCACAATGGTATGTTTATTTGGCATATCAACTGCTGCTTGCCCATTTTCTAATTGCATAAACATGCCATGTAAATGCATCGGGTGCGCCATCATGCTGTCATTAATAAATTTAATGCGAATACGTTCGCCATACTTCACTTTCAAAGGCTCAGCATCACTAAACTTTTTCCCGTTGATGGTCCATATATAGCGTTCCATGGTGCCGCCTAAACGAATCACCAGTTCACTACTGGCTTCACGGGTATCTGGTTGTGGGGTTAATGATTTTAAATCACTATATTGCAAGGCCTTATCACCTGCGGGCGTAGAAGCATTTGCCCAACCTTCAACCACAGTATTCTTCAGAGTCGATGTCATCTGTTGATGCTGTGAATGATCCGTACCCTGCATCTCAGCATGATTCATCATTGAGTGATCCATGTCTTGCATTTCTGCATGATTCATTTTCGAGTGATCCATACCTTGCATTTCTGCGTGGTTCATCGTTGAATGATCCATGTCTTGCATTTCTGCTTGGTTCATCTTCGAATGATCCATACCTTGCATCTCTGCATGATTCATCGTTGAATGATCCATACTAGAAGATTGATCACCACTGCCATGTCCCATATCTGCCATATTCAACAAGGCACGCGGTCGAGCTTGTGGCATCTGTATAGCTGGCTTCACAGGAGCTAGTTCATTCTGCAAAGTGGCAATGGCAAAACCAGAACGATCAATAGATTCAGCTTCAATCTGATAATTCGCTTGTTTTGGCTCAACAATCACATCGTAGGTTTCCGCCGTTCCAATCCGAAATTCATCGACATTCACTGGCTGTACAGGTTGACCATCCGCACTGACAACTGTCATTTTTAAATTTGGAATCCGCACATCAAAAAAAGACATGGCTGAAGCATTAATGAAGCGTAAACGGACTTTTTCATTCGGCTTAAACAGCCCAGTCCAGTTTTGTTCAGGCGTTTTACCATTGACCAAAAAGGTATAACCCGTCACATCGGAAAGATCTGTTTTCAGCATCCTCATCTGGTTCCACATGGAACGGTCAGACCATGTAGCTTTGAGTCCATCACGCTGAACTTGCTGCCAAACACTACGCAAAGTTTCACGTTGGTTCTGATAATATTCAGCGGAGATTTTTAAGTTCTTTTGGATTTGATCGCTTTTCTGTTCATGAAAATCTGACAACATGACCACATAATCACGTTCAGCTTTTTCATGTGCTGCTAAGGGCTGTTTATTTTTCGGATAAATGACTAAAGCACCATATAAACCGTCTTGTTCCTGCCCTTTAGAATGAGCGTGATACCAATAAGTCCCATTTTGGCGAACCTTAAAACGGTACACAAAATCTTCATTAGGTTTAATGCCTTTAAACCCATTAAAACCAGGCACACCATCCATCAAACCTGGCAACAATAAACCATGCCAATGTAAAGATGAATCCTGATTTTTTAAATTGTTATGTACGTGAATAACCGCATCGTCACCTTCTTCAAATTCAAGCAAGGGTGCGGGGAACTGACCATTCACGGTAATACGTTTTAGTGGCTTGCCTGTTACATTGACCATCCCTTCATCAATGGTCAAATGATATTCCTTGACTGCGGCAAAGGTCCATGATGATGAAAATACACATAGCCCAATCAAGAGGCTTTGACGAAATAAAATAGACATGACTTAACCTTTATTCGAAATTAATAAAAATTCTGCTTTCTGAATAAAGTTAAGTTTTGGGAGGGCGTAAAATTTCTTGCCAATAACCAATTAAATGCTGAGCCGTATAACGGCTATGTAGATTGGTTAATGTCTCTGCATGAAAATATTGCAGTGGATCAGTAACAGCCGTATCAAGCCAGACGCTTAAGGTCTGGCAATGTAATTGAGCACAATCAGCACATTGTTTCACTTGAATTGTGCTACTTAAATGGCTTTCACAATCACTGTTCTTCTGTATATCTGAATGTAGTGCATGTTGTTGATGTAGTTTAACTGAATCTGCGCTATGACAATCAGGCTGTTTCTTTTGCACAGTTTGGTGTTGGCTATGTAGAAGTTCGGCATTCACCATACTCTGTTGCTGCAACT
This sequence comes from Acinetobacter tandoii, assembly GCF_008867985.1. Classification (NCBI taxonomy): domain Bacteria; kingdom Pseudomonadati; phylum Pseudomonadota; class Gammaproteobacteria; order Moraxellales; family Moraxellaceae; genus Acinetobacter; species Acinetobacter tandoii. Next base: position 4,941 of record NZ_VXLD01000020.1, read on the forward strand.
GCTGTTGTAACATTTGGGCGTGCATTGGCATTGCTGATGCATAGACAAGACTACTCCACCCCATGGCAAAAACCATGAAGCACACAAACCAAGACTGTCTGCGGAGATTCGTCAACACCTTAATCATCCTAGATTGAGAGATAGAAGGTCATTACGGCAAAATGCATCTATACAGCATACCCAACAAATCAGTTAGACACAATTTTTTCTCATTTTTCGCTCATGCTTCATCTTGCGTTGATAAAAAAATTTACTCATATTTATTATTTTTTAATCTGTATAACTTTTAAGCTTAGCTGAATAAAGCAGCTATTTTTTCAAACCGTGATTACAATAAAAAAGAGCACGAATGTGCTCTTTTTATACATATAAAGTCTAATCGATAAACACTTGATGCAAAATTGTTTATTGTTTAAACGAGATATCCATATAGTTATCTACATAGATATCTACAAGCTTACCCACAAAGTTATCCACAACCTGCACAAATTTTAGTTCTAAGCGTTAAACTGTGACTGAACCTACTTTCGAAAGTTCATCACGCATTTCATCAATCACAGCTTTATAATCAGGTTTGCCAAAAATAGCTGAACCCGCAACGAACATATCTGCACCCGCTTCTGCAATTTCACGAATGTTGGCTGGGCCAACACCACCGTCAACTTCTAAACGAATTTCACGACCTGAAGCATCAATAATCTTGCGTGCCTGACGTAATTTTTCCAAGGTCATTGGAATAAATTTTTGTCCGCCAAAACCAGGGTTAACACTCATCAATAGAATTTGATCGACTTTATCTAATACATAATCCAAATAATGTAATGGTGTTGCAGGGTTAAAGACTAGACCTGCTTTCGCACCACCCGCTTTAATCAACTGTAAAGAACGATCAATATGATCTGTGGCTTCTGGATGGAAGGTAATAATATCCGCACCAGCTTCCAAGAAGTCGCCAATCATACGATCCACTGGAGACACCATTAAATGCACATCGATTGGAGCTTTAATGCCATAGTTTTTTAATGCCTTACATACCCCTGCACCAAAAGTAAGATTCGGTACATAATGATTATCCATTACATCAAAATGCACCACGTCAGCACCTGCCTCTAATACTTTTTCAACATCTTCACCTAGACGTGCAAAATCAGCAGATAAAATTGAAGGTGCGATTAAATAAGGCTTAGACATGGATCAACCTGAGAGTTCATGAATTTAATGCCGATATTATAGCAAACTGCGACCAAGGTCTGTGACATTTCATTTTTGCAACGTTGCGTTGCAATGGACTACTATTCAAGCGCAGCAAATTTGTTATGGTAAAGCTCCAACATTATGGTCGAAAAAAATGAAAAGTAGCAGTCAAATTGCCACATTAGAATCTGCCCGTATCGCTAAGCGCTTATATAATCACTGGAAACATAAATTTGAAGTGAAAGAATCTGAGCAACAATTTGAGATTATTATGCCTGAAGCTCAGGTTAGCCTTATCCCGCACACAGAATATTTAGCGGTTGAAATTACTGCATCCGTAGACAAAATGGATCACTTGGAAAAAGTGGTACTGGATCATTTAAGCCGTATGGCACAGCAAGAATTTAAAGCAGAATGGCAGCGGAGTTAAACTCCGCCCGTTTGGAAAAGTTAGTTAAGATTCAAGTTGGACGGCATGGAATTGAAGATGATCATCCATAAAACTTTGAATAAAATAATAACCATGATCATAGCCCGCATGTTCACGCAGGGTCAAAGTTTGCCCGACTTGCACACAGACTTGTTGGAATAATGCAGGATTCAACTGGCTATAAAATTGATCATCCAAACCTTGGTCAATCAAAATTTCATTAAATAAAGCGCCTTTTTCACCCACTAACGCGACGGCATCATGCTGCGTCCAGAGTGCTTGGTCATTACCTAAATAAGTAGAAAATGCTTTTTCTCCCCAAGGACATTGAGTCGGTGCACAGATAGGTGCAAATGCTGACACTGATTTAAATTTATCAGGATATTTAAATGCTAAAGTTAATGCACCGTGCCCACCCATCGAATGACCAAAAATACCAACACGGTTTTGCTGAACTGGGAATTGTTGCAACACTAATTCATAAAGCTCATGAACAATAAAGCTTTCCATTTGATAATGTTCAGCCCACGGCGCCTGCGTTGCATTGATATAAAAACCTGCACCTTGACCAATATCCCAATGATCACCTTGTGCGACGTAATCACCACGCGGTGAAGTGTCAGGCATAATCAGAATCAAACCTAATTGTGCTGCCATACCTTGAGCATGCGCTTTAATGGCAAAAGTTTCTTCAGTACAAGTTAAACCAGCAAGATAAAATAAGGCAGGACAAGCCTCTCCCTCTAATGCTTGTGGAGGTAAATATACGGCAAAACGGCTATCGCCTTTTAGGGTTTGGGAATTAAAACGATAAATGCGTTGCTCACCATCAAAACAGCGATTTTTTTGTAATAATTCCATCTCGGGTTCCTTTTTTAAGGTGTATGCGCAACCGCTTGCGCTTGAACTGGCGGTGTCGTTGTTGTCGGTGGGAACAGACGTTGCTCTAATTGCGGCAGCATCAATTCCATATTTTTACCAATCGACCATTGTGGTTCAGAAGGATCAAAGCCCTGAGCAGTTTCCCATTGCGCCACAGTATCTTTGGCTTGAGCAAAAGCATCTTTAATCGAATGCTGTTCACGCATAGCCTGATCAAAGAAAGCTCGACCGAAATAAGTATAATCCGCTTCATTCGAACAACCAAATGAAGCTCTGTCAGCTGCGGAAGCCGTAATAATCAAGGTATTATCATTCTGTAATGCCGAGACAAAACTGCCTGAATAACAGGCTGAAATCACAATGACGCGCCAACGAATGCCCGAACGGTCTAGGGCATCTCTTAACCATTTTGGATCGACTTGTGCCAAATCGAGTGGCGCATTTTCCATTTCAAATTCATTCTGTAAACCATGCGAAGTCATATAAAGGAAAAGCACATCACTTTCACGGTTCATCTGCTGTCCAATACGCTTTAATGACAGTTCCATACTGGTTCGTGAAGCAATTGGAATTTCAGTCCGTGTCGCAGGATTGTTCACCAAAATCATGGAACGACCAAAGGTCCCAAAACGTGTATCGAATTGTTCACGAATGCGTTTTACCTCAGACATAAAGACGTCTTGGTAACTGGCGCCTGCCACCCCTAGGAAGTACCAATGTGACTGAGCAAATTCACCATATTCAATCGCTTGCAGGTTTTTATTCAGTAACCGACTTTGTGCGTAAAAGGCATCTTCTGCAAAAGTTGGCGGGACATCTTCAACTTTCCAAATCGGTTGGCTCTTCACTGACATCTGCCACACCACCAAAGTAAATAGTGTTGCCAACATAATCAGCGCACGTTCCCACCATGGCCATTTTAATTCACGGGCGAACACCCAAACCACCGCCAGACTTTGCCAGACAAACAGCACCATAAAAATGGTCGGCAAATAATCATAAAAAGCATAAGGCAGGATATCAATCATGCCCAAATATTGGATAAAACTTTGTAGCAGTGCGATATGGGTATCTAAAACCAACCACAATAAAGCGGGAACCAACATTAAACGTGGATTATTTACCCGCTGGGATAAAAAAATACCAACAATCAGTGCAATGAAAGGCCATAGCGCATAACTGACCAAACCTTGCGAGTTAAACTCACCGACTTCGCCCGCACTGAGCCAACTAAATAAGGTATTGGCACAACCGCCTAAGATCCCCCAGAAAATCAATTGTAAAATTGAAGGATGGACAATTTGTAATGCACGTCGTGAACCCAAAAACAGCCACAATCCCGCCATTTGGTTGCTTTTAAAATCGTGCCAAAAATTAATGGAGGGCTTAAAATCAATCTTCATAAGGTTTTCAGGTGGCTAGTGCTACTCGCTTTATTGCATAGCTAGTTTATGCTTGATCGGTTTTTTATCAATATTATTTTTAACTATATAACAAATCTTTGCCCAATATTGAAACAATTATCCTAAGGTCTGATGATCAAGCTGAAAGTAAGCATCAAAACGGCAAGCATCCCCCTGCCATTGCGTATCGGGTTGCTGGTCATTCAAAAATACCGCCAAACGAGGACGCTTGACCACCACACGTTTTGCAATCTGTTGAGCCAGAGGCAACAGTTGATCCCCCAAATCCATTTCACCATGCTCTGGCAGCAGTAAATGTAACAGTTGCATCTGCTTTTTGACCTGAGCTTGCTTTTTAATGGCTTGTTGATTTTGATCACGCTGTGGGAACATTGGATCTAAATACACCACATCACTGTGCTGCTGTTGCTTTGCACATTGCTTTAAATAATCTGCTGAATCTGAAAAAACCAAATCAATCCGTGCTGCGATCGGGGCAAGATAAGAATCGGTCAATGCTTGCTGTCGCGTATCTTCTAGTAGGGTAAATAAAATCGGGTGGCGTTCTACCAAAGTAACCGTTGCACCTAGTGCCGCCAACAATAAACTGTCATGTCCTAAGCCCGCAGTCGCATCAATTAAACGTGGTTTTTCTGCCAACTGACAAGCACGGGCAATCATTTCTGATTTTAGCGATGCACGTTTTAAACGTGGAATTTCCGCCTGCCAATCGGGCTGCATTTTCATGCCATTGGCACATAACCAAAGCCCCTGCTCATCTACGCACAATGCCAATTCAGGATTTAAACGTAAAAAACGCGCATTCAATTTTTCAATTGATTCGACCTGAATCTCAACACTACGGGATGCAAGCACAGCCGCATAGTGCTGTGCCTGAACTTGAAACTGAGGTTCTGTAAATAAATGCATTACCAAGTGACCCAACCTGTCCACCAAGTTGCCAAAATAAATAAACCAAAGCCAATACGGTAATACGCAAATGCAGTAAAGTCGTGTTTAGACACATAACGAATCAAGGCGCGGATGACGATAAGTGCAGAGATAAATGCCACAATAATTCCGACAGCCAGAACAGCCATATCATTACTGTGCAAATCAGCTCGCATTTTATACATATCTAGTAAGCCTGCACCCATTAAAACGGGAATGCCGAGGAAGAAAGAGAATTCCGCTGCTGCTTTACGTGATACGCCTAAAAATAAAGAGCCAATAATGGTTGAACCTGAACGTGATGTGCCTGGAAATAGCGCTAAACATTGAATTAAACCAATCAAAGTCGCTTGTTTATAAGTTAAATCATCAACTTCCTGAGTTTGAATGCTGTGTGGACGGCGTTCAGCCCATAAAATAATGAAACCACCGACAATTAAGGCTATCGCAACGGTAATCGCATTAAATAAATAAGCTTTAATAACATCGCCAAAGGTTAAACCCACAATCACAATCGGTATAGAGGCAATAATTAAGTTAATGCTTAAACGGCGACCTTGTTCTTGACCTTTTAGACCACCAATTAAAGCACCCCAAAGTTTACCCCAGTATTCATAAATTACGGCTGCAATCGCACCAATCTGTACGGCAACCGCAAACATATCTCTTTTTTCAATCGACCAGAAATCTAAAAGTTGACCTGCTAAAATTAAGTGCCCTGTACTTGAAATTGGTAGAAATTCAGTAATCCCTTCTACCAAGCCCATTATGGCCGCTTTAAATAATAATAAAAGATCCATATCTAACCTTAAGTTGCTTTAATTTGTTCTGGAATTTTTTTCCACGCATTATCACGTAAATACACTGGAAGGGCTTCTTCTGCCTTGACCCATTGTGCTTTGAGCGCCGCTGCACGTGCAATTTGAGCAATATCTTGTGCCGTTGCGACCACATCTTTAAATTCTAAAGCATCAGGCTGAATTAAAGCTGAACCTGAACCCACCAAGGTAAATTGAGTGATGCTGGCAGCCTGTTGATAGGCTAATAATTGTTCTTCATCAACCGCCTGCATAATGCCTTGATCGTTTAGTTGAAAACTCGCGATATATACTTCATTCATACGTGCATCAAGTACTGCGGTCACAGCCGTCAAACCGTGCAGACGATAAGCAGCTTGCGCTAAAGCTTGTAAAGTTGATACAGGAATTACAGGCAAATCATGTGACCAAGCGAGTGCTTGTGTAACAGCGGCGTTAATGCGCACACCACTGAATGAACCTGGACCACGACTAAAAGCAATCACCGTTAAATCTTCTGTCGTTACACCTAATTGAGCATAGCCCAGCTCAATCATTGGTAAAATGGTTTGCGTTTGAGCCTTTGCACGCGTATCTAATTGGAAAAACAGCTCTTGATTTTCATCTACGATAGAAACAGAACATTGTTCATTGGCTGTTTCTAATGCCAGCAATTTCATGCTCAACCTTGCTTCAACTTTATCTTAAAAAACGAGGGCTATCATACTCTACTCAATTCTTGGACGCGAGAATTTCCCTATTTAGATACAAAAAAACCAAGCATCGGCTTGGTTTAAAAATCAACGCTTTTGTTAGAACTCAAAAACTTCCAGTTGGGTAAATTTCTTATAATGTTCAGCATAATGCAATGCACTGAGTTTTAACTTCGCTTCAACATTAGCATCCAGTGTCTTCACCACTTTACCAGGTGACCCCATCACCAATGAATTATCTGGAATCACTTTACCTTCTGGAATCAAGGCATTTGCTCCAATAATGCAATTTTTCCCAATTACTGCATTGTTCAAAATCACCGCGTTAATGCCAATTAAAGAATTATCGCCCACCGTACAGCCATGTAACATGGCTTGATGTCCAATAGTGACGTAATTTCCAATGTGCATTGGAATACCCGCATCGGTATGCAAGACCGCATTTTCCTGTACATTGGTAAAATCGCCCAAGTGAATACGACTGTTATCTGCGCGAATCACTGCCCCAAACCAAACACTGACCTGTTGTCCCAATTCAACTTGACCAATTACAGTTGCGTTGTCCGCCACCCAACCATCAAAAGGAACATGCGTGGCTTTGGGTGCATGTCCGGCAAATTTGTACATCATGTTCAATTACGTCCTTTGGTTTTGAGTAATGCCTGCTGGGCATAGAATAATGGCGAATTTAATAAAAAAGGCCATTCTTTTTGATAATTCAATCCATACTGAAACAGTGAAATGAGCATCCTTGCCGTGAGCCCCCAGACAATTTCATCTTCAACCCGCATACTGGGAAAATACAAAGACTGTTGTGCATAACGGACTTCATGTGGCGTTGGCGGTGCTTCCATCAAATTTTGTAGAGAAGCAAAAAATATTCGATCAATTTCTGAAGGCTGAGCTATCAGTTCAACCTGAGGGGGAATAAGCCCAACAATCGGTTTGACCAACATACCATTACGGGCTTTTTGCATAGGTAAATCCCCAAGCAAGCGCACATCAAACGGGTTTAAAGCCGTTTCTTCTTGCGCTTCTCTTAGCGCGACCACAATATTACTGGTGTCTTGCGGGTCTCTTTTACCCCCAGGAAAAGAAACTTCTCCTGCGTGATTAGATAAATACACCGAACGGCGGGTTAAAAGCACTTTTGGGTCAGCTTCATCAGTAATCGCAATTAACACGGCAGCTTCAGCTTCTCGCTTACGGGTCGAAAATCTTAAATGCTGTTGTAATATATGTGTTAATGAACGATTATCCATATCACTCACCTCTATTCTTCTTCATTTCATCATAGCTGAATTTTGATCGGATTGGAGAGAATAGATGTCAAACTTGTTTTTTTCAGTTATGCTGAGTGGCAACTTTATCATTGACGATGAATATGAACTTCTGCGGAAATTGTGGACATAAAACGACTGAAAAAATTCCACTTGGCGATCATCAATTACGTCGCGTTTGTACAGAATGTGGTCATATTCATTATGTAAATCCCAAAGTCATTTGTGGTGCTTTAGCACTCTGGGACAATAAAGTCTTGCTTTGCCGCCGTGCCATTGAACCACGTTATGGTTTGTGGACCTTACCCGCAGGTTACATGGAACTCTTTGAAACCATGGAACAGGGTGCTGCACGTGAAACTCGTGAAGAAGCACAAGCAGAAGTCGAAATTGAGCAACTTTACTGCATGTACAATATTCCGCGTATCGGGCAAATTTATGTGTTGTTTAAAGCCCAACTGGTCGATGGAACTTTTGGTGCAGGTGAAGAAAGTATTGAATGTCGCCTGTTTGAAGAACATGAAATTCCATGGACAGAATTAGCATTCCCAAGTGTAGAACAAACACTTAAGCACTATTTTGCCGATCGAAAAACCAATCAGTTTATTACACATTTAGAAACCTTAGGTACACGCTTAGACCATACTGGCTAAACCAGCTTAATGCATTGATAAAAACAAAAGCCGATTCGTTTGAATCGGCTTTTTTATTCAGAATCTCGAGATTTAGCTTTTGGCTTTAACGCTATAGCAAGGCGCCAAACTCATTTCTAAAGTTCCGCCACTTAATTTCGCTAAAGCGGTGTCATCCGTCGTTTCATCGGTATTATTGGCATTATATACTTTTTGAAAACTGGCATAACTGTTCGCCCATTTGACTACACCACCAGCAGAGTCGGTAAAGGTGATACGCCCTGTACTTCCCGTCGATGCATTTAATAAATTCTGTAAGTGAACTAAAGCACCACCCACCACGATTTTTTCACCTGTGGCAGATATTTGAATAGTTGAGTTCACGCCAATCAAAGCACCATTGACTGACTTTAATGCTTCATCGCCTAAAATCATACGAATAGAAATGGCACGATCATCAATAAATGCACGTGATGTTGTGCCTAAGCGATATTGCTGCACACCATTACTGTCTTTCAGATTACTACTCACTGTTGTATCACAGCTTCCTGTACTCATATCAGTATCGGTCGCAGCAGGCTTCATATTGGTTCGTATGTCGCCTTTCTCATCAATCACAATACCTAATTTTAGACTTGGTACACTGGTATCGGTGAATTTGAACGTTAAATCTGCATACAATGGGAAAATGTAATTTTCACCAGTTGAGACATTATTACTCGATTTAAATACTTGTTTATCTAAATAGGTAATTGGATAAACTTTAAAAAGATCTAAGGAACCTTTAAACGTATCTGAGATACCATAACGCTGTTGCCATTGTCCGAGGTCTTTCAAGTCCTCAGCAGTGACCGTAGTTTTTTGTGTCAGTAGTTTGTAGAATTTTTCCTTACCCGCAATCATATAATCGTTATACAGCTTCCCTTGATTGATAATCAGATCATCAGAATTCGGGTCATCCACACTAATATAATAATTTTGATCAATGCGTTTATTCAGCGGGTTAATCCAATGATTTTGTGGCAATGCCGTCATACGGGTGGGTTTATAGCTCCGGAGTAATTCGGCATTTACTCCGGCTATCGAAGTCAGTCCTGATTTTGCCAAACCTCTCCATTGCAAACCGCTGCCGAAGGTATAGCCTTGACGGTCCGTCAACAACATAAAATGCCCAAACAAATGTTTAGTGGTCGTGTCATTCGCAGCACAAACGTCTTTATTACAACCAGTTAAACCATCCGACCCTGTTAAACTACTAATCACACTGCCAGATGTCGAGAATAGAGAAAATTCAGGCTGATATACCGCTGCATTGCTAATATTCAATAATTGACTGACCACTGCAAAAGCTTCTGCATCTGAAATGACTGAGACATCCAACCACGGTTTAATGATGGCGGCGTACTCTCCATTCACCATCTGTTGTGCGGTTACAGAACTGGTAATTTTATCTAAACTTTCACGGATCGAATCATTCATATACAGCGCTTGAATATCCGTTTTCGTGTTTATACTTTTTTGCTGTAAAGCCAATGCTTGAATAATTTTAACCAAGTTCATGGCTGTTTTGACTGTAGCATCACTTGGATCGAGTACAGTCGCATCACGGTTAGTCATCCCTTTAGCAATATCTAATACCGTCAAACGCGGAATTTGATCGGTACTGACCAAGGCAATATTACTGATTGGGAAAGACCCTAAAGCAATCCGTTTATCCGCTTTACCCAATAAGAACACATTGACTTTATCACTATAATTACAAGTGCCTGTGGCAACGCCATTCTTCAAATCCATTAAAGTCACAAAGGTATTTTGCGTATCACTACTACAGGAAAAATTTAAACCATCAAAAGGATAATCCAGTGCGAACTGAATACAATTGCTCGCACCCGCAGTACAACTGCCATTCACCGTGCTGTTATTATTTTTCTCTGGAATAATATTGGCACTTTCCCCACCACAAGCCGTTAGTCCTGACATTAACGTTGAAAGTGCGATGGTTAATAAATATTTATTTTTCATTCCTATTACTCTATTTTTCTAACTAACGAACCGCGGTCAGTTTGATTTGTCCTTGATTGCTTAATGCTTGCTCTTCAACATCCACTGCTGAAAGTAAAGGGGTCATAAAAATATATCGAGTTTGTGCAGGTAGCTGTAACATGCCGTCTATCACAGCATGGCGATATTTGTTTTCGGCACGGTCCTGATTTTTAAAACCAGTCACGCCTTCAATGACACAACCAGACTCATCCAGAAAAGCCACAAAAGGCCAGTAATAACTCGGTTGATTTTGACTTGAGGCATAAGAACTGAGTTGCACATTTTTAATGCCCGTCTGCACTTCCACCACTTCATAATCAAAATGGTCCTTTAACGGTTGGTGAGGCCATAAATTGACGTCTTGCTGAGCTTTGAGTAATTTTGCTTTTTGTATTTTTTTATCGCGATAACAGCTTTGCCCCAAACTCTGTACCACTTGATCTTTTGCAATGGGATAATACTGGGTCGATAAAGTAATCACTGAGTTTTCAACTGGATTATTCTTCTTAAATAATCGGTCAAGTACACCTTGATTCACCCCTTTTTCACGTTCAACCACTTGCAAACGAGGTGGACCTAATTCTTTATCCATCACACCTTCAGGCATGACATAAAAGCGTTTTTTATTTTCTAAATTAAATTCTTTCCCTTCTAAATATTCATTTTTCACATAACGATCCCCATTGATGTCTAAAAATCCATCTTGCAAGGGTTCGGAAGACATCGAACTGGTTTCTTGTTTGCTTTTTAATTGTGTGGCTTTTTCAATGGCCACATTGGTTTCAATTTTATGAAGTGCTCGCTCAACCTGTGCAGAAGTTGCTTTCTGAGTTACAGCGGATTGAACAAATTCCACAGGCGGTGTTTGAGGCGTGGTAATTTGCTGACTGAGCTGCTCATTCACTTGTTTTGGAATTTCAGTAGATTTTGCTGTTACAGCGACTTGTGGCTCAACATCGTTTATTATTTTTGCATGATCTGTTGATGGAATAGATTTACTTTTATCAACTATTTCTGACTGTACTACGACAGGATTTTTTTGCACTTCAGCAAGTTGAGGTTTAGTTTTTACTTGAGATTCAACTTTTTCAACGGCAACAGTTGGTGGTACAACAACTTGTACTTTTGGCATCGGTTGAACCACCTGAACAGACGGTACATCCTTTACTTTCATTTTTTCTCGTTCTGTTTTTTGCTTTGATGGAAGCTCAACCTGAGATTGAGCTTCCACTTTTTGGGTTTCAGCAGGCACACGTGGAATCACCATTGGACGACCATCTGGCCCAATGATGGTATAAAACTCACCCGCATTTACAGACAGTGCCATCATCCCACATAAAACCCAAGTCGATGATGACACCCACGTAAACCGCTTAGCTTTATTGTTTTGTCTTACCATTTTGTACGATAACTCAAGCCTAAAATAGTGATATTGGTTTCGGTTTTTACGTTTAAGCCCGCGTATGGGTTGAGTAAAATATTATTCACCCCAGTTTGGTTCGATAAAGTACTGGTATTGGCAGGAATACTGTCTTTACTGCGTAAATAACCAATGGATAAATCTAAGTCTGTATCGGCATCGAAGCGATAACCCACACCCAAACCAAATAATTGCGCATTATTAATAGGCACCATGGTATTTCGTTTGTCATCAGGGATGGCGCTGGTTCTTGGTTCATATCCAGCACGCAACTTCAAACGATCAGTTGCCGAATATTCAATCCCGATGCCATAGTTCCAAGGTGAATCAAACTTCAAAGGCAATGACAAACTGTTGTCAGTAATCTCTGGCGAAAGGAGTTTGGCAATTTTTAATGCCGAGATAGAACGGTCAAACTCAAATTTGAACTTGTCCCATGCGCGATAATCTGTCCAGCCCACATCCACATTGACTTGTAAATCGGGCAGAAGCATATATTTGATCCCTGCCTGAATATGCTGTGGATATTCAAAATCCATCGACACTAGACCTGATTCAGTCGCAGGAATACTTTGCGGAAAGCCTAAAATTGCCGCAAGAATCTGCCCTGTAGGCGAAGACATCAAACCATTGATTAATTCACGTGGCGCTTTTGAGTTATCAATCGTGTATTTCCCCTTCAAACGCATTTTTGAAGCACTTTGATACACCATACCAAAGCTAAATTCGTCGGTGGGTTCCCACATCACCCCAAGGTTAAAACTCGGACTCAATGATTGCTCCATCGCGACTTCCATCCGACCAAAACGGCCAAATGGATTCATTCCTTCTTGAGCATTACAAATCCCGAGTAATAAAATATCGGTAATCACATCCGAGTTGTCTTTAAATGGGGTACAAACCACCTCATCAATCATGCGTAACATCCCAATCATTTCATTCGGGAAACGCAAATCTGTTTTTAAGGCAAAAGCTTGATAAGACATGCCCACAGATGCACCAATGGAAAGTTCATCATTGACTTCATAGGCGATCGATGGTGACAAATAGGTAAAGCGCTCCAATGCCACCTGTTGTCCCATAAAGTTACTTGGATTGCCATTTTCTGCACCAAATCCAGCCACTAAGGGTGCATAAAATGCTGTGGCAAAAGTGGTTTTCGAACCAGGCGGTTTATATGCTGCACCCGCTGTTGGTGCAAGCATAGGCATACCTTCACCTAAATCGACGACTTTCTTTAAAAAAGGCACATACAGGCTGATATATTCTACATCGCCATTTACAGAGCCTTTGTAATCTGTACAGATGTCTGAAGCCACTTCAGGACCATCATTACACACCAAAGGGTCATCTGAATAACCAAAAACGTTATAGCCTTCAGGTACTGAATACTGACGTTTGATATTAAAGTCTGCCAGAATCCCCTGTACATCGGTTTGCAAACCTTCAATTTTCGTCAATGCCGCAGGGTTATAATGTACCGCACTTACCCCTGGAGGATCGGCTGTGACCGCATTCCCCATCGCAAGTGATCGAATATCTACTGACAAATTTTGCCCGAGTTGAGCAAAAGCCATACTTGAACAGCCCGATAAAACTATCGCTGAAACTAACGGGCTAAGTCGTACCTTGTACATGCGACTGCCCTCTTAGCTGATTTTTTTACCGAAACCTGCAATATCTAATGGGAAGGACAAACCTAAAGAGACATCGGGTGCATCTTCAGTTAAGCCAATGCCTAAGGTGCCATTCACAATGGTTTCTGGTGACACACGTACGCCCAATGAAATCGCAAAGGTTGAACTGGTCTGATCGGCTGGTGAGTAACTTTCACCCGAGGTATATGTAAATTCTGCACCCGTATTGAAACTCTGCTGGTATGACATCGTCATAGACACATCATAGTTAAATGAATAGGCGAAACCGAATGAAAAACCTCCGCTAATACCAGGATCAAATTCTTCAATGACTCGCGGACCACGACGCTGATCTAAACCTGACTCTTTGAAACCATAGTTCGCTGATACAGAAGCAAAAAGTACTACAGGATCAATATACTTACGTGTACTGGCACCTACACCTGCTGAATAATAACCTTTACCAGTAGCTAAGTCGGAAGTTGGATTAATTTCATAAGGACTATCGCCTGTTTTGGTCGAGATGTTTCCAAATAAAATTAAAGGTAAACGTCCAGTTTTAAGCGGGAACGGTTCCCAACGTGTACCTAAAGAGATATCCCCTAAGCCTGCGGTAGAGGTATCTTTTAAATTATCCGTCTTTGCAACGAGAGGTAATGAAGCCGTGAAAGTTAAATTATCGAGTATCCCGTACTGTACAGTAAAAGTATTGGTCAAGGTGTGGCTGGCATTTTCCTGTACGCGTAATTGATACAGACTACCTTGTGCCATTTCTAAATCTAATTGGGTATCGCGATAATAGGTATAATCCACATCATAAAATGCAGAAATATCCCCTTTTTTAATTAAAGAATATTGACGCTCATTTGAAGTAAATACTTCTTCAAGATTGGTCTGTTTAGTCGCATCACCTTCTTGTTGTTGCAAGGCACTCGAAGCTTGTTGTGGTGGTGTAGTATTGGTTTCTACACTTGATGCAACTGCTGTTTCTTGAGCTCCAACGGTTGTTCCCTGTGTTTCAGCTGTCGTATCGGCTGCATAAGCAGTCCCCATCAAAATTTGAATACTCAGCACCAATAAAGTTTTATTCATCCATTGATTTTTCATTTCCGTCCACTCTATTCTTTTTTTATTTGCTTTAAACCGCTCTATTTGCTTTTGTAATATAGGCGTAAATGTTGATCGACATATTGGCCGTTCATCTCTGATTCTGGGTTATTATTGACAATTCTTGAGATCGTTGCCCCACGATCCGCCAGTTTTTCCATATAAAACTGAGGATATTGAATATCAACCAGTGCATAACGGTTTACTGTTGCATCCTCAACATGGCGCATATCACTATCCTGTAATGCCAATAAATTTTTACGTTGTTCTGGTGGAACACTAATTAGAAATAAAGTGTTATTTTCCCAAACTTGTTTAAAGCGTTCCTCATCAAAACTAATGTTTCCCAATGCAGGATCTGCCACATAAACGCGGCCATCTTTATAGGCTTTAAACACCACAAAATGTTTAAACCCCGCATAAGAAATTGGAACAATGGCTGGCTGTCCTTGCGCAACTAAATCTGAGAATTCACCTTTATACCCCCCGCTTTCTAAACCAAGTGCAGCAACAAAACGCTTCATATCCAGTAGTGAAAAGCTGCGACGCTCAATAATCCGCTCAGACTCACCGAACTTAAGTAAGCCAGTCATGGTCTGTTGTTCCGTCAACTGTGTGCCAACATAACCATTGAGCAGCGTCGTTAAGGCAGCAGATCCACAGCTATAGTCATAGGCTTGACGTACAATGCCACGAAATTGATCGATTAATGCAGGTTGAATTTGAACGGTTTCACGGTGCATGCGGGTAAAGGAATCTTGCCGTGAATCCAATGTTTCAGTGTAATAAACTGCCTCAGGAGGTTTTTCTTTTATTTCAAAGGCTTGTGTGGCAAAATAATACATCAATGCCGAGCCCAATGCGATCTCTAACATATTCCCTAACTTTCTGGTGTTCGGCATGACGTGCCTGAAATTTATTATTTTTCTAGAGTAAAAACTCTATACTTCCTTGTATTTTGACAACATACCTGTTTTTTCAAAAAAGAAACAGCTTTTTCTTACATTTTTAGATGAACTGAATGGTTTTTTGTAAAAAAAAAGCGCGTGAATTCACGCGCTTTTTCTACGAAAGGATTAGTGACCAGAAATCGTAATCACTGCACCTGGTGTGTAAACACCTAAAGATGGGCTGAAATAGGTTTGTAAACCTTGTACTTCCACATCACCAATTGATGCGGCAGCTTGACTACCCAAATGTACACCTTTCACATAGTTATCTACTGCACCGCTAGAGCTGATAATACGTAAATAACCTTTGTTTGCACCTTCTGTACCAATCACACTGATTGATTGATTCAAGGTTAAATCTTTCGCATTAGCATCCGCAACTTTAATGCTGTCAACGAAGATTTGACCTGCTGCACGGTTACCAGCAGTACCATCACCCGTACCTTGTTTTGTTGAATTATCCAAAATACCGAGGTTAGTAATTTCTAAACCACCAATCATACTCGCATTCAACTTAACCATCGCCCCTTGTGGTGCTGCACCCAATTGAATATTGGCAGACATAGGACCTGTTTTTAAAGATAAACCAGATAAAATTGCATTGTAGTTAGCATCATCTCCACCACGACGAATGTTGGTTGAAGCTGCTGTTGGAAGCGCACCTGAACCTGTTACGCCAATTTCCCCAATTTTAATATCTAAGCCAGAAACTTGTGCACCAATGTTCAGGAATGCACCACCTGTTCCTGAAGTACCTGCATCAGTGTCAATCGTTAAATCTGCAAGGTTACGTGAAGCAAGTAAGTATGCACCCGCATTATCATAGTTAGCACCAATCACAATACCTTTGGTTGCCGTAGCACCTGTACCATTACCCTTAATTACAATGGCACCAGCAGTTGAAGTACCACCCAATCCCGCTGTTGCAAGACCGTCATTGTCATGAATGAATAATTTTTCAATTTCGACTTTAGAAATGCCAATACCGATATTTAAACCATCTTGACCCGTTGCCGCGCTTAATGAAGCATCATCCATTGCTTGCATAGCCATCGCATTCGCGCTAATAGCCATTGAAGAAACTAAAACAAGTTTAGTCAATTTTTTCATGTTCCACTCTCCCAAGAGTATTCTTTTTCTTTAATGTCAACCACTCGATGTATCTGTTGTTTTATTTGTTTTTCGACAACAGTACATAGTTCCTTGAGTGATCCGTTGGCACCCATAACGTTATAGGTCTGTTATTTTTTGTTCAACTGCTGTTGGTCGCAATCTGAATCTTGCCGACAAACGGTATTTACTATGTTGTTTCTTTCACATTCGAGTAAAATATAAAATATTGTTTTAATGCCAGCTTTATTAAGCATATGACCACCCCCTCTATTTTCAAAAATATTATTTTCAATCAACCTGTTAACGTTCAAGAAATTCTTCTACGTCTAGATGATCTTCCGCATTTAATTTATTTAAAAAATAATCAAAGCCCGGTCATTGCTTTTCTCCCAAATCAATTTGAATGTGTAAAAAATGGCATCTGTCAAACTTACCAAAGAAAACAGATTGACCAATATGAACAGATTGAATCAAATTTAAGCTTCAATCAGTCCGAAGATATTCAGGTAAATTCTGATGGATTTCAGGGTGGCCTCATGGGCTTTATCAGTTATGATTTTGCCAGTGCACAACACGTGAATATTCACTCAAGAAATCAACCTAGTTTATGGCTTGGGGTATTTCAAACTTATTTAAAATTTCAGGATGATGCTTGGTATTTTTATAGTCATGAGCCAGAAGCTGAACAACTTTTCGAATTCATTCAAAATAAATTAGAATCGACATCGTCAAGTCCCCAATTACAGCTTACTCAAAGCTGTCATGCACGTTGGAATAAACAACAATATCAAGCAGCTTTTACACAAGTTCAAGAATATATTAAGGCTGGTGATTGTTATCAAATTAACCTGACCCAAGAATTTAAAGGACAAGCTGAAGGGCGTTTACTCTCTGTGGCACAAGAGTTCTGGCAGTTAACGGATGCACCTTATTCAGGTTATTTAAAAACTGAAGACTTCGAATTACTGAGCTGCTCTCCTGAGCTTTTTATCGAATTTTTAGCAGAAAAAAAACTGGTAACTAAACCGATTAAGGGCACTATGCCACGTTATGCAGATGCAGAGCGCGATGCGCAATCTAAACACCAATTGCAACACTCTCCTAAAGATCAGGCTGAAAATGTCATGATCGTAGATTTGTTACGTAATGATTTAAGTGTTTATGCAGAAACGGGTACAGTTAAAACACCTAAATTATTTGAAATTGAATCATTTAATCAGGTTCATCATATGGTCAGTGAGGTTACAGCAACCCTGAAGCCAAACGTAAAAGCTTTAGATGTGTTATTGGCAGCGCTACCTGGTGGCTCCATTACAGGTGCACCTAAAATTCGTGCCATGCAAATTATTGAGGAATTAGAAGGCGCGCCACGTGGGGCTTATTGTGGATCTTTGGGTTATTTTAATTTTAATGGCACAGGTTCATGGAATATTTTGATTCGTTCTATTCAGAAATATCAACAAGATATTTCTTTGTGGGCAGGCGGTGGCATCACGATTGCCTCTGACTGCGATGCTGAATATCAAGAATGTTTTGATAAAGTTTCTGCCATGCTGGATTTGCTCAACACATGGCAGAAGCCGCAATCTTAAGCCAGAATATCTTGCTTTAAGGTTTCAACCAAACGCTGATTTTGCTCATCGGTACCAATGGTAATACGCAAGAATTGATTAATGCGTGGCTTATTGAAATAACGCACGATAATGCCACACGCACGTAATTCAGCAGCTAACTCACCTGCATCTTTATTCGGTAAAGATGCAAAAATGAAATTGGCTTTAGATGGCAATACCACGAAACCAATCTCTTGTAGTTCATTAACCAATTTTTCACGACTACGAATGACTTTTTCACATTGCTGTTCAAAATAGGTCTGATCTTCAAAAGAGGCCACGGCTGCGGCAATCGCAAAGCGATCCATTGGATAAGAGTTGAAACTATTTTTCACTGCTTCCAATGCAGCAATTAAATGCGGTTGTGCAATGGCAAAACCAACACGTAAACCTGCCAGTGAACGAGACTTAGATGTGGTTTGGCAAACCACCAAATTCTCATATTTTTCCACTAATTTAACAGCAGATTCAGCACCAAAATCGACATAAGCTTCATCAATTACCACCACTGAATCAGGGTTGGCTTGCAAGACTTCTTCAATGGCTTGCAAACCTAAGGCAATACTGGTTGGTGCATTAGGATTAGTGATAATAATGCCGCCATTGGCTTGCTTATAATCATCTACCACAATCTCAAAAGCATCATTCAAGGGTAAAACTTTGGTTTTGACACCAAAAAATTGACTATAAACAGGGTAAAAACTGTAGGTAATATCAGGATAAAGGATGGGTTTATCTTGGACAAAAAAAGCCTTAAAGATATGTGCCAAAACTTCGTCTGAACCATTTCCGACAAAAACATTTTCCAATGCAACATTTTGTTGTTTAGCAATCGCCTGCTTTAAAGCGGAAGCATCAGGATCTGGATATAAACGTAAGGCATCCGCAGAATCTACTAGTACCGCTTGAACAGCTTCTACGACTTTCGGGGATGGTGGGTATGGATTTTCATTGGTATTTAATTTTAATAAATTTTGAATTTTGGGTTGCTCGCCTGGTACATACGGTTCTAATTCACGTACTTCAGGGCTCCAAAAACGCATTTGTTCAGTAGTGATTGACATCTTCATTTCTCTTATCTTTTTGTGTCCAAGACTACTCATCTAAGCTGAGGCAAAAGTTTTTAATGTTGCTTGATGGATTGAATCCTGCATACATCTCTAACATTGCTGTTCTAACTCTACCTAAACCTTATTTAGACTGTAAATCAGACTTTGGACAAATCATATTAAACTCAAGCTCTAGAGTTCTGTCTGCTCAAGATGCTCCCTTCTCCATATGAGATGTAGAAGGGAATATCAAACCTAATCTTGATAACGGTAGCGTGCTGAGCGAGCATGAGCATCTAAACTCTCTTGCTGAGCCAAGATATCAGCGGTTTTTGCCAGCGGTTTTACCCCTGCTTTAGAGCACAAAATCAAACTTGAACGTTTTTGAAAATCATATACACCGAGTGGCGATGAAAAACGCGCTGTACCTGAAGTTGGCAAAACGTGGTTTGGCCCAGCACAATAGTCACCAATCGCTTCTGGAGTGTACCGTCCCATAAAGATTGCACCTGCATGGCGAATATCTTCTGCCATTTCTTGTGCTTCATCTAGACACAGTTCTAGATGCTCTGGTGCTACTTGGTTAATAAGATCAATCGCTTCTTGACGGTCTTTAACCAAGACCAAAGCCCCACGATTTGCAATTGAAGTACGTGCAATTTCAGCTTTCGGCAATACGGCTAAATGCTCTTCTACGGCTTGAGCAACCTCATTCAGTAGTTGCTCATCAGGCGTAATGAAAATGGCTTGAGCGACGGTATCATGCTCGGCTTGGGACAATACATCCATTGCCAACCATTTCGCATCATTTTCACCCTCAGCATACACCAAAATTTCTGAAGGACCTGCAATCATGTCAATGCCAACTTGGCCAAACACTGCACGTTTCGCAGCAGCGACAAAACGGTTACCGGGTCCAGTAATTTTATCTACACATGGAACTGTTTCTGTACCATAAGCCAAGGCAGCAACTGCTTGCGCCCCCCCAATAGTAAATACACGTGTCACACCAGCCAAATAAGCCGCGGCTAATACCAATGGATTCAACTCACCATTTGGTGCTGGAACCACCATAATAATTTCAGGTACACCTGCCACATGAGCTGGTACAGCATTCATCAATACAGAAGATGGATATGAAGCCAACCCCCCAGGCACATAAATACCCACCCGATCTAAAGGGGTTACTTTTTGACCTAAGGTATTACCCAAAGCATCAACATAAGTCCAGCCTTCTTGTTTTTGCGCTTGGTGAAATTCGCGAATGCGTTCTGCGGCAAACTCAAGTGCTTCACGCACTTCCGAGTTTAAACCCTCAAATGCAGCTTTTAGTTCTGCTTGGGTTAATTCTAGATCTGAAAATTGATGCGCTGGATGTCGATCGAATTGTTGGGTAAGTTTTAGAACATGAGCATCACCGTGCTGACGAACATCAGCGATGATTTGATCTACGGTTTTTAAAAGTTCAGGATCACTTACAGTTTCAAAAGCTAACAAGTCAGCAAAAGCTTGCTTGAAGTTTTGATCTTGAGTCGATAAACGTCGCATCAATTTACCCACAAGGTTTGAATTGGAAAGCGTTAGTTTACCTTGTTTCCATGAAGTTGTGGGCAAGATAACATCAGCATTTCAACTTAGTCCCATCGGAAATCACTTTCATCAATATAAAAAGGTTGAATTAAGTGTTCACATCGGGATGATCCCAATCACCATCGCGCTGTATTAACCAATTTAAAGCACCGTGCCGCTCTAATACAACCGACGCATTTAAACCCGCTGGTGCTTGCTGATGTTTAAGTCTAGCATCGACAC
The DNA here is from genome assembly GCF_008867985.1 of Acinetobacter tandoii. Lineage (NCBI taxonomy): Bacteria > Pseudomonadati > Pseudomonadota > Gammaproteobacteria > Moraxellales > Moraxellaceae > Acinetobacter > Acinetobacter tandoii. The sequence continues at coordinate 25,967 of NZ_VXLD01000020.1, forward strand.
ATGCCCAGTCATAACGATAGATCAAATCCGCTTCATCTAATAATTCTTCAATATCTCTCAGTTTTACTTGTGCCATAAATGCATCAAAAGAGTCACATGAAGAAACGGCCTGAATCGCAAAATCACAATCTGCAATGTTTGCAGGATAATTTAGCTCTTCGACCACACCGAGTGCCCAAAGTAACGTCCAATAGGCTTCATATTTCCAAATCATATTAATTACATCTTGTGTCGTGCCCTCACGATGAATAATTGCCAGCTCTTTTGGCGTCAATTCAGACCAAACATCAAATTTCTGTATGAGTTCTATGATAAAGGCTTGAGTTTCATCATCAAACTGATCATGGTTAAGATCACAAGCAGCCTGAATTACCAATAGACACGCAATTGCTCGTTTTGCAATTTGTTCTGCTGACCTTGGTTCAATCTCATCCGCAGCTTCAATATAAGGTAGCCAGTCAATATAAGGCACAGATTGTGATTGTAATTTTAAAATAGATGCTTGCTTTCTTTGTTCTGGAGTTTTCATATGGCTCTTCATTATTAAAAAAGTGCTAGCACATTAAACCATTCATATATCGTTAAGTCAGTCATTTATTAACATCATGATTTTATTCTGTTTACTGAAAAATTAAAAAACCGCCCCAAAGGGCGGTTTTAGAATATCATTTTAATTACGCTTGTTTTGCCTTTTGACGTTCTTCAACTGCTATTTCTAACTGTGCAAGAATCGGATTTAACAAGGCTTGTTTACGCTTAAAACTGGCTTTATTCACAATCAAACGCGAAGACACTTTACAAATTTCTTCCAATGGCTCTAAGCCGTTGGCACGCAAGGTATTTCCGGTATCAACCACATCGACAATGTAATCACCCAAACCAACTAAAGGTGCTAGCTCCATAGATCCATAAAGCTTAATCACATCGACTTGCTCACCTAAGCTAGCATAGTATTGACGCGTTAAATTGACATACTTAGTTGCAATTTTCAGACGACCTTTCGGACGCTCCATGCCGACCTTACCAGCCGTCATCAATTTACAGTTGGCAATTTTAAGATCTAATGGTTCATAGACATTTTGCGCGCCATGTTCCATAAGCACATCTTTTCCCGCAACACCAATATCTGCCGCACCATTTTCTACATAGGTCGGCACATCTGAAGCACGTAAAATTAAAATACGGACTTGCTTATGTGTGGTCGGAAAAATCAATTTACGGGATTTGTCTGGATCTTCGAGTAAATTGATACCCGCTGTTTCAAGTAAGGGTAAAGTTTCCTTGAGAATACGCCCCTTACTTAATGCCAATGTTAAACCATGATCAAAATTGCCCATTACATTGAAATTAGGATCATCGTTTCTCATGTCACTCATGCACTTACTCGCTTAATTTGAGCACCTAAACCTTGTAATTTTGCTTCAACATCTTCGTAACCGCGATCAATATGATAAATACGGTCAATCAATGTTTCACCTTCAGCAGCCAATGCAGCCAAAACCAAAGAGAATGATGCACGTAAATCTGTTGCCATCACGGGTGCCGCAGAAAGCTTCTCAACACCTGTTACGATTGCATCATTTCCTTCAACTTCAATATTTGCCCCCATACGAGACAACTCAGGCACATGCATAAAACGGTTTTCGAAAATCGTTTCTGAAATAGTCGCAAAACCACGACCAATCACGTTTACGGCCATGAGCTGTGCTTGCATGTCTGTCGGAAACTCTGGATGCGGCAATGTACGGAAACTCACTGCTTTAGGACGTTTGCCCATCATATCCAGTTCAATCCAATCTTCACCACGGGTGACTTCCGCACCCATTTCTTCAAACTTTTCTAACACTGACTCCATTAAACTTGGATCAGTATGCGTGGTCTTCACACGACCACCCGTAATCGCAGCAGCAGCTAAATATGAACCTGTCTCAATACGATCGGCTACAACGGCATATTCACAACCATGTAAGCTTTCTACACCAGTTACAATTAATGTATCCGTATCTAAACCTTCAATTTTCGCCCCCATCTTGATCAACATTTTCGCAAGATCGGTAATTTCAGGTTCACGTGCAGCATTACGTATGGTGGTGACACCATCCGCCAAAACTGCCGCCATTAAGATATTTTCAGTACCACCTACGGTCACCATATCAAAGACAACTTCACCACCTTTTAAGCGACCATCGACTTTGGCAAGCACATAGCCATTTTCAACTTCAATTTCAGCGCCTAAAGCTTCAAGTGCTTTTAAGTGCTGATCTACTGGGCGTGAACCAATTGCACAACCACCTGGTAAAGAAACTTTCGCACTACCATAACGTGCAACTAAAGGGCCAAGCACCAAGATTGAAGCACGCATGGTCTTAACCAATTCATAAGGTGCAAACTGGTTATCTAAAGTAGACGTATCCGCAGTAACCGTATCACCTTCATAAGTCATGGTGATGCCTAAACCTGCAATCAACTTCACTAAGGTATTTACATCTTTTAAATGCGGCACATTGGTCAATTTGATCGGCGAATCTGCCAAAATCATCGCTGCAAGCAATGGCAAGGCAGCATTTTTTGCACCCGAAATTCGAACTTCACCTTCGAGCTTAACACCACCTTGAATCAAAAATTTATCCATTAATTTTTAAGCTCCAAAAAGGCTAGCTTTGCGCCATTCTTCTTTTGTCATTGCGCGAATGGTCACAGCATGGACTTCACCACTTGCAATGTAAGAGTTCAACGGAGCGTAAACAGTCTGTTGACGCGCAACAGGACGTTTTCCTTCAAACTGATCATCAACAATTCGAAGATCAAACTTGCCCGCTTGCCCACTAACTGCCACTTCAGCTTCAGGAAAAGCAGTTTTCAAAATTTCAGTGAGCTGATCACTATTCATGACAAAGACCTCTATACAGGACCAATGGTGTAAAACCCGCCATTTTACTATAAATCAAGTAAAATAAAGCATTCATTGCACAATTTTTATAGATAAAAAAAGGAGGTTTATCAAAACCTCCTCAGATCGGAATCCAGATTAAGCTAAAACTGGTGCATGATCTATTTGTAATTCACGATGTTTATGTAATTGTCGTTTTAATTTTTCCGTCAATTTTTTAATTGAAGTGTACATATCATCTGCCGTGGCCTGTGCAAACAACTCTATACCCGGTAAGCGAATGATGGCTTCCGCAATATGATTCGAGCTACCTTTTTTAGAATGTTTGTCGATTTGATGATCTTTGGACAGCTTCACCTGCATACTATTGACTTGATCTAAATGTTTCGTCATTTGGGCAAATTTTTCACGAATATTTTCTTCGATTGCAGGGGTGATAGTTAAATGATGACCACGAATTGTTATTTGCATAATTCTATCCCTCACCTTCTTTTAGGATTAGCAAAGATACAGCCGAAATGTTTCACAGCCAGAAAAGAATCTGCACAATCTGATCAAGCCATTTCAACAGTCCTTTAAAATAAAAAAGAGATTCATTATTTCGTCATAATGAATCTCTAGAATAGCCATACTTTAAATTTTAGATCAAGACTTTTCGCTCGGAAGAAGATGGAATATGTAACGATTCACGATACTTTGCAACCGTACGCCGTGCCACATCAATTCCCTCTTCCTTCAACATATTCGCAATCGCGTTATCGGACAATGGCTTACGTGCATTCTCTTCGGCAATCATTTTCTTAATTTTCGCACGAATGGCTGTAGAAGAGGCTTCCCCACCCGATGTTGTACCCACGTGACTTGAAAAAAAATACTTCAATTCAAATAACCCACGCGGAGTCAACATATACTTATTGGTTGTCACGCGCGAGACTGTTGACTCATGCAACTCAACTTCTTCTGCAATATCACGCAACACCAAAGGTTTCATCCCTTCAGCACCGATTTCTAAAAAGGCTTTTTGATGCTCAACAATGCAAGAAGCCACTTTCAACAAGGTTTTATGGCGTTCGTCTACACTTTTAATGAAGTTTTTAGCTTCCAACATTTGATTACGCAAATATTGATTTTCATCACTTTGATCAGCTCGGCGAATCATATTGGCATAAAATAAATTAACTCTTAATTTAGGCATCACATCAGGATTTAACTGAATTTGCCAATGATCATTGCGCTTCATGACCACCACATCAGGAATTTGGTAATCAGAATCTTTATCCTCAAACTCAAGTCCTGGATGTGCTTTTAATGTTTTTAATAAATTTACCGCAGCTTTGAGTTGGTCAGTATTTAACCCCGTTTGTTTAAGCAACTTAGCCAGTTCATTCGAAATCAGCAATTCATAATGTTTAAGTAAAATTATCGCTTCATGACGATAAGCCGTTTGTACAGGTAAACTTTCTAGTTGAACCATTAAACATTCAGCCAGATTTCTAGCGCCAATCCCAATTGGATCAAGACGTTGGATATGCTTTAAAACCACTATAACTTCATCATCTTCGATAACTTCATCATAATCCATAGATGCCAAAAGATGTTGGACTGATGCCGTAATCTCTGAAATCTCTACATCCAAAAACCCCTTATCATCTAATGAGTCGATAATGCAGTAGGCAATTAAACGATCAATCTGAGAAAAATGAAGTAAATTAATTTGCTCAAGCATATGCTCTTTTAAGCCTATATGACCTTGACGATTATCCTCTCGCTCTTCAAATTCAGGACTGCCCAAACTAGTTGATTGGTGGGTATAAACATCATCCCAATCCGTATCGACGGGCAGATCATCTGGTAGATGATCTGCATTTAATTCATTGGTTAAATCGCTATTATCATGTTCTTTTTCTAAGCTTGATAAACTTTCAACACTATTTTGCTCTTCTACTTTTTCTAATAATGGGTTACTGTCGAGTTGAACTTGAATTTCTTGTTCCAACTCTAAACTAGACAATTGAAGCAAACGAATGGCCTGTTGCAACTGAGGAGTTAACGACAATGAGTTCGCAACTTTAAGTCCAACCGATAACTTCATATCACCCTACTCATTATTAATCAATAAATACAAGCAATTTTTATGCCTATTAGTATTTTTATAGCATAGTTTTAGTAAAAGTCATACAAAGTTTTATTAATAATTGAATAAATTGGTCGATCCTTTCACAATCAGCATGATCTTAGAGCACCTAAAAATGACAAAGAAATAATATTTGTAAGGTTAAACTGATTGTCACTTTGTTGATTTTAAGTAGATAAATCAAGTTCAATTTCTAGAATAAGTAAAGTTTGAGCTATTTTTTTAGATATTTAACCCAAATATGTTCATGATCAGTTATTTGTACAAACTCATGATGCTTAAACAGGGAAATTAAAGGCTCATTTAAAAGTGGATAAATTGCACGTGGATTATGCAAGAAAATTAGGTCTTTCTGATTTTCTTGTAAAAAGGCTATGGCACTAATGTATTTACCATAATGTGTAAACAAACCTAACTCGCAGTATATTTCGGTTAAATGTTCTTGTTCATTTTCTTTATAATGACCTTTACCAATAATCAGGCTTTTTAGGGACAAAAGAATATTAAAGTCCTTAAAGAAAAAATCCCTACAATCAGCAATTACAATAATATAAGGTTGGTTTTCTACTCTATAACCCCTAAATTGTTTTTGGCTTTCTTAATTTGATTTTCTAAACCCTTTGAATGTATATCAAGAGTTAATACTTTACCTTGATCAATTTGTTTTCGTAATTCCTTCTAATCATCATTTTCAAATAGTTCTTTAATTTCCCAATAGGTTTTCATGCTATTGAGAATAATTTCATAATCAGGAGTTTTAGTTTCATCCTCCAAAATACGGTTAAACTTAATTTGCTTTCGCTCCAAAATTTCTTCAAATAACTTTTCCGACTTGGTTCGCTTCACATGCACCCCACTTTACTTACTTAGAATTTAACCCGAATCCTGTTTAAGCCGATGTTTCCATAAGACAAATCATTGGCTTATTTTGATGACAAAGTTGATAAGCGCACAGAGAAGCATAAATGCCTGTCAAATAACCTGTAATACTCCGTGCTTTGCTCGTGACTAAGTTGTATGTCCCTTTTAGCAAGCTGAATAATGTTTCTATTTTATTACGTTGTTTTAAGTGGTAGTTATCCGCTTTTGATAATTTAATCACTTGCATGTTTTTACGATGATAGGTCATCAAATCAATATCTTGATCTTTAAGCCATCTCTTAAGCTCATGACTAATATAGCTGCGATCAGCATACAATTTTGCAGTCATTCCTTTGACTAGTTGCTCCACCATTAAATAATTGCTTTGCTGATCTTTCATCAAAGCAAAATGTAGGGCATGTAAAGCCAGTTGATGTGTATTCATCAGATGAATCATGCGTTGATAACATGGTAGATGTTTAAATAGATGGCTATTGTTATATTTTAACGCTGTGAAGAATGCTTTGAAATTATTGAAATGAGAGCACTTATACCAAATTGCAATAAAGGTAATTTCAGAAATACTGAGCTGAGCAGGGCGAACTCTTGAGCATCGAAGATTCTGCTTTAAGAAATTCCAATAGATTGATTCAAATTTTAGAAAGAAATCATCAATTATGCAGAATAATTCGGTACTATTGAACATCAGGACTAGAGCTTTAAGTTTGGTGTGGTAACTCAACTGATGGCTCTAGTCCTTCTCTTTTTCAAGTCAATTTCTTATCCGCGATTCAGGTTAGAATTTATTATTTTAATTAATTATTTA
>NZ_VXLD01000021.1:0-28268 GCF_008867985.1 Acinetobacter tandoii
ATTGAAAAATAGTTTGAAGCTTACTGGTTATTAATAAATTTGAAAACCACCTTGTATGTTTTTTTTGATAATTTTTTATTCATATTTTAATTTGTATTCTATTGATTAAAATATAAAAAATTTCTGAATGTGCAGTGCTAAATAATATAAAGTACAAATTTAATTTTTAGTGTAAACACATTAGTACTTCTAGGATTATCAGGAGGAAACATAGGCTGTTGATTTTAATTTTGATGAGCTTATGAGTAGAATTAATAGTTATATGTAAATAACTTAGCATTTTTAAAAAGATATAGATTGATGTGATGACGATAAATATTAATAAAGTCTTTATAGAAAGAGAGGGATTATTATTTTAAGAAACTCCTTAAGTTGTGTGTTAATAGGAAATACATTAATTTTTAAATTTACTTCATAGAGAATTTAGAAGTTTTATATTAATGTGATTAAGATCAATTAGCCACAATGTAGACAGCAAAATACTTGAAAATATAGCTTTTTTATTATTCTGTGTAGTCAAATTTTATAAGTTTGTATAATACAGACATCATAACAAGAGCAACTTGGGAGTACTTTGAGTAAAAAATGTGTAATAAACAACATATTTAGATTTATTTGTAAAAAAACACACTTATTTTTTAAAAATGATACATTAGGCAATAGATATCAAAAAAATGTTGATTATTATAGCTTTTTTAAATGTACTGGGGATTTCATTATGCGTAATTTTTTTTTATCTTTTTTATTATAAGCTCTATCATAGCTAGTAACACTAATGCATCTGAAGATCAAATTTCCAATTTAATTTTAAAAGTTAATGCTAAATCAAGTAACTATGTCGAAATGGACTTAATCGAGAATAAGTTGCTCGGGCGCGCTAGCTGGAAAATAAAATGTCAATACAAAGTATTTGAGGATATGAAAGCATGTGTTATGAGTAAAGGACCTATTTCCATTTTGCATGTTAATTATCAATACATTGTAAATATTGGTGAAAAACATTTAAAGGATAATCCAGTTTTTATTCATGTGGATAACAAAGGAATCCTTCAAGAGCGTGAAGGATTATTTAGAAATGGTTCAGAATTGATTAAGCAATTTAAAAGTGGAAATTATGCTTTTACACGATTCCAGAATAATAAAAAACAACTTATTGAGAACAAAATTTCGTTAGATGGTTTTACCGATGCATTTAATGATATGGAAGATCAATTTTCAAAACTAGGTAATGATAGAAATTATAGCTTCTAATTATGGCACACGGAGTATCGTTGAGTTATTGTATTTCAATAGATATTCCGTAAAAGTTCAATTTTGAATTATATCCAAAAATCACATAAATATTCTTTAACTCTTCAGGGTTTACCTGTTTTTTAGATGAGCTTGTTATTTGGGGAGTATCGAAGCGGATATAATTATTGGTTTAAGTGCTTTCTATCTTTGGTGACTGATACCTAAGATGATAAAATATAGCGAATTTTTTAAAGTATACAAATTTTGAAATAATTTTCTTAAAAAGATTTGTATACTATTTTGTATACCTTTTATCTCTTAACCAAGCATTGCAGGTACAAACGGATACAACTTTAAAAAGATTTAAGCTATTGTAAATACTAGAGAAAATGACCTGATGCTAACCCTTCCAATGACGACTAAACTAGGTGGTTTCTATCTTTTTTACTATTGTATTGTTGGAACATTTATGCCGTATTGGAGTCTTTATTTACAAGACCAAGGTTTTAATTTTCAGGAAATTGGTATTTTATCTTCTATTGCCATTATTACTCGTTTTTTTGCACCATTTATATGGGGATGGGTGGCTGATAAATCTGGCAAACGGATGTTATTAGTTAGAATAGCAACTTGGATGGAAGCTTGTATATGGTTCTTAATTTTTCTCATACCAAATAGTTTTCAATCGATTGCTTTGCTGATGTTGATTTTTAGTTTCTTCCAAAATGCAATTTTAGCGCAATTTGAGGGCGTTACATTATTCTGGTTGGGAGATAAAAGGGCCGAGTTATATGGCAAAGTTCGAAAATGGGGGTCTATCGGTTTTATCGCGGGTGTATTTTGTATAGGGGCATTATTAGAAATAATCCCGATCTCTATGCTACCCATTCTATTGCTGTGTATCTCATTTTTAGCTTTTCTATGGTCATTTACTATTTATGAACCTAAAAGTGCACCTAAATCACAGAAGAAACTTGAACCACTGTTACCTATTATAAGAAAACCAGTAGTCGCATCCTTTTTCATTATTGAATTTATTATGTTGCTATCACATGCACCTTTTTATAGTTTTTATAGTAATTATCTTAAACAGGTTGGTTATTCAACAACTGAAATTGGTTTTTTATGGGCAATTGGTGTTATAGCAGAAATTATTATGTTTGCTTTTGCTAATGTTTTTCTTAAGAAATTCTCGTGGCGTTTTTTGGTGAGTGTGTGTTTAATACTCACGGGTATTCGATGGTTAATCGTCGGCTTTTTCCCGAATATATTTTTGATGCAGTTGTTTGCTCAAACGATTCATGCTTTTAGTTTTGGTCTTTTTCATATGATTGCGATGCGCATTATCTTTGAAAATTTTATGTCTGGGCAGCAGGGACGTGGACAAGCTCTGTACAGTACAATGTGGGGATTAGGAGTTGCTTCAGGCAGTTTATTAGCGGGTAAGTACTGGACTGAAATTTCAGGTGAACATGTCTTTATAATTGCTGGACTTTCTGTATTTATGGGCTTAATTTTTGTTGCAGGATTGCCCAATAAAGTACAGAAAGACCATTTAGCTGAGCTTAAATCTTAATTTGACTATATTTTTTTTCCCAAGGTTGGGCCTGTTCCAATTGTTGTGCCAATTGTAAAAGTCGATCTTCTCGTCCGAATGGTGCAACAAATTGCGAGCCTAAAGGCAGTTGGTTGTTGTTCCAATAAAGTGGAACGGACATTGCGGGTAAGCCTGTAATGTTAGCCAATTGGGTGAATGGTACCCACTTCAGATTTTCTTTAATGATTTTTTCAATAAATTTTCCTTCAGCAAGTCGATGCGCTTGGCCTATTTTAAGAAGAGTTTTCAATAATTGTTTTTGCCATAGAGGTGTTTTAATTTCACCATTCTTGGGTGCGGTTGTTGCAGTTGATGGAATGAGATATAAATCATATTGTTCAAAAAAATGATTCATCTGTGCTGCATATTGGCCCCAATTATTAAGGTTATGAATATATTGTAATGCTGTTGTTGTTTCGCCAAATGCAGCCAAAGCTAATGAATCCAGTTCAAAATCATCATTTTGAATATTAAACAGAGATCGTGTTTCCTGAATGGTATAGGCAAACTGGCTAAACCAAGTGGTGATAAAGTCTTTCGCTAACGACATGCCATTGATAGGCGGTTGAGCCTCTACCACGATGTGTCCCAAAGATTCGAGTAACTTTGCAGTATGTAAAATGGCTGCTTCAGCCTCACTAGAAACTTTAGTTCCTATTGGAGATGTCACACTATAGGCAATTTTGAGCTGTTTTGGTGGGTGTTGAATAATCTCTAGGTAGCTTTGCTCTGGTGTTTTAATTGAAAAAAGAGAATGGAGTTCAGAGCCGTGTGTAGCATCTAGCATGGCTGCACTATCGCGTACCGATTTAGTTAACACATGTTGCATGGCTGCCCCATGCATAGCTTCACTTAAATGGGGTCCCCATGGTGTTCGGCCTCGACTTGGCTTTAGACCAAACAAGCCACAATAAGAAGCTGGAATGCGTATTGAGCCGCCACCGTCACCAGCACCTGCAAGAGGCACTATACTAGCGGCAACAGCAGAAGCAGACCCACCTGAAGAACCGCCACTATTGTGCTTTAAATTCCATGGATTGCGGCAGGCTCCCCAGGCTTCTGGCTCTGTAATGCCTTTTATTCCAAATTCAGGTGTATTGGTTCGACCAAACGTCACAATACCTGCTTTTTCCCAACGATTAACAATTTCAGAATTGGTTTGTGCAATATAATTTGCCCGTTTAAATGCTTTGCTACCAAAGGTACTCGGATAGCCTTTAAACTCTTGAAATAAATCTTTTACTAAAAAGGGAACGCCAGCAAAGGGACCTTGAAGAGATTGCTGAGAACGTTTTTGTGCGTAATCATGCATTGGAATGGTAATGGCATTGAGCTTGGGATTGACTTCTGCAGCCCTTAACAATGCTGTAAGTAATAATTCATGAGGATGAACTTCTTTTTTAGCAACCAGTTCAGCTAATCCTAAACCATCATACTGTTGATATTCCGAAAACTTCATTATTGTTTTACTCCAGATTTACTGTCTTATACTCATTTAGTTGAAATAATAATCTGATTTCTTCCTTGGGCTTTTGCACTATAAAGGGCTTGGTCTGCTTGAACAATCAGTTGTTGCAATGTTCCAGATAAAGGTAAGGCTTGATGTGCAATCCCAATGCTGATGGTCATCTGAATTTGAAACTGATTTTCAATATTTAGAATAGCGGTTTCGATGGTATGGTGAATGCGTTCAGCTAACTGAATTGTATCTTCGAGTGATGTATTCAACGTTAACACAGTAAATTCTTCACCGCCAATACGTGCGAATAAGTCATCAAAACTAATTTTTTGTTTTACTAATTTTGCGAACTGTTGTAAGACTAAATCGCCTACGTGATGGCCGTATCGGTCATTCATTTGCTTAAAGTGGTCAATATCTATCATGAGAATGCTTACAGATTTATTCTCGAGTTCTTGAATAAATAATTGACTTTGTTCCAGAAAATACCGTCGATTCAATGTATTTGTTAAACTGTCATGATTGGCATAGTCGAGAACTTGACGATAAAGTTTCTGACGATTTTGGCTGATTGCACACAGAATGAGAGGTGCAATTCCAAGCATACATAACCCAATACGAATAGATATGGTCGTACTTAAAAAAGCATTAGATGAAGATGATAAGTAAAAGTAGGTTAAGCTATGATAGGTCACTATGCAGACGACACTATTAATAAATGCAACAGAAAATAATCTATAACTTAGTGCTGCCCAAATTAAGGCTGCTAGGGGATAAAGTAATGAACCTGGGCCAAAAAATATGTGTGTGAAAGCGACTGAAATGATGATAGCGATAAAAGGCAGAATATCACTGGTTTTTAGTGGTTCAGTAAAGAGTTCAAAAATCCATTGTTGACTTTCTTTTCTTGTGGGGAATGTAAGAATTAAGGGGAGAAAAGTCACAAAGTTAAAAATTTCTCCTGTCCACCACATGCCAAATTCAGTCCAAAAACGTTCAGGAGACATAAAGCTGTTTGGTACGTGTGTGATCGTCTGAACTGCAAAAATAGCACTTAGCAGACAACCACCCAAAGTACACATGGCGAATAAATATAGAAAGCTTAAGCCCTTATTATAGTCACGATAATTTAGTTTTGTGAAATGAACCAGAATTAAAGGGATGGAGACACTAATTAAGTTCGATATAGTTAAATAAAGTGTAAGTTCAATTGAATTACCTGTAATCAAATCTGCAATAGCATAAGCGATAATGGCACCCAGCCAACCGCCAAAGTTATTGAGTTTTGGAAATCGTAAGAATAATCCTAATAACACAGGATTAGCAGGCCATAATAAGGCTAAAAAAGTGATTGGACGTGTAAATATACCAATTAAACAGCAAGCAAAAATGACGGTTGCGATTATTAAAAAAGCATAAGATTGTTGTTGAATTGAAGGAGTTATAAGTTGTCTGATTTGCATTTACAAATAATCATCCTTAATTTAAGCGTTATGATTTTCTACTAATTGAAGAAAATAAAAGTATACTCAATATTCGCTTTGATTTTAAAAGCTGTTGGAAATCATTCTATAGATTTCCAAGAAGAAAGTGCTAGTACTAGATGGTAAAAGCGCATCTTTTTATACAAATAGATTGTAGTGAAATGGTTATAAGTGATGGTTTTGCTTAAAAATATGATAACGTATTTGCAGGGATGCAATGGCTGATTAACTATATGAAAAAAGCATATCTTACAGTGGTCTTGATGTTATGTTCAGCAATGAGCATGGCAAATGAAAGTTCCACTGCAACGCAAAATGCTCAAGATGAGGCAGATCGTGGTGCCAATACAATTCGTATTATGACGCGACCTGAAATTGTAGGTTTGTGGGGGATGGAAATTCCTAACAATAAAAAATGTATTGAATACTATAATTTTAAAAGTAATAACGATGTATTCATTAAAAGTGGTCAAGAATGGTCTACGGGAATCTATGATTATCAGGCTTCGAAAGATACGGGTGCTCAACTTCCTGTATTAGTGTTACAGGTAAAATATGATAACAACGAAGCAGATTGCTCTGGATATAAACAAGACCAGTCTGGTGAAATTTCTCAGTATTTTGTGCAATGGAAAAATCCGACGACCATTAATTTCTGTAATAATGAAAAAGCCGTTCAATGTTTTGCAACATTGCGTCGTGTTTTGCCCTAAGAATATTTTGATGTAGACAAATAAGATCACATAAATTTAAAAAGCCAGTCTATTGACTGGCTTTTTTATAACGGGGGCAATAATTAAGAAGCAGCTTTCTCTGCTTGACCTTCAAGTTGCTTCAACAAATGCTTTTCTAGATAGTGAATATCCATCGCATGTTTGCAGAAGTTTTTGTCTTGTAGAATTAGATCTTTATGCAAAGGAATATTGGTTTTAATTCCAGTCAGGATCATTTCATCTAAGGCTTGACGCATACGAGCGATACATGTTTCACGATCTTTACCATGTGCAATGAGCTTGGCGATCATTGAGTCGTAGTAAGGCGGAATGCTATAACCCTGATAAATATGTGAGTCTAGGCGAATACCCGCACCACCTGGAGCATAGAAATGCTCGATTTTACCTGGAGATGGCATAAATGTAGAAGGATCTTCCGCATTAATACGACATTCCATAGCATGGCCTTTACATTCAACATCTTCTTGAGCAATTTCAAGTCCAAGACCTGCGGCAATACGTAATTGCTGCTCAATAATGTCGATCCCTGTAACCATTTCAGTAACAGGATGTTCAACTTGAACACGGGTGTTCATCTCGATAAAGAAGAATTCACCATCTTCAAATAAGAACTCAAATGTACCTGCACCGCGGTATTGCATCATCTTACATGCATTCACACATGCTTCTAAAATGTCTGCACGTGCTTGTTCTGGTAAGTTTGGTGCAGGCGCTTCTTCCAATACTTTTTGGTGGCGACGTTGTAAAGAACAGTCACGATCAAATAAGTGGATTGCATGACCATTACCATCACCCAGAACTTGGATTTCAACGTGACGTGGCTTTTGTAGGAAGCGTTCCATGTAAACCGTGTCATCACCAAACCACATTTCTGCGTCACGTTGAGCTGCTTGTACAGACTCAAGTAGTGTATCTACACGTTCTACAATACGCATACCACGACCGCCACCACCTGAAGCTGCTTTCACAATGAGTGGAAAGCCAATTTCTTTTGCTTCAGCAAGGGCATTTTGTGGTGTTACAGCATTCGCAGAACCAGGAACGGTAGGCACACCTGCTTTACGCATAGCGGTAATTGCAGATACTTTGTTCCCCATCAAGCGAATATGCTCAGGACGTGGACCAATAAAAATAAAACCAGAGGTTTCTACAATTTCAGCAAACTCAGCATTTTCAGATAAGAAGCCATAACCAGGGTGAATGGCATCTGCACCTGTAATTTCTGCAGCAGTAATAATTGCAGGAATATTTAAATAGCTCTCGCTACTCGCTCCTGGGCCAATGCAGACCGCTTCATCACAAAAACGTAAATGCATTAGGTCTTTGTCGGCATCAGAATAGATACCAACGGTTTTGATTCCTAAGGTTTTGCAAGCACGGGTGATACGTAAAGCGATTTCACCTCGGTTTGCAATTAGAACTTTTTGCAACATTGTAAGTCCCCGTGGTGTTATGCGCGATAGCGGAATAATGGTTGACCGAATTGGATCACTTCACCGTTTTTCACAAGAATTTCTTCAATCACGCCGCTTTGAGTCGCCTCAATCGGGTTCATGATTTTCATTGCTTCGATAATACCCAGTGTTTCGCCAGCAGTTACAGTTTGACCTACTTTAATGAATGGTGCTTCGCCTGGGCTTGGAGCAGCATAGAACACACCAACCATTGGTGAAGTTTCAACAGCACCACGTGGTGAAGATTTCGGTGCAGATGGAATTTCTGCTGATGGAGCTGGCATTGCTGCAATTCCTGCAGCAACGACTGGACTACGACGAGTCAATGCAATCGATTGATCACCTTCTTTAACTTCAATCGCTTGTAAGTCAGATTCAATCATCAAATCGATGAGTTTCTTGATTTTACGAATATCCATGAGACAGTATTCCTGATTATGATTACTTAGATGGTTGAATTTTTTCGAGGGCATAATCGAGTGCAGCAGCATAGCCTTTTGCACCCAAACCGCAAATTACACCCACGGCTTTATCGGAAAGATAAGAGTGATGTCTAAATGCTTCACGGGCATGAACATTCGACAAATGCACTTCAATAAACGGTATTGCCACGCCAAGAAGGGCATCACGCACTGCAACGGAAGTATGTGTCAAAGCTGCAGGGTTGATGATAATAAACTGTACGCCTTCTTGTTGCGCTTGGTGAATTCGGTCGACAATGGCACCTTCCCAATTACTTTGGAATGTATCGAGAGATGTTGATGCTTTTTGCGCTTGAGAGATGAGCTGCTGATTGATATCCTCTAGGGTGAGATGACCGTATACTTCAGGTTCTCGTTTTCCTAGTAAGTTTAAATTCGGTCCATGAATGACCAAAATGGTCGAACTCATTCAGCACGCTCCAATTTTAAGTTTGCAATAATGCTTTGCAAGATGTCTGCAAAGTTTGCTTATTATGGCATAATTTCCTACAAGTCTTTTGTTTTTTTCTTTGAATTGTTGTAGAAAGCAAGTACCAGAACTTGGGTCATATATTGCGAACTTTGCTGATAATTGGCAATGTTAAAAAATGACAAAATTTACGATATAACAGTTATTTTCTTTTAAAGCCTAAATTGACCAAAAAGCGTCATTTGCAAGGTTTTTGGCTGAATAGAGAATCATCAATGGTCAACATTTCATTCCAACATGTGGTGTAACGTGGCGAACGATGTAGCTGTTTCATCTTCCATGCCGTGCTGCTGGATTGATAACCAATCTGGATGCAGTCGGAACCATAACGATGTTTCATTTTGTACAAAGTTTTCATCAGTTCTTCGCGTTGTTGAATCAAGTGGATCGGTTGCCATAAGTCATCGATATGCTGGCTTTTTGGATGTAGCGCAGAAAGCATGACAGCAACTTTCACATATTTCTCATTTTCTTCAAATAAAACATCAATTTGCTGTAAGGCGGCCTTGTTTAAAACCAATAAATCATCACTGGCATACTCTAAGCCTATGGCATGTGAATGGCTCTTTTTATGGGGTGTCTTAGGCACTTTTTCATACAAAGAAACATGGATACAGGCGCAGAGTTGTTGTTGTTGCATCAGGCGTTTATGAACACGATTGACATGGAAAATCATTGCCTGTTTTATGATCTCTTTTTGTGACAGTGCTTTGGCAAAACTACGAGAGGAAAGAATGTTTTTTGCTGGTAATGTCGGATCATCTAATGCAATGCAGGACTGACCTTTTAGTTCACGAATTGTACGTGCAATCAGGACAGAAAACTCTTTACTGAGGTAATGTTCATTGGCAAAAGTTAAGTCAAAGCTATTATGAATTGCATAATGCTGTAATTTTTTACTGATTTTTCGTCCAATACCCCAAACTTCCTCTACAGGTGTTTCGAGCAGCAGTCCTTCAAGACTACATAAGTCCAATGTGGGCAAAAAACAGACCTGATTAAAGCTCTTTCGTTTCTTGGCAAAATGGTTTGCAAGTTTTGCCTGAGTTTTTGAATAACCAATTCCAATACAGCACGGTAAACCAAGCCATTGCGCAATTTTTTTCACAAGTTCTCGACAATATTGTTCGATATCGAAAAGTTGTGCGTAGCTCGTGAGCCGTATAAAGCATTCATCAATCGAGTAGGGTTCAAGATCATGATCATTAAAGTGCTCACCTAAAATCTCAAAAAAACGACGTGACATATCGGCATAAAGTGGATAGTTACTTGAAAGGACTTGTACACCAGCTTTTACCGCATCTCGTTCAATCTCATGCCAAGGTACTGCCATAGAAATATTCAGGGCCTTGGCTTCATTGCTACGTGAAATGACACAGCCATCGTTATTACTGAGCACGACTACAGGCTTATCATTCAATTTTGGGTTAAATACGCGTTCACAACTGACATAACAGTTGTTAATGTCGATCAGCGCGAATAATTCTTGATGATAAAGCTTGTCCATAATAGTCACTTATTTGAGCTTTTTTAAAATGCAGATAACAACACCCCAAATAGCAATATTTTCCTCACCACGCGGGTAGATGTCTGGATAGTCGGGGTTTTCTGCTTTTAGCCAAAACTTAAAACCATTATCTGCATGCTTATCTTGCATAAAGCGTTTAACCGTAAATTCGTTGTTAATGAGTGCTAATACAATATCGCCATGTTCTGCATTTAATTTACGGTCAATCAGAATTTGGTCTCCTGCATCAATCCCTGCATTTTTCATAGATAAAGAATTCACGCGTAAAACAAAAGTGCTGGCTGGGTTTTTAACCAAATACTTATTTAGGTCGATATAATCTTCTATGTAGTCTTGGGCGGGAGAAGGAAACCCTGCCGCGACAGATTCGAGTGGAGATGGAATTGCCAATTCAGTTTGTAAATGAATTGGGTTCAGTTGAATATTATTTTGACGGTCATCTTCAGGTACAGGTTTCAGCCATTCTTTAATAGCCATGACTTTAGACTCAGGAACACGCATGACAACCGTTTTTTCAGTGTATTGTGATTTACGTCCTGCATTCGCACGTTTGCCACCATGAGAGGCTTTGTTTGATTCGCTCATAATCCACCTTGATAAAGTTACAAAATCAAGATTAACAGAAAAATACAACCTGCGACAGTATATTTTGTGTGGGGATGACTTGAGACAAATGGCGCTTGGTTCTAAACTGCGGAACATCAATCATTACATTTGGTATCCACAATGGATATGGATTTAATCACTGAACAAAAACTGGTATGTGAAGAATATGGCTCAAAGTATATTGCAGTGCATGAAAATGATGTGATTGCCGTTGCAGTCGCATCTTTAAATCAAGAACCAATTGTGGGCATTCGTAACAAGCCAGAAGCAGGGGAGGATGTCACATGGTTTATTTATGCAGGCGAACATGACGACAGTGAAGATTTCTTCCAAACGGTGTCCGTCAAAGAGCTGGATAAACTGTTGCCAGAAGTTCTGCCATATTTGGCATTGGAGCATGGCTACCGCTTTATGATTGATCGTGAAGAATATGAAGATGTCTGGAAAGACGGGGATGAAGTTTAAGCAAATTGCTTAAATTTGTCTGGAAATGACATGAAAATGACGGGAAATGATACGTAAAATACGATCACAATAGCTGTGTTAAAAGGGTGAGTGCCCGTTAACCAGCAACTACTTCCCTAGTTGTTGTTTGTACCTCTTAATAGCCATGTGAATAACATGGCTTTTTTTATTGCTGCTATAGATTCAGACCGCAATATTGTCAAAATTGCCACAATCCGATACTTTTGAAAAAGAACAGTTGGAATAACGAAATCTATGAAATGGGATGAAATTGGCGAGCAACCATGTTCGATTGCACGAGCCTTATCGATCATTGGAGATCGATGGACATTATTGGTTCTACGTAATGCGTTTATGGGTATGCGCCGTTTTGATGATTTTCAACAGCAATTGGGGGTCACCCGGCATGTCTTGGCTGACCGTTTAAAGCGTTTGGTTGACCATCAAATTTTAGAAAAAAGACCTTATACTGAGCGACAGCAACGTTTCGAGTATTGTTTAACCGAAAAAGGTCTGGAGCTTTATCCTGTACTGATGAGTATGGTGACGTGGGCTGATAAATGGATGGATGATGGTACAGGTAAGCCTATGCAGCTTATGCATAAACAATGCGGTAAAGTCTTTACTGCGATTACCGTGTGTTCTGAGTGCGGAGAGCCTCTGCATGCTCGTCAGGTTAAACCTCTATTTCGTCACCATCCATTTCATGCTGAAGCTCGACCTGCTGTGTAGATACAACAGGCTTAAGCTTTCGTTTTTATAAACAATTGGCTGGTTTGGGAACACCTGCGAGGCGACTTAAATGTCGGGCAACAAGACCTGTGTTAAATTTCTCTTGCAGCATGGCATTGTTAATATCTGGGCTAACGCTTTTCATTAAAAATTTAATGAGCGGACGGGTTGCAGGTGAATGCCCAAATTGCTGGTAAAATTGACGTACAGCATGCAGAATATTTAAATGCCAGTCGGTTAATTCAAGCTCAAGACTATTTGCAAGCTCTTGAGCGACTTCAGGTGTCCAGATGGTGTAATCGACCAAATGACCATCTTGATCGAGTTCTAGATTCATCATGATATTTCCAAACCTATTATTTAATGGTCATACAGCGTGTATGTGCTAAGCAAATGTCGGCAAATTCAGAATAAGAAATTACTTTTAATTGTGCTGGTTCAGGATGGCTTAATAAAGAAGCATCTGTATCGAGGACGTACAACTGTAAAATCGGAGCTAAAGCTGCATGATGAGCATGAAGTACAGCATCACCCATTAACACAACGCTATCACTGCTATGTAACAGCGATTGTAATTGAGTGAGTTTAGCCTCTGCGGATGAATAATCTGATTGAATTAAATAAAGTGTAGCTGTTAGCATAAAAAATATTCATCCGTTACCAATATAAAACGTGATCAAAAGTTTGTAAAAACTCAGTATTTAGCTCAACAAACTCAATTTCTTGTTGGGACTGAACCACAAAAGGGTGGTCTTGATTCACACTTTCGACCAAAACTGGGGTGAGGTCGTAAAATTCAAAGCTATCAACCATATTAGATGCCAGTTTAAAGGCATGTTTGACGCTGTCAAACTGTTGTTCCGCTTGTAATAGACTGAGCGCGGCGTTCACGAGTAAAACCTTGACTTCACAGCCGAATGTCGCTAAAACCATAGTCGCAGCAAGGCTTTCATGCACGTGTAAGCTGGTTAGGTTGGCTTGGGTTAAGATCACGAGTACAGTTTTCACACAATTTACCTTTTAAATGCAACAAATTCGCCAAAAATAACCACTTAAAATTGAATTAGACGTTCAGTGGATTGTACGGCATCGGCAAGTTCACCTAAACCGACCAATTCAAAGCCATGCGCTAAGTTATGTTGGTCAATATTGTGTCTTTTTGCATTTTCTTCATCTGTGATACCCCTTGCCAAAGCTGCACTTACACAAACAGGTAAGCGAATGCCAAGTTTCTGCCACTCTGTCGTGAGGTTTCGTTGGTCATCGGGCACCCATTGCAGGGCGTTGGCTACGGAAACTCCGTCTTGATAAAAGAAAACACGGAATGCTTCTTGCTGTGTATGTAACGCTTGCGCAAGCCCGAGTGCATGCCAAGCATGAATAGATGTAGGAGCAGAGGTAATTAACAGTAATGTACTCATGGAATTCACTTAAAGGCTGTACCAATCGAAACTTGGAACGTCCAGACTTCATAAGAAAAAGGTAGTATACAATGATTTTAGTAACTGGTGGATTAGGCTTTATAGGCTCGCATGTCGCTCTTAGCTTAATGGCTCAGGGGCAGGAAGTCATTATTGTAGATAATTTGTCCAATGCCAATCTACAGACCTTGGAAAGATTGGAGTACATCTCTGGGATGTATGTTCCATTTGCAAAGCTGGATATTCGCAACACACCTGCTTTGAATAAGGTCTTTGAGCAATATACAGTCAATGCTGTTGTTCATACGGCTGGATTCAAATCTTTGCAAGAGTCGGTTTTAAAGCCGCTTGAGTATTACAATGACAATGTCAGTAGTATTATGAGTTTAATGCGTGCCATGCAACGAACGGGTGTGCGACATTTGGTTCATTTGTCGAGTTTGGCAGTATATGGTGAATCGAGTCTGGATCTGAAAGAAGATATGCCATTTAACTATGCATACCCTAATCCGTATATTAAGTCTCAACAAATGATTGAAGAAATCATACGTGACACCTTTAAGACTGATGAGGAATGGAATATTGCCATTCTAAGACTAGGTAATGTAGTCGGTGCATTTGAACATGGTGTTCTAGGTGAGTTTGTACAGCCATTGCCGAAAAATATTGTGCCGTTAGCCATGCAAGTTGCTGCTCGACAGCGCGAATATATTGATTTACATAAACAGGCAAAAACTGCAGATGGTACTGTAGAGCGTGGATTTGTACATGTTTTGGATAGTTGTGATGCGGTTATTGCCGCTCTGAAATGGCTATATACTCAACAGCATACTTGTGAAGCGTTTAATATCACAGGTGAAAATTATTCGATTCAAAGTTTATTGCAACAGATTGCCCAAGTAACAGGGGCTGAAATCAAGACCATGAAAACCAACTACTTGATTAGTCAAGAGTTAGATCAGGTTGGAGCAAATACAGAGAAAGCCGAACGACTTTTAGGCTGGAAAGCAAAACGTAGTTTGACTCAGATGTTGGAAGATGAGTGGCGTTTTTACCAGAATACGCTACGCACCTAAATGAATCAAAGCTAGAGTAAACGATAACTATTATCGTTTACTCAATCGTATCATTACATTAAAATAACAACACTATTCAACCTGAATAAGTAAAAAAGATCATAGATAGATAAAGAAGATAGAGGTAAACATGTATACACGTATTGAACATGACACCATGGGTGAAGTTGAAGTTCCCGCAGATGCAATGTGGGGGGCGCAGACTCAACGGAGTTTGCAGAACTTTAAAATTGGTGGCGAGCGTTTACCTCGACCAATGATTCGAGCGATGGGGCTTGTAAAAAAAGCTGCTGCATTGACCAATTCTGATTTGAATCAAATTCCACAAGAATTAGCACACTATATCGTCGATGCAGCAGAAGAAGTGATTCAGGGACAGTGGGACAGCCAATTTCCACTGGTCGTTTGGCAAACTGGTTCGGGTACGCAAAGTAACATGAACTGCAATGAAGTGATTGCCAATATCGCCAATCAGAAATTAGGTAATCCTCTCGGTGCACAAAAACCTGTACATCCAAATGACCATGTAAACCGTGCACAATCAACCAATGATTCATTCCCAACCGCAATACATGTTGCAGCGAGTCTGCAAATTAATGAACTATTGATTCCCGCAGTAACACAATTGCGAAACACCTTAGATGCTAAAGCACAAGAATTTCATGATATTGTGAAAATTGGACGTACTCATTTACAAGATGCAACGCCGTTAACTTTGGGGCAAGAGTTTAGTGGTTATGTATCCCAACTAGATCATGGTTTAAAACGTCTACATCAGGCATTGTCAGGCTTATATGAGTTGCCTTTAGGGGGAACGGCTGTTGGAACGGGGTTAAATGCTCATCCTGATTATGCGGAAAAAGCAGCTGAGCAACTATCTCAGCTTACGGGACTTCCTTTTGTTACAGCGCCAAATAAATTTGAAGCACTTGCTGGGCGTGATGCAGCGGTGTTTGCATCAGGCGCATTAAAAACACTGGCAGCAAGTCTGAATAAAATTGCGAATGATATTCGTTGGTTGGCCAGTGGCCCACGTTGCGGTTTTGGTGAAATTCGTATTCCAGAAAATGAACCAGGTTCAAGTATCATGCCTGGTAAAGTGAATCCAACCCAAAGCGAAGCTATGACCATGGTGGTTGCACAGGTCTTGGGCAATGATACAACGATTAACGTTGCAGGTGCTTCAGGTAATTTTGAACTGAATGTATTTATGCCTGTGATTGCATATAACTTATTGCAATCTATTCAATTGTTGGGTGATGCATGTAATAGCTTTAATGAGCATTGTGCGGTCGGAATTGAGCCAAACCGAGAGAAAATTGATTATTTCCTACATAATTCATTAATGTTAGTAACGGCATTGAACCCTGTAATTGGTTATGAGAACGCAGCAAAAGTGGCTAAAACCGCTTATAAAGAAGGTAAAACCCTTAAGCAGGTGGCAGTTGAGCTGCAATTGGTGACAGAAGAGCAATTTGATGCAGTGGTTCGACCAGAAAATATGGTTTCGCCGAACGTAAAATAAGCTTCTGTAAATCGAAATGAGATCAGCGGTTTTTATCTGTTGAATAAGTGCGTACAATACGCATTAGATTTTTACCGCTGATGATGACCTATGCTAGATATTTATTTGACAGATGTTCAGAAACGTATTCAATTTAAGGATTACCCAGGTGAGCATCCTGTTAAATTTATTCTAAATTTTAAAAAGATTTTTCCAAGTGTGATGGAGCTGTTACTTCCAGTATTGCCTGAAAATGAAAATTTAGAGGAAATGACATGGGAGTCAAACACTGAGGATTTTGAACTATTTAAGTTGCTTTTAAGTGGTTGGGGTGTGATTGAACTACGTTTGACAGCCTTGGCAAAATTTAAGGATAAAAAATTTGCGGATGAATTAGTTAAGCGTGCACAACAAAAGCGCAAAACTGATGCCCAAAAGCATGCAAAATTAAAAACAGTAGAACTCGATTATCTATTCATGCACGAAATTCATGCTTTGATTGACGCTGAATTAGTTGAGCTAGGTGAGAAGTTCTATTTACCAACATTAAGAGAAATCTGGAAAGCCCACCTTCCAAATAATGTATTGCAAGCGAACCTAGCTTAAGATTTATTAAAACCCCTGATTTAAAACAAGAAACCATTTGGCATTAACGGCTAAATGGTTTTTTATTCGCTAAATGATTTGATAGGCTCATAAATTTGAGCTTTATTCTAAATATCGTATAAGTGTCTCTTAAGACTATTTTTACCAAATATAAAAAATATAGATATGTTTTTTATTAATATTTATAAGAAATTTGGAATTGATTTTGCATAATATTCAATATTAGCAAACCATATGCTAAGAATTCTCCTTTTATTAAACCATCATTCAAGGCATGCAACATGGCAAATGAATTCCTGAACTTAATTGAACAACGCCGTACCATTTATGCATTGGCAAAAAATGTAGAACAAACACCTGAATATTTAACGGATTTAATTCAGCGAACGATTCGCGAAAGTCCATCTTCATTTAATTCACAGTCTTCACGCGCCGTAATTTTATTTAATGCAGAGCATGAAAAGTTTTGGAATTTTGTGAAAAAAGAACTACAGACTTACGCAACTGATGAAGTAGCAGCAGCTAAAACCGCGGCTAAAATGGATAGTTTTGCCGCAGGATTGGGCACAATTCTATTTTTTGAAGACATGAGCGTGGTAGAAGATTTACAAACTCGTTTTGCCTTGTATGCAGAAAACTTCCCAATCTGGGCAGAGCATTCCACTGCTATGGCTCAATTTGCAACATGGACAGCGTTGCATACAGAAGGGCTAGGGGCTTCTTTACAGCATTACAATCCAATTGTAGATGAGCAAGTCCATAATGAATGGGACATTCCTAAAAATTGGAAACTACGTGCTCAACTTGTATTTGGTTCAATAGAGGCAGAAGCTAAAGAAAAAACATATATTGAAAATGCCGAACGATTTAAAGTTTTCCAATAAATCTAGATTCGAATGAGAAAATAAGTTTTATGATTTCTTCTTTTAAGTGGTATAGGTTCTAATCAATAAATTAAATAGATTTGGATAGATGGAAATAGATCTTGATTAAATTATTAAGTGATGAATCTTTCAGTTCAAATGGTTTGCAATGCAAACCATTTTTTTATTTAGTGTCGATATAAGCCAATTTAGAGAAGATAAATAGCCTAAGCGTTTTATATGTATCCCCTAAATAGCCTAAGTAAAAATATAATTAATTTGCTCTCTCAAAAAAGCATGCCTTAAATTTTCATTTAAATCTTTATGCCAAAACATACCCATCTTCATATAAGGTAATTCAGCAGGGGCAGAAAAAATATTCAAGGATGAGCCGACTTGTAAGTGAGACAAAATTGTCTCTGGTAGAGTTAAAATCGCTTGATCATTTTGTTCTAATATTTGGAGAGCAGTAGAGTAGTTCTGGCAACGTAATAAAATGTTCCGATTCAATTGTTGACGTTGAAAATATATATCTTCTAATAATAACCCTGTACGGCGGGAAGATACGCCAATATGTGGAGAAGAAAAATAATGCTTTTCGCTCATTTGAGCTTGTTGTGTACAGACAACGAAACGGTCATTTACCAGTGCTTGAAATTGAATTTTCTCTCCAAAATTTTGTTCTAAATCCATTACAAAATCAATTTGCTGTGCGGCCAAATCCGCAACAACAGTTTTACGATCTAGTTTAAAACTTGTAAATTGAATCTCTAAATTGAGTTGCTGGAAGTGTTGAAAAAGTCGTGGGAAAATAATCGGTTCAATTTCATCATGGACAGCAATTTTAAGTGTTTTAATCATGATGGGTTCAAAGCTTTGTTTCTGAAGTGAAACACTTTGAATAGTATGCAAAGCTTTTTTGATGATGGGATAAGATTGTTCTGCAAACGGCGTAGGTAGCATCTTATGACCAGCGCGAATGAATAAATCATCTTGCAGTTGTAAGCGTAAACGTTGTAAGGCATGGCTAGCAGCAGATTGTGTAATATTGAGTATATGTGCAGATTTTGAAATACTTTTTAGCTCATAAATAGCAATAAAAAGAGGATAAAGATTGATATCGATACGGTAGAACGTCGCTAAATCCATGTCTACGTTATTATGAATATTGCTCATAGTATTAGATTAAATAAAATCATTTCATTCATACTAATTTTCAAGCTAATGTACTGTAAAGCGAAAATATACAAAATTCACAGGATAAACCTATGTTTGAACTCTCAGCACGTGCCAAAGACTATATAGAACGCACAAAAACATTTATTACAAATGAAATTGAGCCAATAGAAACTGAGTTTTGGAATGAAGTACATCGCTTAAATCCAAGTGGGGATTGGACTCAGTGGCAATGGCCAGCGCAATTAGAACAATTAAAAGCTAAAGCTCAAGCCGCAGGTTTATGGAATATGTTCTTACCCGATCCAATATTGGGTGTAGGGCTTTCCGTACAAGAATATGCGCATATTGCAGAGTTAACAGGTCGTAGCTTAATTGCCCCAACCGTATTTAACTGTAATGCCCCAGACAGCGGCAATATGGAAGTGTTATGGCGTTATGGTAGTGATCAACAAAAACAGCAATGGTTAACGCCATTATTGGAAGGAAAAATTCGTTCAGTATTTTGTATGACGGAACCCGCAGTTGCTTCGAGTGATGCAACCAACATGCAGGCAACTGCTGTGGTTGAAGGTGATGAAATTGTCTTGAATGGACGTAAATGGTGGTCATCAGGTTTAGGTGATCCAAATGCCAAAATTATTATTTTTATGGCGCATACGCCTGATGAAACTAAAGATCGTCATCATCAACATTCGATGGTTCTTGTACCGATTGATTCAGCAGGTGTAACCATCGAACGGATGTTACCCGTATTTGGGGATTATGATGCACCACATGGCCATGGCGAAATTAGCTTCAATAATGTGCGTGTTCCTGTATCCAACTTTATTGGTGGTGCAGGTCAAGGCTTTGAAATCGCACAAGGTCGTTTAGGACCTGGTCGTATTCACCACTGTATGCGCTGTATAGGAGCAGCGGAAAAATCATTAGAACTGATGATTGACCGTGGAATGAGTCGAACTGCATTTGGAAAAGAAATTCTGAAATTGGGTGGCAACTTAGAGCGTGTTGCAGAAGCTCGAGTTGCCATTGATCAAGCACGTTTACTGACTTTGTATGCTGCATACAAAATGGATACTTTAGGCAATATGGCCGCCTTAACTGAAATTTCAGCCATTAAAGTGGTTGCACCAAGTATGTTGGAAAAAGTGGTGGATATGGCAATACAAATTCACGGTGGTGCAGGTGTTTCTCGAGACACACCATTAACAGGATTCTTTGCTCAAGCACGCAGTTTGCGATTAGCCGATGGCCCTGATGAAGTACATAAAGGGATGATTGCCAAACTTGAACTGAAAAAACGTGGATACGGCGCGCGTAAAAAATAAAGCTGTGGTAAAACTAAGTTAAGTAAAACATTCATATTCTAAGAATCAGGGATAACGGGTATGTCGGTAATTGATGTAGGTGGCAATGTACGTGAAGGTGAAGAACTGGATGTACAGGCTGTAGAAGATTGGCTCAAGTCACAAGGTGTTGTATTAGAAGGACAAGTTGAAGTCACACAATACTCGGGTGGCGCTTCAAATTGGACGTATCGACTCAAATATGACAACACTGATCTGATTCTGCGTCGTCCACCGAAAGGTACTAAAGCAAAATCTGCCCATGATATGGCTCGTGAATATACGGTGCAGAAAAATCTGGCTCCGTTTTATCCTGTATTACCTGAGATGATCGGGCTTTGTCAGGATGAGTCTGTATTGGGTTGTGACTTTTATGTCATGAAACGGATTGCGGGTATTATTCCACGCGCAAAACTTCCACCAGAATTACATTTTTCTGAAGCGCAAGTGCATCAGTTATGTGTAAATGTGATTGATAAACTCATCGAATTGCACCAAGTACCCTACCAAGGCACAGAACTGGAAAAGTTGGGCAAAGGTGAAGGTTATTGCCGTAGACAAGTCGAAGGTTGGGATCAGCGTTTTGAAAAAGCACACACGGTCAATGTTCCGACCTTCAAGTTTGTGCGTAAATGGCTTTTAGATAATATCCCAGAGGATTCGGCAACCTGTTTGATCCATAATGATTGGCGTTTTGATAATGTAATTCTAAATCCAGAAGATCCGACACAAGTGATTGGGGTTTTGGATTGGGAAATGGCAACGCTTGGTGATCCGCTCATGGATTTGGGTTCAGCATTGGCATACTGGGTAGAAGAAACTGACAGTAAAATTTTTAAAGCGACACGACGCCAACCAACTAACATGAAAGGCATGTTTACCCGAAAGCAAGTCGTAGAATATTACCTAGAGAAAACAGGATTACAGCCTAAAAACTGGACCTTTTACGAGGTGTTTGGCATCTTCCGTCTAGCAGTTATCGCGCAGCAAATTTACTATCGCTATTTCCATAAGCAAACTAACAATCCAGCCTTTAAAGATTTTTGGGTGATCATTCATGCTCTGCATATCCGAGCGTTGAAACTGATTGGTATTCAAAAACTCGAGGCCAATGAAATTGCACATAAATATATGGAAAAATTTAAGGAAATTTTAGAAAAATGACCACCATTTATTTGATTCGTCATGGGCAGGCATCTTTCGGTGCCGAGAGTTATGACAAACTTTCGGAGAAAGGTGAATTACAAGCGCAACGATTAGGTCAATATTTCAAAAATATTTTAAAAGAATCACCGTATGTGGTGGCGGGGTCAATGCATCGCCATCAGCAAACGGCGCAATTGGCTTTGGCGGAATGTTTTCCTCATAGCCAAGTCGTGACAGATTCACAATGGAATGAATTCAATCATCAACAAGTTTTTGCTCAGTATGAGCCAAGATTCAATGAGCCACATTTGTTGAAATCAGATGTCGCGCAGCATGTAAACCCACGTGCCTATCTGGCAAAAATATTTGAAGGGGCAATAAAGCGCTGGACAGGTGGTGAATATCATCATGAATATGAAGAGTCATGGCCGATATTTAAAGACCGAGTCGAAACAGCTTTGCAAGATTTGTGTAATGAGTTAGCACAAACTAAGCCACGCTATGCAGTTGTATTTACTTCTGGCGGTGTAATTTCTGTAGCGGCAGGAAAGATTCTAGAACTGAACCCCAATCGAACTTTTGCGCTGAATTGGGCGATTACTAATACCAGCATGACCACTTTGCGTTTAGTTGGAAATGAACCGCAATTACTCAGTTTAAATGAGCATCATTTTATTAAAGCGGATGACTCAGAACTTTTAACATGGATATAACAAGGATTTCACCCATGACAAAAACCATTTTAATTACAGGGGCGAGTTCAGGTTTAGGCGCAGGTATGGCGCGTGAATTTGCTCAAAAAGGTTATAACCTTGCGATTTGTGCGCGACGTATGGAGCGACTAGAAGCACTTAAACAAGAGCTTGAAAGTCTGTATGGTATTCAGGTAATTGCCAAAACTTTAGATGTGACCAATTATGATCAAGTGTTCGAAGTGTTTAAGGCTTTCCAACAAGACTTTGGCAAACTAGATCGAATTATTGTGAATGCGGGAGTCGGACAAGGTCGCCGTATTGGTAAAGGTAATTTTGAGATTAACCGGGCAACAGCCGAGACTAATTTTATTTCAGCATTGGCACAATGTGAAGCAGCTGTTGAAATTTTCCGCGCGCAAAATTCGGGGCATTTGGTGGTGATTTCTTCCATGAGTGCAGTGCGTGGTTTACCAAAACATCTCTCAACTTATGCCGCGAGCAAAGCTGCAGTAGCACATTTAGCCGAAGGTATACGTGCAGAATTGATTGATACACCCATTAAAGTTTCAACTATATTCCCTGGCTACATCCGTACAGAACTAAATGAAGGGGCGAAAAAGTTACCATTTGAGGTCGATGAAAAAATGGGTTCACACTTACTTGCAGAAGCGATTGAGAAAGCTCCTGTCAAGGCGTATGTTCCAAAGTGGCCGTGGCTACCAATGAGCTTAGCGATGAAAGTCTTACCTTTGCGAATTGTAAATAAATTGGGCTAATTCTCTTTTAGCTTAGAAAGATTCCTAAGTAATTTTATTTATTTTGAGAAGCCCACTGATTTCAAATTGGGCTTTTTTTCGACTACCTGTTTTAAAATAAAAGTATTATTAATTTAACAAAAAATTCAATTCGCTCGGAGAGGCTCACTTCCGAAAGCTTTTTAACATCTGCTTTCATAAGAGAGTGGGCTTGGTCAATTCCACAGTTTTCACCGAAATCTTTCAAATAAGATGAATCTCATGATCCTCATAGACTCTGTCACATACTAACCAAAACTGATTAGTTAGCACAGGAAGTTTTAACCGTTTCTAGGTACTGGTTGCACAGAATAAGGTGTATATCATTTTGACTTGTTTGTGAAGAGTGATCCTTTATGCCTTTTTCTAAATTTCTGCATTTGGGTCATTAGATTCTGTTGTGTTGGTTGATGTTTAGCTATTAGAGCTGATTAAAAAGTATCTACAAAATTAAAAGCATTTGGTATAACAATAATTAAGACTTCACATAAGTTTAGTAACTATTAAATTTATTTTTGAGTCGTGTTATTAAGTATGATTATAGTTATAAAAAAATTAATGGAAAAATATAATGATTAGTACTGATACTGACAAAGAAATATCTCTAATTTATTTTTCGATACGTTTTAAATTTTGTATCGCTTTGATTGGTGCTTGTCTTTGGACTTGGTTTTCAATATGGATAGCACAAGCGTGGATACATGATCTTAGTACGCACATTGGTATGTTTGCTGCTATTTTTCTGATTTATGGAATTGCTATTATTCCAGGCTTTATGAACTCATTCGCTGCTTTGAGCTTAATGATGGATAAAAGGCCTCGTCGAGAGGCACTTCCATTTTATCCTGGCATCAGTATTCTGATTGCTGCTTATAATGAAGCTGCTTCGATTAAAGATACTTTGGTGAGTATCAGCCAACAGAATTATCCTGGTAAGTTACAAGTCATTGTCATTAATGACGGATCTAAAGATGAGACAGCGAATATTGTTAGAAATCTACAAGAACAGTTTTCATGGCTTACTTTTCTTGATTTAGAAAAAAATGCTGGTAAAGCACATGCCTTAAATGAAGGGTTTAAATTGGTTGAACATGACCTTGTAGTCACCATTGATGCTGATTCATATTTACATCGTATTGCATTGATTAATATTGTTGAACGCTATCTTTTAGATCCACCAAATACTCGCGCTGTGGCTGGTAAGATTTTGGTTCGTAACTCTCGAGAGAATTTGCTGACTAAAACTCAAGAATGGGACTATTTTCTTGGAATTTCAGCAACCAAGCGCATGCAATCGCTTTATCAAGGTACTTTAGTTGCGCAAGGAGCTTTCTCTATTTATGACCGTGCTGCATTGATTGAGGTTGGTGGTTGGCCAGAATGCGTTGGCGAAGACATTGTACTCACTTGGTCATTACTGAATGCAGGGTACAGAGTTGGACACTGTGAGGATGCCTGTCTTTTTACCAATGCGCCCACCACACTCAGAGTTTTTATTAAGCAGCGCCAGCGATGGGCACGAGGCATGATGGAAGCTTTTATTAAACATCCATCCATTTTAATCAAACCACGACTTTCAACATTCTTTATTTATTGGAATCTGCTTTTTCCTTGGTTAGATCTGGCCTTTACTTTTGGATTCTTGCCTGGGTTAGTATTGGCGTGTTTTGGCTATTACTGGATTGTCGGCATTATGACGTTGGTTCTGCTTCCTATGGCTTTATTGTTAGGTCTCTTAAATTATTTTATTGAACGACAGATGTTTGATGAAATGGGGCTGAAAGTACGTAAGAATTTTACTGGTTTTTTAATATATGTTTTTGCATATAGCTTCTTATTACAACCTGCGAGTATTCTCGGATATTTGGACGAAATTTTGAGAACGCGAAAAACATGGGGAACGAAATGAAAATAAAACCAACAAATTTATGTATTACTATTCCTCTATTAATGATGATTAGCATGGGCTGTTTTGCTAATGAATTAGAAGAAAAAAAAGGCACAAGTGGACGGGCTGTTGGAACAGAATTCTTTTTCAGTGATGATAGTGAGGGATTTCAAACTCGTAAGCTATCAGCAGAATTTTTTCCGAAATATGAAAGTGGCGATAGTTATCTAGGTGTACGTGCTAGTGCTTATCAGTATAAGGCCGATAACTGGAATCGAGATGGACAGAAAATATCCTTTGTAGGGAGAGATGTAGATTCAGCCACTGCGAATGGCTGGTTTTTAGATGCAGGTCTATTCGAGCAGGATAACCATACATTGTTAACACTTGATGGTAGCTATCGAACACAGTTTTTTGATAAAACTGCCTTAGAAGTATTTGCCAATCGTGACTGGGTAGAAACGCAATCTGCTCTGGATCAGGGGATTAATTTCACCTTCGTAGGTGCTGCTTTAGATCAGGGCTTAGGTGATCATGTCACACTAGTCGGTCTGGCTGGAACACAATTTTTTTCAGATGATAATCGCCGCGATCATGGTCGAATTAAAGTGATTTATCAACCTTCACTCAACCTAGGCCTTACGGTTCAAGCACGCTATCGAACCTATCATAGTCGTCAAGAGGATGTTGGTGGTGCGTATTTCAATCCAAAGAACTATGAAGAATCTATGTTGGCAGTTGGTTGGCGTCAGCGCTTTGCTAAATGGTCTACAGGCTTAACAGTTGGCCTAGGGCGGGAAAAAATTAATGACGATCCAAGTCAGTCAACTCAACTTTTTGAATTAAACTTGCAAAGTCCAGTGTATGGATCTCAATTTTTCCGTATGAATGCTGGATATAATAAAAGTGCCTCTTTCAATGGTCCAAATTATAATTATCCCTATGTCAGAGGTGAATGGATTTTACAGTTTTAGATATTTTTTATAAGTTAGAAATGAAATTCTTGTTGATATTCACCTTATTGAGGATAGGGCTGAAATCTTGCATTTCAATGTATCAAATACATCAATTTAAGCCCTTCCTAACTTCCTCAATTCTGCTCGGGTTGCTTTGTTGCAGCTAATGTTGGTTCACCTAAAGGAGAACATTAAACTCTTCAATGACAAAGTTCAATTTGATAACAGGTGTCAGTAGGGGGGATTATTGGTGGGTGTACTTATGAAAAGATTGAAAATTTATGTAAATTACTGATATTAAATTAAATATATAAAATATGGGTTGTTATGGAAGATATTTAAATGTGATTTAAACGAAAATTCTAAACATGACAAATAAAGCAGACGAAGGCCCTCAGTTCGAGGGCATTTACTTGATATAAAACTGAATAAATTAGAGTTGTTCACCCTTATTTACACTGATAATCAAAGATTCTTTTGCTTAATTCATCCATAGGGTGTTTTTCTATGGGGAGTTTAGGTTCGGCATCTTCTGAATTTATAGGATCAGTGGACTTTTGAATTTTGGTGATAGCGTACTCTTTAGTTTTGCAAAAAATTAAGTAATCGCCATCAAGATAGAAATCAGGATTTTGCTTTATCACCGATCTTATTTTAACAACTTCAGCATCTGGAATAAGTAATGAGTTCATATGCCAATCTGTATCCACATATGTGATACTAAAGTCATCATTTGATGGAATTTCTTTCCATTTTGATTCAGGGCTAAATGGTGGGGGAACATAACCGTTCGAGCATGTAATATTGTATTTTTTAATAGTATTTTGAAAACTAGTATTGAAATTTTGGATTGTTTCAAAGTAGTTGTAAACTTGCTTTTTATATTGAGGATACTGATTTATATATTTTAGTGATTGTTCAGAATAATCTCTTAAATGACAGGCCAAGTCATAGTTTTCTTGAGTACTTAGAAGCCTCTTTTCTGTTTCAAATTTATTTTTCTTATTAATTACATCCATAATGTAATTGACATTTCCAGTTAAATTTTCTTTGTACTCGTTAAAGGTGGTATCAGAGACAATTTTTTTATCAAATAATTTTGTTTGAGGATCCATTGTATATTTTTTAGAAACTAAATTGGGGTCTGCATAAGCGTGTAAAGATAGACAAATTGTAAATATTGAAATTATAAAGTAGGGAAAATTTTTCATACTAAAGCCCATAATTTGAATTTGGATTGTGATTTTTCAAAAATAAAGATTAATTTTTAAACAGTTTTATTGCATCCTTCTTAAACTCATTAGTTCGAGTTGCTTACATAGGCTTCATGAACTTGCAAGCATGGCTTATTTGTAACAGGCTCTGTACAAGCGTCGTTAGTAATTACTGAAGCATAATTTTTCGGCCAAGTTTGGCAGCAAAATATACTTTGTGCTTATTAAATTATATTTATTATTTAGTTTAAATGTAAAATTGTTAAAAATTGATTTTTAAATAATAAGGATCTAAAATCCACAATTTAAAATCAAAGCCACTTACATTTACTAAAAACCTCATTAGAATTTCATATATTTCATTTAAATATTTGAAGTTATCCTTTGGGGGTTGAGGTGGATTTTGATTAGTTTTTTTATTACTTGAGAATAATTTTATGAAAAAGGTTTTGTTAGGATTTACTTTCGCATTACTTGCACAAAATAGTTTTGCTGCTGAAGAATGTACGATTAACTATCATGCAAATGATGAGTTATCTGATCAAATTCAGGAAGATGGGTTTAGTTTTGAAAACTATGATGAAGTTTGTGAACTGTTAGAAAAAGCTAAAGCTAGTGTTTCAATCAATTACAATTCAAGTATTACTAATAATCAAACAATAGCTGCTGTTTTTATCCGTGTGAAGGACAGTGATAAACCTATTTATTCGACTTACACTAACTCGAACATGGACTGGAGTTCAACTCGGACTACAGCAGAAGAAAAAGAATTAGTGTGGTCTCTTGTAAATTCAACGATCAGTGAAATCAACCAATCAGATATTGATGGTTTAAACGAGAATCGAAAAGAACTTCGCGTACCTGTTTATCCAACCGTATCTAAGAAATTTTGATTTGACTTGTTAAAGTTAAAAGTGAAATTGGTTCATTTTTTACAGTAGCTGAAAATAAGCAAAGTATGAATATGAACCAAGATCCAAATTTGAAATATATTGCTTTAAATAATTTTATTCACTTATTTGAAAGTGATAGAGCACTCGCGTTTTCTGATGGTGTTGTTGTGAGATTGAATAAAATTCATAGAGAATTTGCTTCAAAAATAGCAGAAGAAAAAGCAAAAGGTAGTGCTTTAGAAAATCTGTTGAAACTTCTAAAATTGGTGGGGTATTGGCTAGTGGAGCTGCTGGGGCATTTATTGTACTTACTGTGGCGACTGGAGGAACGTCACCAGTTGTTCTTGGTTTTGCAGCAGATGACGTCACGGGTTGGGGAGCTGAAAAAGCGTACGATATTATTGAGGATAAAGTAAATTAAATGGATATCATTATTTCCTTACT
>NZ_VXLD01000022.1:0-24689 GCF_008867985.1 Acinetobacter tandoii
TTTAAAAATATAATCAAAAATGATATTGGCTTTTGAATAAGCAGTAGAAATAAACTGCTTATTCATAATTTTTTAGTTAATCCGCCAAAACCTCTTCCAATAACTCCTCGCTCGGAGCAAAGAAGTAAGCACCATCTACCGCGGTCACAAAATGCAATAGGCGGTCATGAATGCCATCGCCAGTTGTGCCAAACATGTGTTCTAACATGTTATCAATGATGGCAAGGTTTTTGGTATAAGCAATAAAGAACAGGCCTTGCTCACCTTTACCATCGCCATAAGGTAAAGAATGGCGCAAAATTTCCATCTCTTCGCCTTTATCATCTTCAATCACAACACGTGCAATATGAGCATTTTCTGGTTTGACGTCATCATCCATTTCAATGCTTTCTAGTTTGGAACGGCCCATGACATTTTCTTGTGCGTCGACTTTTAGACGTTTCCATTTATCTAAATCATGTATATAGCGCTGTGCAAATACAAAAGAACCATCTGCAAAAATACCTGCATCTTCTGCTAAAAGTGCTGTTTCTGCGCGATCATCAGGAAATTGTGGGTTTTCAGTGCCATCAATAAAGCCTGTTAAATCTCGCCCATCAAAATAGCGAAAACATACACGTTCATCCAAAACTTCAACTTTATCTTGAATCCCATCGAAGAAAGCTTGGCTTAAAGTAAAGCAGATGTCACTACGTTGCGAGGCAATATGAATCAGCACATCCGCGGGTACAGCTGGCATTTCAAAGGCACCCTGAATTGGAGCAAGTTGTTTGAATCCCTCAGGAGATTGTGTATAG
Organism: Acinetobacter tandoii; assembly: GCF_008867985.1. Taxonomy (NCBI): domain Bacteria; kingdom Pseudomonadati; phylum Pseudomonadota; class Gammaproteobacteria; order Moraxellales; family Moraxellaceae; genus Acinetobacter; species Acinetobacter tandoii. Next base: position 798 of record NZ_VXLD01000022.1, read on the forward strand.
AGTTTTGTCCAAAGTTCAGGCCCAAAGGCAATCGCGGTCTTAATTTCTGCAGTTGGATGTTGAGTAATTAAACGATCTCGCGTGTCCAGTAAATCTTCGATCTTTTCTTTTAGTTCAGGCAACGTTAAATCTTTTAAACGTAATACGATAAAGCGGGCATGATCTGAAGGTAAGGGTAAAATTACGGATTGTGCGGTCATTTATAGCTCCTTTGATTTTTATTCAATGTGTGGCTGGGTTTTATTGTGCCTGATCCATGCATAGCTGAATAGCCTAAACTATATTATTCTTGAGTGAGAATTTCTCAGCACATTGAATGTGTGAAAAGTCATATAATGACCTGTTTTTCTGAGGTGGTGTGACGATGTCTTTTCAAGTTTGGATGGCGTTTATGTTGGCATGCTGGGTGATTAGTGTTTCACCTGGAGCAGGGGCAATTGCCTCGATGTCGAGTGGTTTAAACTATGGATTTCGTCGTGGTTACTGGAATGCGATTGGTTTGCAACTGGCGCTGTTGGTGCAAATTGGGATTGTTGCCACTGGGGTCGGGGTGCTTTTTGCCACTACACCTTGGGCTTTTCTGTTGGTGAAGTGGTTTGGTGTGGGCTACTTATTGTATTTGGCTTACTTGCAGTGGAAGGCACCTCTACAGTCCATTGAAATTGAGCAAGAACAACAAGCAACAAAGTCGATTCCCAAACTGGTGGGTTATGGTTTCTTGGTCAATATGAGCAACCCAAAGGCAATCGTATTTTTATTGGCAGTATTGCCCCAGTTCTTAGACTTGTCTAAGCCACAGTGGATTCAGTATGTAATGATGGCTGTGACCATGATCAGTATCGACTTGATTGTGATGGCGGGCTATACAGGTTTAGCGGCGAAGGTGTTGAAACTGTTGAAATCTCCAAAACAGCAAAAATACATGAATCGTACTTTTGCTGTGCTATTTAGTTGTGCTGCGGGACTTTTAAGTTTGGTACATCAATAATAGAGAGCGATCAAGATTATTTATGAGAGATGATGGATTAAGCCATTTTTCTCACTTTTTGAACTACAAAAATCAGCGCAAAAACCAACGCCATACACAGCACGATGCTGAGACCTGTTGGGGTATTGAGCGCAGCACTTGACCATAGACCTACACTGACGCCAAATTGAGCTGCAATAAAAGCCCAAATCACCATTTGCTTAGGTGAGTGTGCGAGTAGACGAGCAGTAAGTGCTGGAATCACTAAAAGCGCTCCCATTAACAGTGAACCCACAGCGCGCAATGCCAAGACCGTGAAAACTGCTAAAAGTAGCATAAATACCAAACGTTGCCATTTGGCATTCACGCCTTCACTAATTGCAATGTCAGGATCAATTGCAATTTGGATTTGCGCTTTCCAGTATTTGAACAGTACTGCAAGTGCCAGTGCAATCACAATCGCAAACATAGGTAAATCAGACCAAGCAATCGTGAGCAAGTCACCAAATAAATAACTGAGTAATTCAGGTCTTAAACTTGGTAAATGTTGAATCAGCATTAAGCCTGCACACAGCAAAGTGGCTGAACAGAGGGCTAGCAAGGCATCATTGGGTAAACGCGGATCATGCAGTACCCATAAAATGGCGACCAGCATGAATGCCAATAAAGTGACACCGACCCAAAACGGTAAACTGAGGGCACCTGCAATCGCTACGCCCAACAAAGTCCCGTGTGCCATGGTGTCTGCGAAGAACGACATACGACGCCAAAGCATCAAACAGCCCAAAGGTGCAGTTAAGAACACCAATAATGTCCCCATGGTCCAAGCGGGTAATAGCAGATCTAACCATTCCAACATCTATTAGGCTTCCGGTTCAGGGTGAATATGAGGGCGAGGATCATGTTGGCAGGTTGTGGCACTATCTCCATGAGCACAATGATCATGATGGTGTTGATAGAACACACGGTTGGTGCCAAAAATGGCTTGGTATTCTGGATGCTGTTGAATATTTTCAGGTAAACCGCTACAGCAAATATGCTTATTTAAGCAGACCACGCGCTGCGTACCTTGCATCACCCACTGTAAATCATGCGACACCATCAATACCGCACAACGATATTTTTCAGGCAGGCTACGAACGTAATCATACAGTTCAGCTTCAGACTGAATATCAAGCCCTTGCATTGGTTCATCAAGGACCAAAAGGTCAGGTTGGCGCAGTAAGGCCCGCGCTAATAACACACGTTGTCGTTCACCACCAGACAGTTGTTGTACTTTTGAATCTTGCAGTTTGGCAATGCCTGTGTCTTGAATAATTTCTTGTTTAATTGCAGCAGGGCAGGACTCTAAATCAAGTAAGTCTTTCACACGTAAGGGTAGGCTGTGCGATGGGTTAAATTTCTGTGGTACATAAGAAAATTTAAGTTTACGTGTAGACGATACTTGTCCAGTATTGGGTTTTAAAATGCCTAGTAGCACTTTAATTAGGGTTGATTTCCCCGCACCGTTCGGGCCAATTAAGGTGACAATTTCTTGTTCATGGATCGAAAAGTCAATCTGTTTCAGAATGTCACGGTCATCGATACGGACGCTAATTTGCTCTAAAGCAATGAGTACAGGAGTGCTTAATTCGCTTGGCTGCAATTCTGACATTTTCCAGAAATCTCAATAATGCTGTGTTGTGCAGTGAAATGATCAGAAGTGGCAAGCGCATCTAATTGTTGTAGTAGACCTTCAGAAGATGCTTCTTTCACAATATGACATTCTGTACAAATTAAAAATGCGGCTTGGTGACCTTCGCGAGGGTGGCAGCAGGGGATATAAGCGTTGATTGAAGTCAACCGATGAATCAGTCCCTTTTCTAATAAGAAATCCAATGTGCGATAAACAGTCGGTGGGGCTGCTGGGCGATCAGATTCGCTTTTGATTTTTGCGAGTAAATCATAAGCCCCCATTGGACCATGCGCAGTCAAAATCAGTTCGAGTACTTCTTTACGAAGTGGAGTTAAGCGCGCGCCAGTGGCTGCACAGAGGCTTTCTGCTTCCGCAAGGCGTGTTGCGACATTATGATGATCATGTACGCCATGTAATGCATTGTGGTGTTCATGCGAACATAAGCTCATAGCAACCTCAGTTCGGGCTTGAAATAGAAAAATTGACATTAAATTTTAACATGAACCGCTTTAAGTTACGATTAGACGTAGGTATTTTTATTAAATTGTTATATTATAACACTAGATAAAATTTAGTGCTGTTTGATCATGTCTCGTCTATTCGCTTTTTGTTTACTGTCCATTCTAAGTACTGTGGGGTGGACTCAAAGTCTTGTGGTTTCAACGCATCCGTTATATTTGATTGCACAAGAAGTCACAAAAGGGGTGGAGCAACCAGTTTTACTCTTGGAAAACCAAACTGGGCATGATGTATCTTTAACACCTGCACATCGTAAGGCGATACAAGACGCTGGATTGGTGATTTGGCTCGGCAAAGCCCATGAAGCTCCACTGGATAAATTACTGCATAATAATCCTAAAGCGGTTTCTATCTTGTCTTCAGGATTAGTTAAAACCTTACCGCAACGCAGTACACGTGGCGCACCTTTAGCCAACACGGTCGATACCCATGTTTGGTTAGACCCAAACAATGCGGTGCGTATTGGTTTCTTTATTGCAGCATTACGTTCACAGCAACAACCTCAATACCGTGATAAGTATTGGCACAATGCACAAGTCTTTGCCAAGCAGATGTTTGGTATAGCGCAAAAATTCCAAAATCAAGGTGCAGTGCAGCCGTATTGGGCCTATCACGATGCTTATCAGTACTTAGAACGCCCATTACACTTAAAACTTGCTGGATCAATGACTGATGATCCACATATTGCGCCAACACTGGCACAAATCAAATATTTGAATGATCATCGTGGGCAAAAGAAAATGTGCTTACTGGCAGAAGCTCATGCCAGTGCCAATCAGTATCAAAAACTGCAGCCTATTGTGTTTCAAGCGGTTGACGAAAGTTTAACAGCAGAAAATAACTTCATTTCAGCATGGTCAGATTTGGCGCAACAAGTCAAAAATTGTGTATTAACTGCGCGTCAATGAAGACAAAATAATCAATATTTAATCAGTTGCTAGACATTTATTGTATTGAAAAAAACTCGACTTAGGTCGGGAAATGATTGCATGTTCAGGGGTGTAACTCTATAATGCCTGCGATTAAAAACGATCATCAGCTAAACTTGTCAAGCATTTATGCTGTGAGTGGATAAATAATGAGCCGAACTAGTCGCATGATTGACCGACGATTAGCGAAAGCATTAGTCATCTTGCAAGCATTTATGATTCCTGTGTCAGCCTTGTTAGCGTGGGTTGTGAAAGATGCAACGGCAGCTTTAAGTGCCGCACTTGGTGCGGGTGTTTGCTGGCTGGCAAGTTGTTATTTTTCGTGGCAGTCGTTTCGAGCTGCAGGAGCGAGAGCATCCAAACAGGTACTTGCAAATATGTACCGAGGGATGATGGGCAAGTTTACGATTGTGATCGTCGGATTTATTTTAATTTTAAGCAATGTCCAACCGTTATCTCCGGGGGCGTTGTTTTGTGGTTTTATCCTCGTTCAAACCATGTCGTGGGTCGCTCCTTTTTGGGTGTCACGTCTACAAAAACGAGTTTAAGCGCAGCTAAATTGAAAAGTTTTTTTGGAGATAAGCGAGATATCACGCAGCATGCGATATTCGCTTACTCTATTTGTATTTGACATTGACCAGGTGTGATTTATGGCTGCTGAAGAACATGCCCTTACTTCGACCGAGTATATCAAGCATCACTTGACCAATATGACCTATGGCAAAATGCCAGACGGGACATGGAAATTGGCTGAGACTGGTGCTGAAGCTCAACAGATGGGGTTCACTGCTATTCACTTGGATTCAATGGGTTGGTCTATCACTCTTGGTGTGATTTTCTGTTTGTTATTCTGGTGTGTAGCGAAAGCTGCAAACTCTGGTGTTCCGACCAAGTTCCAGTCTGCAATTGAAATGATCATTGAGTTTGTGGACTCAAGTGTTCGCGACACTTTCCATGGCAAATCACGCTTAATTGCTCCACTTGCATTGACCATTTTCGTGTGGATTTTCCTCATGAATGCAATGGACTTAATTCCTGTTGACTGGATTCCTTATTTAGCTCAACAGATTGGTGCAAGTGTATTTGGTATGGATCCTCATCACGTTTACTTTAAGGTTGTACCTTCTACAGATCCAAACATTACCCTTGGTATGTCTTTATCTGTATTCGTACTGATCTTGTTCTACAGTATCCGTGAAAAAGGGATTGGTGGTTTCGTTGGCGAATTGGCACTTAACCCATTTAATCCAAGTAACCCAGTTGCAAAAGCGTTACTGATTCCAGTGAACTTAATTCTTGAATTAGTAACCTTCCTTGCACGACCAGTTTCATTGGCTCTGCGACTTTTCGGTAACATGTATGCGGGTGAGTTGATCTTCATCTTGATCGCATTATTACCGTTCTGGATCCAGTGGGCGCTGTCTGTGCCTTGGGCGATCTTCCACATTCTTGTTATTACGTTACAAGCGTTCATTTTCATGATGCTGACTATCGTATACTTGAGCATGGCAAGCGAAAAACATTAATGGTATTGCCTAACTATCAAAGGATGGTTGGGCTTAAAATTTTTTTACTTTAATTTGGTATAAACCTAACCTCTGAGGAATTATCATGGAACTCACTTTAGGTCTAGTTGCAATTGCATCTGCTATCTTGATCGCTTTTGGTGCTTTAGGTACTGCGATTGGTTTTGGTCTTTTAGGCGGTCGCTTCCTTGAAGCTGTTGCTCGTCAACCAGAATTGGCTCCACAACTTCAAACTCGTATGTTCTTAATCGCGGGTCTTCTTGATGCTGTGCCTATGATCGGTGTTGGTATTGGCTTGTTCTTCATCTTCGCTAATCCATTTGTAGGTTAATCAGCTTAATTCCTAAATTAAACTATTGAGGAATAGCGAAATGAATATCAACCTCACATTGATTGGTCAAGCGATTGCATTTGCGATGTTTGTCGCATTCTGCATGAAATTCGTGTGGCCACCACTAATCAATGCGATTAGTGAGCGTCAGCGTAAAATTGCTGATGGCTTAAACGCTGCTGAAAAAGCGAAAGCTGATCTTGCGGATGCGCAAGCTCAAGTAAAAGCTGAATTAGATGCAGCAAAAGCACAAGCGGCTCAATTGATCGAACAAGCGAACCGTCGCGGTGCACAATTGGTAGAAGAAGCGCGTACTCAAGCTGCGGCTGAAGGTGAGCGTATTCGTCAACAAGCAAAAGAAGCTGTTGACACTGAAATCAATGCTGCTCGCGAAGAATTACGTCAACAAGTTGCTGCTCTTGCAGTTACTGGTGCAGAAAAAATCCTGAACCAGCAAGTTGATGCAGAAGCTCACAATGCCATGCTGACTCAGCTGGCTGCTAAACTTTAAGAGAGGCGGATTATGGCTGAACTCTTGACGTTGGCACGCCCGTACGCTAAAGCAGCATTTGCTTACGCTTCTGAGCAAAATGCAACTGACGCTTGGTCATCTGCATTGAACTTGCTCAGTGCTGCGGTGCAAGACGAAGCATTTTCAGCTTTCTTAACTCGCCCTGAGCTTACTCCTGCTGAGCAGGTAAGTCTTTTTGCAAAAGTATTAGGCGAAGACCAAACTGCGGCAGTGTCAAACTTTTTGACATTGCTTGCGGAAAATAGCCGTTTGGTTCTTCTTCCTGAAATTTCTGCAGAATACGAACAGCTCAAATCACAGAATAACAATACGGTGGATGTAGTGATTGAATCTGCATTCCCTATGACTTCTGTACAAGAACAATTACTTGCACATGCTTTAGAGAAAAAATTCGAAGCTGCAGTAAATGTAACTGTAGAAGTTAAACCAGAGCTTATTGCTGGTGTAGTTATTCGTGCAGGCGACCAAGTGATAGATGATTCTGCGCTTAACAAGCTTGAAAAAATGCGGACTCGTCTTCTTGCGTAATAAGGCTTGAAAAAAGCTGCGTATTAGAAGACTGAACTTAATAAAGATTGAGGTATAGCGCAATGCAACAACTGAATCCATCCGAGATCAGTGCGCTCATTAAACAGCGTATCGGCGATCTGGACACCAGCGCGACCGCTAAAAACGAAGGAACCATTGTTATGGTTTCCGACGGTATTGTGCGTATTCACGGCCTTGCTGATGCAATGTACGGTGAAATGATCGAATTCGACGGCGGCTTATACGGTATGGCACTGAACCTAGAACAGGATTCAGTGGGCGTCGTTGTTTTAGGTAACTACTTAAGCCTTCAAGAAGGCCAAAAAGCACGTTGCACAGGTCGTGTATTAGAAGTTCCGGTTGGTCCAGAACTTTTAGGCCGTGTCGTAGATGCTTTGGGTAACCCAATTGATGGTAAAGGCCCAATTGATGCAAAATTAACTGATGCTGTTGAAAAAGTAGCACCAGGCGTAATTTGGCGTCAATCAGTGGATGAACCTGTACAAACTGGTTATAAATCAGTAGATACAATGATTCCAGTAGGCCGTGGTCAGCGTGAGTTGATCATTGGTGACCGTCAAACTGGTAAAACAGCTATGGCGATCGATGCGATCATCGCTCAGAAAAACTCTGGCATTAAATGTGTATACGTAGCAATTGGTCAAAAGCAATCGACCATCGCGAACGTTGTACGCAAGCTAGAAGAAACTGGCGCTATGGCGTATACAACTGTTGTAGCAGCAGCTGCAGCCGATCCAGCAGCAATGTTGTACTTGGCTCCATATTCTGGCTGTACAATGGGTGAATACTTCCGTGACCGCGGTGAAGATGCACTGATCATTTATGATGATTTGTCTAAGCAAGCTGTTGCTTACCGTCAAATTTCATTGTTATTACGTCGTCCACCAGGTCGTGAAGCGTACCCAGGTGACGTATTCTATCTTCACTCACGTCTTCTTGAGCGTGCTTCGCGCGTTTCAGCTGACTATGTTGAGCAATTCACGAAAGGTGAAGTTAAAGGCCAAACTGGTTCATTAACTGCATTACCAATCATTGAAACTCAAGCGGGTGACGTATCTGCATTCGTACCAACGAACGTAATTTCGATCACTGACGGTCAGATCTTCCTTGAAACATCATTATTCAACGCAGGTATTCGTCCTGCTGTGAACGCGGGTATCTCTGTATCTCGTGTTGGTGGTTCAGCGCAAACTAAGATCATCAAAAAATTGTCTGGTGGTATCCGTACTGCTTTGGCGCAATACCGTGAATTGGCAGCGTTTGCTCAGTTCGCTTCTGACCTTGATGAAGCAACTCGTAAGCAACTCGAACATGGTCAACGTGTAACTGAGTTAATGAAGCAAAAGCAATATGCTCCTTACTCAATTGCTGACCAAGCTGTTTCAATTTATGCATCTAACGAAGGCTACATGGCTGACGTTGAAGTGAAGAAAATCGTAGACTTTGATGCTGCATTAATTTCTTACTTCCGTTCAGAACATGCTGCGTTAATGCAAAACATCGATGCTACTGGTGATTACAACAAGGACATCGAAGCTGCAATCAAAGCAGGTATTGAAAGCTTTAAAGCGACTCAAACTTACTAATTTCAACTTCAGTTGGATTTAGTTTTGGTTTGGTTCACGGATCAACCTTCGAGGGCTCGAAAGGGCCTTCGAATACTAGGTTAAGCGTATGGCAAATTTAAAAGAAATTCGCGCCAAAGTAGCTAGTATCAAAAGCACGCAGAAAATTACTCGCGCGATGCAGATGGTAGCAGCTTCTAAGATGCGTCGTGCGCAAGAGCGCATGGCTCAAGGCCGTCCGTATGCCGAAAATATGCACCGTGTAATTGCTCATTTGGTTCAAGCGAACCCTGAATACAAACACCGTTATATGGTTGAACGCCCAGTTAAGCGCGTTGGCTATATCATTGTGTCTTCAGATCGCGGCCTTGCTGGTGGTTTGAACATTAACTTGTTCAAAAAAGTGGTTAAACACGTCCAACAGCAACAAGAGCAGTCAATTGAAGTTCAATTTGCTTTAATTGGTCAAAAAGCGGTTTCGTTTTTTAAAAACTACGGCGGTAAAGTGCTCGGTGCTACGACAAATGTCGGTGATACACCAAGCCTTGAACAGTTATCTGGTTCTGTACAGGTGATGTTAGATGCGTTTGATAAAGGCGAGTTAGATCGTATTTATCTCGTATCAAACGGCTTTGTCAATGCCATGACTCAAAATCAAAAGATCGAACAACTTGTGCCTTTAGCGACTGCTGAAGAAAACAAGACCCTTAACCGTCAATACGGTTGGGACTACATCTATGAGCCAGAAGCTGAAGAGCTTTTAAATGGCTTATTGGTTCGTTATATCGAGTCTGTGGTATACCAAGGTGTGATCGAAAACATCGCGTGTGAGCAGTCAGCTCGTATGGTTGCAATGAAAGCTGCAACTGACAACGCAGGTGAATTGATCAAGAGCCTACAACTTATTTATAACAAGCTGCGTCAAGCCGCGATTACTCAGGAAATTTCTGAGATCGTTGGTGGTGCCGCTGCCGTTTAACATTATTTTGAATTGAGGAGACAGCAATGAGTAGCGGTCGTATCATTCAGATCATCGGCGCGGTTATCGACGTCGAGTTTGAACGTAACAGCGTTCCTAAGATCTATGACGCTCTCCACGTTGATGGCACTGAAACTACTTTAGAAGTTCAGCAACAACTTGGTGATGGCGTAGTTCGTACTATTGCAATGGGTTCTACTGAAGGCCTTAAGCGTGGTTTGAACGTAACGAATACTAACGCACCGATCTCTGTACCAGTAGGTACAGCGACTCTAGGTCGTATCATGGACGTTCTTGGTCGCCCAATCGACGAAGCTGGTCCGGTTGCGACTGAAGCGCGTTTGCCAATTCACCGTCAAGCACCTTCTTATGCTGAGCAAGCAGCGTCTACTGACCTTTTAGAAACTGGTATTAAAGTCATCGACTTACTTTGCCCGTTTGCGAAAGGTGGTAAAGTTGGTTTGTTCGGTGGTGCCGGTGTTGGTAAAACTGTAAACATGATGGAGTTGATCAACAACATCGCGAAAGCTCACTCAGGTTTATCTGTGTTTGCTGGTGTTGGTGAGCGTACTCGTGAAGGTAATGACTTCTATCACGAGATGAAAGACTCAAACGTTCTTGACAAAGTAGCAATGGTTTACGGTCAGATGAACGAGCCACCGGGTAACCGTTTACGCGTAGCGTTGACTGGTTTGACCATGGCTGAGTACTTCCGTGACGAGAAAGACGAAAACGGTAAAGGCCGTGACGTATTATTGTTCGTCGACAACATCTATCGTTATACACTAGCAGGTACTGAAGTATCAGCACTTCTAGGTCGTATGCCATCTGCAGTAGGTTACCAACCGACACTTGCAGAAGAGATGGGTGTTCTTCAAGAACGTATTACATCGACTAAGTCTGGTTCTATTACGTCAATCCAAGCGGTATACGTACCTGCCGATGACTTAACAGATCCATCGCCTGCAACTACGTTTGCTCACTTAGATGCAACAGTTGTATTGAGCCGTGACATCGCATCTTCTGGTATTTACCCAGCGATCGATCCACTTGACTCAACTTCACGTCAGTTAGATCCACTAGTTGTGGGTGCTGAGCATTACGAGATCGCTCGTTCAGTTCAAAACGTTCTTCAACGTTATAAAGAATTGAAAGACATCATCGCGATTCTTGGTATGGATGAGCTTGCTGAAGAAGATAAGTTGACTGTTTACCGTGCGCGTAAAATCCAACGTTTCTTCTCTCAACCGTTCCACGTAGCTGAAGTGTTTACTGGTGCTCCTGGTAAACTTGTACCGCTTAAAGAAACGATTCGTGGCTTTAAAGGTCTTTTAGCTGGTGAATACGATCACATTCCAGAACAAGCGTTCTACATGGTTGGTGGTATTGACGAAGTAATTGCTAAAGCTGAGAAACTTTAATTAGTTACCTAATTTAGGAGATTCTCATGGCGACTATGCAGTGTGATGTTGTAAGTGTTCAAGAGTCTTTGTACTCTGGCACGGTAACGATGCTAATTGCTAAAGGTGCTGGTGGTGAATTGGGTATTATGCCCGGTCATGCGCCATTAGTAACTTTACTTCAACCGGGTGCGATTCGCGTTCTGTTGGAAAACGGTACAGAAGAGTTAATCTATGTATCTGGTGGTGTTCTAGAAGTTCAACCGCATGTTGTTACGGTTCTTGCAGATACTGCAGTCCGTGCAGAAAACTTAGATGAAGCGGCAATTCTTGAAGCGCGTAAACACGCTGAGCAATTGCTTGCCAATCAAAAGAGCGATTTGGACTCGGCTGCTGCTTTGGCTGCTCTTGCAGAAACTGCTGCTCAGTTGGAAACCATCCGCAAAATCAAAAACCGCGCTCAATAAGAGACGGTTTAAGATTGAAAAAGCCACCGAAAGGTGGCTTTTTTTATGCTATAAAATAATTTTGCTCAGTAAAAACGCATGGAACTGATAGAACAAGAACCACATTTTTGGGAACTTTATCAAGATGATCATCAATACTATTTGGGAATTGCGGTGGACATGAGTTCAGTAGTTTCTTGTTGGGATATTTTTCTAACTCCTGAACAGATTCACGCCTATCGACTGCAAGGTAGAGAAAGCATTGTGGCTTTAGCCAAAACTATAGTGGATGCTGTTTACCGTGGTGATTTTAGTTATTTACATCAACATCAGGTGTCTTCAGCACAAACACAGGCAATGCAGACAGCCTTTCAACAATGGCGAGCGGGTTAAAATTAGTTTTACATAAGCGTTATTGATAGTGATGCGTATCGATTAAACGCATGAATGATCTATACGGTTTCTAAAGATGCAGGTTTTGTGCTAATTCAGTAGGTCGCTGCAATTTTGATCAAAAAACACACCAAATGCTTACCTTTCATTTCCAGTTTTTATGTTAATCCTGAATGAGATTGTTACATAAGAATTTTACTCAAACATGAGTATATGGAGAATGAAAATGGCAAATACAATGAAAGCCGCAGTCGTTACGGCATTTAACCAACCCTTACAAATCCAAGACATTGAAATTCCAAAAATAAGTGAAGGTAAAGTGTTGGTCAAAATGATCGCAACGGGTGTTTGTCATACCGATTTACATGCCATGCACGGGGACTGGCCAATCAAGCCGAATCTCCCTTTTATTCCTGGTCATGAAGGTGTAGGTAAAGTAGTCGAGATAGGGGCAGGGATTCATCATTTAAAAGTCGGTGATGTGGTGGGCATTCCTTGGCTTTATTCGGCATGCGGACACTGCGATTATTGCTATGCAGGCTGGGAAACCCTATGTAAACAGCAACAAAATTCAGGGTATTCCGTTAATGGCAGCTTTGCCGAATATTGTTTGGCTGACGGTAATTATGTTGGCGTCATCCCAGAGGGAGTTGATTTACTCGCCATAGCGCCGATTTTATGTGCGGGTGTAACGGTCTATAAAGGGCTTAAAATGACGGAGGCAAAAGCAGGGGATTGGGTTGCAATTTCTGGTATTGGTGGCTTAGGTCATGTTGCAGTGCAATATGCTAAAACGATGGGTTTTAATGTGGTGGCGATTGATGTTGATGATACAAAGCTTGAGCTGGCGAAACAGTTAGGCGCAGATGTTGCGGTGAACGTACTGCACGTGAATGTTAAAGATGCAGTATTGCAAGCGACGGGTGAAGGGTGTCACGGGGTTTTAGTGACTGCGGTATCACCAAAAGCATTTGAACAGGCAGTTTCAATTGTACGTCGTGGCGGAACCATGGTGCTCAATGGTTTACCACCTGGAAAGTTTGACCTCTCTATTTTTGATATGGTTCTGGATGGGATTACTGTTCGGGGGTCGATTGTCGGGACACGTCTAGACTTGAAAGAAGCCTTAGATATTGCGGCACGGGGTAAAGTAAAGGCACATATTCATGTAGAGCCTTTAGAACATATCAATGATATCTTTGAGCGGATGGAGCAGGGTAAGATTGATGGTCGAATCGTGATCGATTTTAGTCTTTAAATATAGGTTGAGGATTCATCTCATTAAAAATAACAGATGAATCCTCTAATGTTTTTATGATGATTTTTCACTAAAGTCGGGTTGTGACAGTAACATTTTTGCCAATTTAAGCATTTCTGTTTGTACCGACGTCATTTGTTGTTCAATTTTATGCAAATCGACAGATTGAAGGTCAACTTTACCATTTAAATAAGGTAAATCGAGGACTTGTTGATTAGTAGACATGATGTTTTGTCGAATGGAGTCAACTTCCTGACTTTTTAAATCTAAGCTATTTAAAGCACGGTTGAAGTCAGTGAGTTGTTGATGTAAAGCATTGACTGATGTTTGGAGCGATTGCTGGTCTTTATCTGCTAAAGCTTGCTCTAAGTCAGTTTGAGTTTGCTTCAACTGTTGGACGTAGTCACCTGCTTTTAATTGCATGTCGGCAACATCACGAACCACATAAATCATGTTGCCATTTTTTAATTCGGTCGCAGGATTATTATGAGAAGTGCTGTGTTCTTCTACGTCAGTGGAATTAGCTGTTTGGGTATCATGTTCTGTCGCCTGATTACAGCCAAGTAAGCTGATTGCAGCAACAAAAATACCAAAAGGAAGTAAGGCACCTTGCAGAAGTTTTTTCATAATCTTGAATGGTCTCAATCTAGCATTGAATTGCTTTAACAGAATTATAAAATGGCAGCCTCATTTTCCAAAGTCAGGCTGCAAAGCAACAACAAAAAGGTTGGATATAAAAAAGAGTGCTGAAAGCACTCTTGTGATCTATGTGGAACCTTACATTCCTGGAACAATTTTAATAATGTTGTGATTTAACACATTGGTAAGGACATAATCACCATTCACTTTGATCCACTGTTCATTTTTGCCTGGCTTATTTAATTTTTTGTATTTGCTGTGGTCAACTTTGTAACTCTGACCACGGTATTGTGCTGGAACAGGATTGCCTGGTTTCCATGTCGCCGATGGGCGAGTCATTTGTTTATTCCCAGTTTTATTATTGCTTGCGGGTTTATGTTGATCTTGTGCATGATGGCTTGAAGAATCATGATGCATGCCTTGATGATTTGCATCATTGTGATTCTGAGTTGCGTGTTGTTTGTGATCTTGTGAATTCTGTGGAGCAGCAAAAGCGGGCGCAGCTACTAATGCAGTGGATAAAGAGAAAACAACAGCTTGTACTAAACGATTCATGATCTACCAACCTTAAACTTACTATCTTGTTCTGATCTTGTTATTAAAGCAGTAAGTCTTTGAGTTAGTTTGAATTTAATGTTGTATAAATATTAAAATCATGAAGAAATTAAGAAGGCTTTTAAGGCATCAGCAGCCAATAAATGACTGCTTGATGCTCAGAATGGTTTATTATTTTTGTAACTCAGTTTGAATGGCATCCAGAATACGCGGATCATCTGCGGTAATGTCGGGTGCAAAACGTGCCACCACTTGTCCTTGTTTGTTCACTAGAAATTTTTCAAAATTCCATAACACTTCAGGTGGTTCATTTGGGGTGAGACCATAATCGACCAAATCTTTCCACCACGGGCCTTCACCAATGCGTTCAGGAATAGCATGGATTAAGGTTTCATAGAGTGGATGTTTATCTTCGCCTGCGACAGAAATTTTGGAAAATAAAGGGAAATCAATTTGGTAGTTGAGTGAGCAGAATTCTTGAATTTCACTATCGCTACCAGGCTCTTGTGCCAAAAAGTTGTTGGCAGGAAAGCCTAAAATTTCTAAGCCCTGATCTTTTTGTTGCTGATAGAGTTTTTCTAAACCTTCATATTGCGGGGTTAAGCCACATTTTGATGCCACATTGACAATCAAAAGGACTTTGCCTTGATATTGGTTTAAGGTGATGTTCTCTCCCTGAATGGTTTTTACAGGAATGTCATATACAGACTGGTTCATACACAGATCCATTGATTTTTATCGGGTGTAGATGTTGTAACGAGAATTCACGTCAACTTCAAGTTGAATCCTGCAAGTGAGGTAAAAAGAGCGTGGAGCTGCTGGTTTATTCACGTAATTGAGCGGGTGTTTGTCCTGTATAGCGCTTAAAGAATTCAATAAAACTAGAACTATGTTGATAACCCAAATCATAAGCCAGTTTTTTAACTGTCGATCCTGCATGCAGTTGATCAATCGCATACAGAATTTTTGCCCGATTGCGCCATTCTGCGAGACTGAGTTGTAGCTCCTGTTGGCTTAAGCGGAGTAAATGCCTTTCGGTAAACTGAAATTTATGGAGGATTTGTTGCAAACTTTTAGCGAAGCATTGTGGATTGGACAGTTGCTGTAAGATTGGCTTTAAAACACGGTGTTGTGTTTGTGGTAGGTAGTGCTCATAAGCAGGTGCGGTACGCAGTTGATCGAGTAAAACCTGAAGTAAATGTTCGTATTCCACAGCGGTTGTTGCGGGCTTTTGGCGTAGAATCTCTTTAATTAAATGGCGGAGAAAAGGACTGATTTCGACGGCTTTTGTCGTTGTGGGAAAGTAGTTACAAAGCACAGGATGGAGATGAATACAAATATAATGGGTAGGTTGTATCTCACGCGCAATGCAAGCATGAGCAGTATGGGCTGGAATCCAAAGTCCGTAATTTGGAGGCGATAAATGATGTATTCCTTCAATTTCATAATCCAAAATACCATTTAAACTAAAATTAAAATCGCCCCATATGCAACTATGCGCTGCAATTTCATCATTTTGTGCATAAAAATATTCATGCACTTCTATCAATTGAGATAAATCAGTGTCTGCATAACTTTTCATGCAAGATGCCCATTATGAAGGAGGAATGGATGTCGGACGGTTGAATCTGCCATATCAATGTCTGAAAAAACGTATGTCTATTATTTCAGACTTTTAGCACAATAGTCATCCAAGATATTGTAAATGAGTGGGGAAATGCAGCAAAACAAATGGGTGAAATTGGCAGTGATGCTGCCCTTAATTGCAGTGTTTATCTGGTCGCTGAATATCGCAGTGACGCGTTATGTCGCGGATTACATTTCTCCAGTGAGCATTAGTTTTTATCGTTGGTTGGTGGCTTTTATTGTCCTCACGCCAGTCATGCTGCCTAAAGTGTGGCAGCAGCGTCAGTTAGTTGCATTACATTGGAGGCAATTTGCAATACTCAGTGCCTTTGGTATGTTGCTCTATCAAGGGTTAGCATATAGCGCTGCGCATTATACCACTGCGACCAACATGGGAATTATTAATGCCTTTATTCCAATTTTTACCATTTTTGTTTCCATCATTATTCTAAAAGAAGTGCCTAATCGTTTTGCTGTCATGGGGAGCTTGGTGTCATTTCTGGGTTTACTCTATGTGATTGCTCAAGGACAACTTCAAGCCTTACTTCATTTAGGTGGGCACTGGGGTGATTTGCTGATGATAATTGCCGTGTTCTTTTATGCTTTTTACGGGGTGTTTTTAAAGAAATGGCAACTGAAAGTCCCACTCATGATTAGTCTATACGTTCAAATAGGATTTTCTCTGATTTACCATTTGCCGTTCGTACTTTGGTTAGGCATAGACCGTTTGGATATGCAGAATACCGCAAGTGTTTTGTATGCGGGCCTATTTGCATCCCTGATTGCACCTTGGGTATGGATGCTTGCTGTAGAGCGTTTAGGACCTAATCGGACCAGTATTTTTATGAATTTGATGCCCATTTTTACAGCAATATTGGCTTATTTTTGGTTGCATGAAGCGTGGACGATGCATCACACCATAGGGGGAATTATTATTATTACGGGGATTGTTATGGCACAAATAAAAGCACGGCAGGTACAATCTGAGACAATAGAGTCAACCAGTATGATTAATAAATAATCAAACAGTAAATTTTATTGATTTATTTTTTTTGGACTAAACTACCAGTTATAAGTGTAAATTTTCATACTGTCAAATGATTATTTATTTAAAAATATTTTAAAAATAGCAGGATAGTTTGACTTTTTGAGAAAATTTAACATTTTAATCATGCATTTAATCAAAAAAATGGCGGAGATAAGGGGTTTGTATTTTGATTTGAAATATTAGATAATGTTCACATCAAGAATGATTAGTTAAGTATTTCTTAATAATACTTTAAGTCTAACATTCCGCAAAATTTTCGAACCCTCTGGATGTGATTAACACACATCCTTTTTATGCTCAATCAACCTATTTGATTGAGCTTTTTTTTGTCCAAATTTTCTATAAAATTGATTGTTTTATTCGCTTATGCACGAATAATTTGACCCGTTTCAGCATCTAAAATACGACTAGGTTCTTGGCTTAAACCTAAATCACCGTTTAAATAGGTTAAATGATGATTAAAATATTTATGGGCTTCTTGCAGCGAACGTGCGGGTTCAAGACCTGCGGGGTTTGCA
Source organism: Acinetobacter tandoii (assembly GCF_008867985.1). NCBI lineage: Bacteria > Pseudomonadati > Pseudomonadota > Gammaproteobacteria > Moraxellales > Moraxellaceae > Acinetobacter > Acinetobacter tandoii. The sequence goes on from NZ_VXLD01000022.1 coordinate 18,253, forward strand.
CTGGTCGAGACAATAAAACCATTAAAGGCATTGCAAAGCGCCACACATAAAGGATGTGTAGTCACGCGAATGGCAACTTTGGGGTGATTACCTTTGATCCAGGCAGGGATGTCTTCACTCGCAGGCAGTAACCAAGTGGTAGCACGCTCGGTTGGGCTACGGTTACTCCAAGAGGCGATCACGGTGTCACGCATCTCTTGAGTGAGTCTGGCCAGCAAGTGTTCAACTTGGGAAATATGCCCAGCCAATAAGATGACACCTTTTTCAATAGGGCGTTGTTTTAACTTCAAAATCTCATTAAATGCAGCTTCGTTATAAGGATCACAACCTAATCCCCATACTGCCTCTGTTGGGTATGCCAAGACCTGTCCGCGTTTTAAACTATCGGCAGCTTCGGCAACAGAGGTGGTAATCATTTTCTTGTCCTAATTTAAGCAAAGGCCTATTCTGAACCTTATTGGTTAGGACGACAACGCAAATACACTCCAGATTGTTGCATACATAAACCTAAAAGCTCCAATTCCATCAACTGGGCAGTCAATGTCGCGGTATCTTGCTTAAGATGAATGACCAAATGGTCTAGCGGAGATCCTGTCCAGTTCAGTTGATTATAAAGTGGTATTAAATGCTCAGGAATCTCAGGCTTTGCAAGGACAGAATGTGAGGTTGAGTCGCTTTGGGATTGCTGCTGTGTTTGCCATTGTGTTGGTAAAGCAAGGTCTTCTAAAATTTGTTCAGGATGGCTGACCAAAATTGCGCCTTCGCGAATCAGTTGATGGCAACCTTGATGGAATTCACTATAAATATGTCCGGGAATTGCGAAAATTAATTTTCCTTGTTCTGCTGCAAATGTGGCTGTTGAGATTGAACCACTTTTTAAACCTGCTTCTGCCACAAGAGTTCCCAAAGAAAGGGCACTGACAATCCGATTTCGGCGTGGAAAATGTTGTCGTAGCGGCGGAGTATGGGGTAAAAACTCACTGATAATGGCACCTGAATGCTGCAAAATTTGCTGGCGAAGTTGCCGATGCTGTGCGGGATAAGTTTGATCGAGTCCTGTGCCCATGACTGCCAGTGTACGTTGATGAGATAAAGCGCCTTGATGTGCAGCCTCATCAATCCCTTGTGCTAAGCCACTGCTAATCACAAAACCCTTTTCACTGAGATAATACGAAAAATCATAGGCAATTTGGCGACCATGTGGACTGGGTTTACGACTGCCGACAATGGCAATTTGTGGCTGCATCAACAGCGAAAGTTGTCCTTGTCCAAATAGAATTGGGGGTTTATCACTATAAGGCAGCAATTGTTGTGGATATTCGGGATCGTGATAACTCAGTACGAAATCACTATGTCGCTCAATTTCTTGAATAAGGTGCTGAAACTTACTTTGTTCAGACTGGGTATAAAATTGTTGTGCACGTTGAATATGATTTTTATGTAAACCTAATTTTGACCAATCTTGCAAATTTTGGGGTTGTACTGCGTTATGGATGCTACCAAAGTGTTGTTCTAGTTTATAAAAACTGCTGAGCGAGTGCTGAACCAAATACCACAAGGTAATGGTGTCCATTTGCACTTGTGATAATGGTTTCAGCATAGCAACTCCGAATTAATCATCCATTAATGGTGGTTGAATATAAGCACCGATTTTGATAGGTAAGGAACTGTCAAGCACATAGCCATAGCTAAAGTGATCAAAAGTTCTGAACACCATTAAGTTACCAATTTTTTGTCCAGGCAATTGCACCATTTCTTTGGTTTTCGGGTCTCGAACCTGTTCACCTTTTTGGTTGATGCTAAATACATGGCCCACTTGCACGCCTTCAAAACTACCGCGATCTATTGTCACGACGCTGTGTTGGGCAGCCGTACCAATAGAACCCATCACGCGAACAATTTGTCCTCCAGCCGTTACATCTTCAGCCATGGTTGGATAGAACAGGGTAGGCAACATTGGGTCATAAACAGGGAGTACACGGTCACCACGACGTACTTCGGCATTAAAGCTATCTGTGAGTTCCAGTGTTGTAATGTCATTTTCACTTGCAACAGCTATGCCCGTCGCCACCTGATTCAGCTCAAGTCCAGCATTATACTTTTTGCCTTTTTCATTGCTGAGGGTGTACGGGTCGCCTTCGCGATAAACTGCATATTGCTGGCCCACTTCTAAGCCATTGCCACGCGCATAGATGGTTTGCCCTTTGGCTGCCAATACGCGTTGATCAGCAGTACCCAGTACATAAGGTGTATTGTCCACTGACTCAGGAGCAACAATCGTTGAATGTTCTAACCATTGTTTAATATTGTCCAATGGAATTACAGGAATAGCATCATTTAAGGATTCGACGCGGACCTGAGGTTGTAGTTTGGTGCCGCCAGCATATCGACGGATAATGCCGTCACAGCCGTCACCTTCGTCTTTACCAATCAATGGCTTGCCCTGATAGCTACACAGGAGTAGCTTGTCACCCGGGAAAATCCAATGTGGATTTTTCACGTGACGGTTGCTGGCCCAAATTTCAGGCCAGCGCCAAGGTTTATCTAAAAATTTCCCCGAAATATCCCAGAGGGTGTCCCCCTTTTTCACTACATAAACTTGTGGAGCACCCGCTTTTAATGAAGGTGGATTAACATTACGAGCTGGTGCAGCTTCAACCACTGCGATAGAACCAACACTGATCGCCAAACCGACAGTCAGTGCCAACAATTGCTGTTTAAACCCCAAGGCACTAAAAGATGGCATGCCCTTCAAAACCTTTTTCATTATCATAATTCCTAAAATTATGTACGTAATTTACGTTATAATAACGATATTACACACATTTTTTTGATCAAGCATTCCTTCATTTGGTTTTTTGATCAATGGCATAAGTGAGGATGTTTATGGCCTTATTACCTATTTTAAGTTTCCCCGATCCCCGTCTTCGTACCATTGCACAACCAGTCGAAGAAGTTACTGATGAAATTCGTCAGTTAGCTGCAGATATGTTTGAAACCATGTATGAAGCGCCAGGCATTGGTTTAGCCGCTACCCAAGTCGACCGCCATATTCAGTTGATTGTTATGGATCTATCTGAACATAAAGATCAGCCTATGGTGTTCATTAACCCCAAAATTACCCCATTGACTGAAGAAACCCAGCCCTATGAAGAAGGCTGTTTATCAGTGCCTCAAATATACGACAAAGTTGAGCGTCCGTCACGTGTAAAAATTGAGGCAATTAACCTTGAAGGTCAGTCCTTTACAATTGAAGCAGACGAACTTCTCGCTGTTTGTATTCAGCATGAAATGGATCACTTAAACGGCAAATTATTTGTTGACTATTTATCACCACTCAAGCGTCAGCGTGCGCGTGAAAAAGTGGAAAAAGTGACGCGTCAGCGTCAAAAAGAGAAAGTTGCAGTCAAGCGCGGATAATTTCTCATTAAAAATCATCTTTAAGTATGAACCCAATTCCGATTGGGTTTTGTTATACTGGCGCCGCACAAATTGCAGGATGATTATTTTTGCTTTTCCGTGGTGGTTTGCTGCTGGCATGTGTCGCAGTTTTTTTACAGATTGCTGTTTTTCTACAGCCTTTGTTGCCGAAGCAATATCAAGTTGCTCCGGTCTGTGAAACCATTACGCGTGCATTATTACTCCCTTCTCAGGCGGCACACGCCGTTCAAACTTCAGTTGTACATGATCAGCATTCGCATATGCACATGCAGCATCAAGAGCAACCTGCACATGATCATCATGATGTCCATCATCAATGTCAGTACTGTACCGTATATGGCAATTTAGTCTTGCCGCCTGAACTTGATGTAAAGCCAATACTTGATCGTATTCAAGTGCGTTTAATCGCTTTTCAGAAAGCCTTTGCGCATGTTTGGTTTGTTCTACAACAACTCTTTCTGATTCCACAAGGACGGGCACCGCCACTCTTGGCATAAATCCGCTTTCTTTCGCTTGGGTCTTATGACTTAGGCACAGTGTTATTTATGTTTTTAGAGAGATTGATATGGCTCAGCCTAAATTCTTGTTACAGCCTTTATCGGCTGCGATTTGTGTCGCGTGTTATTCAGTCGCGGCTTATAGTACAGAAGTACAACCTGCTCAAATTTTGACTCCTATTGTCGTGACCGCCCAGCAAGGCAATGATGCCAATGGCTTAATTGTTCATGCAGATCCAAAACAACCGACACAGCCAATTCCAGCTGTAGATGGTGCTGCTTATTTACAAAGTATTGTTGGTTTTAATCAAATTAAAAATGGCGGGGCCAATGGCGATGTGACCTTCCGTGGTATGTTCGGTTCACGTATTAAAATATTAACCGATGGCACCGAAAACTTGGGTGCATGCCCTAGTCGTATGGATAATCCAACCTCTTATATTTCACCTGAAAGTTATGACAAGATTACCGTGATAAAGGGACCGCAAACGGTGCAATATGCACATACAGGTTCAGCGGCAACGGTCATTTTTGAACGTGAACCCGAGAAATTGACTAGCGAAAAACCTTATCGTGGGCAAGCCAGTGTCATGGTGGGTTCTTATGGACGTCTGGATCATAATATTGAAACAGCTGTGGGTGATGAAACTAAATATGTACGTTTAAATGCCAACCGTTCAGTTGCCGATAGTTATCAAGATGGTGCTGGACATACAGTTCCATCGGACTGGGAAAAATGGAATGCTGATCTGGCATTTGGTTGGACACCGAATGAAGATACGTGGGTGGAACTGAAGGGCGGTAAGAGTGATGGAGAGGCAGTCTATGCTGGGCGAAGTATGGATGGTTCCAAGTTTGCGCGAGAAAGCCTAGGTTTACATGTTGAAAAGAAAAATATCAATGAAGTGATTCAGAAGATCGAAGCACAAGTGGACTATAGCTATAACGATCATGTCATGGATAATTTTAGTCTTCGTAAATTCACTCCTGTTGATGGTATGTCAATGCCGATGGCATCGAATGTAGCTCGAAGAACATTAAACTCTCGCGTAGCAATAACAACAGAATGGGATAATTGGAGTCTAGTCTCTGGTGTTGATGCGCAGAATAATAAGCATAGCGCTCGTAAAGGGATGATGAATACTTATAAAGATAAACCAAGAGTGACCGACATGGATTTTGAATCTTATGGTGCTTTTGGTGAGTTAAGCTATCAATTGAGTGATCAGAATAAGTTGGTCACGGGCGCGCGTATTGATCAAACTCAAATTGATAATCTGAAGATGGATACGGAACGTAAAGAAACGCTACCGAGTGGATTTGTCCGCCTAGAAAGTCAACTTAAGGATCAGGTGAAAACCTATGTAGGTTTGGGCTATGTTGAGCGTGTACCAGATTACTGGGAATTATTCAGTACCCAATATTACCAAACAGGGACAACCTTCGATCATTTAAACAATGAAAAAACCACACAGTTTGATGCAGGCTATCAATATGAACAGGGTGCATTTAAATCATGGGCTTCGGTTTATGCAGGGCTGATTCAAGATTACATCTTGGTGGCATACACACCAACGGGTTCTATGGGAAAATTGGAAGCCAAAAGCCGTAATGTCGATGCGACGATTGCAGGGGCAGAAGCAGGCATTAGTTATCAATTGACGGATCAGATTCAAGCCGATGTCAGTGCCATATATGCGTGGGGTGAAAATACCACAGACCATCGCGCATTACCGCAAATTGCGCCGCTAGAAGGGCGTTTCAATTTACGTTATGTTCAAGACAAATATAATCTTGGTTTATTGTGGCGTGTGGTTGCAGCACAAGATCGGACCAGTTATCGCGAAGGTAATATTATTGGCTATGATGTGGAAGACAGTAAAGGCTTCGGCACATTGTCCTTAAATGGAACCTATAACCTGCAAAAAGGCGTTGATCTTTCTGTTGGTGTGGACAATGTCTTTGACAAGAACTATGCCGAACATTTGAATAAATTAGGAAGTTCAGGCTTTGGCTATGCTGCAACTGAGCAATTTAATAATATCGGGCGAAACTATTGGGCACGCATTAGCATGAAGTTCTAATGAAAAGCCTAAAATAAACAACAACCACTCTTTTCTAAGAGTGGTTGTTTTGCTTTTGAAATATAGGATGACTAGAAAATGATATAAAAATATACATTTAGGGTGGAAAATATACATAAATTGAAGATTAAAGAAGCAATTTAAACTAGAGAAATATATAAATTTAAATAAATAAAAAATATTTTAAAATTAAAACAATAACTTAAATTAAATACGGTGCGCTCAATTAGCGTGCTTTAGAGCACTGAATAAAAACTATTAATTTTTATTAAAATAAATTAAATATAAAAAACAATAGCATATGTTTTTTATAGTTTGAAAAATATGCACACGATAAAATTAATTTTGAAATATGCTTGCAACACATCTGAAATGCTGTAGAATGCACATCCATCGGCGGTGATGCAGATAAAAA
>NZ_VXLD01000023.1:0-16733 GCF_008867985.1 Acinetobacter tandoii
CGTTGCGAAAGTAACTGCATAATTAAGTATACAAAATTTAAGTCGAGAATTTCGATTCTCGACTTACTCTGCAGGCTAGTAGTTCAATTGGTAGAGCGTCGGTCTCCAAAACCGAATGTTGGGGGTTCGAGTCCCTCCTGGCCTGCCACTTTTTTCGTAAAAGAGCTTGATGCTGGCTAAACTAGTCATATAATAAATCGCGAATTCTACGACGAGTAAAAAAATGTCGAATGATAAATCGCGTGACGCATTAAGCGACGCGCCTATCCCTCAAAGAAATAACTCTGCTGAAGTTGTCAGTTCTGGCTCACCATTAGATGTTGTGCTATGGATTATTGCATTGATTTTGATCATTGGTGCAACCATGGTAAATCAGCACTTGCCAGCATACTGGGCACCAGCAAATGATATTTGGGTGCGTGTTGGTGTAATTTTGTCTTGTATCATTGTGGCTTTAGGTTTATTATACGCCACCCATCAAGGCAAAGGCTTTGTTCGTTTGCTAAAAGATGCGCGTATTGAATTGCGTCGTGTCACATGGCCAACCAAGCAAGAGACTGTGACCACCTCGTGGCAGGTTCTTGCTGTAGTCGTTGTAGCATCTATTTTATTGTGGTGTTTTGACTATATTTTAGGCTGGTTTATGAAGTTTATTATCGGGTAAGAGAGCTATGAAACGTTGGTACATTATTCATGCCTACTCAGGCTATGAAAAACAGGTGATGCGTTCACTTAATGATCGAATCCAGCGTAGCGCTGTAGCCGATAGCTTTGGTGAAGTCCTTGTTCCTACCGAAGAAGTGGTAGAAATGAAGGATGGTAAGAAACGTAAGTCTGAGCGTAAGTTCTTTCCTGGCTATGTGTTAGTTGAAATGGAAATGAATGATGAAACTTGGCACATTGTAAAAGAGTGTCCTAAAGTTTTAGGTTTTATCGGTGGTACAGCAGAAAAACCTGCACCGATTACGCAAAAAGAAGCAGATGCGATTCTTGCTCGTGTACGCAATACTGGTGAAGCACCTCGTCCGAAGACGATGTTTGAACCAGGCGAAGAATTACTCGTAATTGACGGTCCATTCACCGACTTTAAAGGCGTGGTGGAAGAAGTTCTATACGATAAGTCACGTTTAACGTTGACGATTAATGTATTTAATCGACCAACTCAAGTTGAATTGGAATTTCGCCAAGTCGAAAAAACAATTTAATCTGGATTGGTTAAAAACGCCCGATTTATTCAATCGGGCATTGTTGTTGTAGTGATTGTCACTGCATGAAATATTGGGGAGCTGTAAAAGGCGTTTGTACCCAGAGGTAATTTGAAATGGCTAAGAAGATTGACGGCTATATCAAGCTGCAAGTTCCAGCTGGTAAAGCGAATCCATCTCCACCGATTGGTCCAGCACTAGGTCAACGTGGTGTTAACATCATGGCATTCTGTAAAGAATTCAATGCTGCTACACAAAAAGTTGAACCAGGTCTTCCAATTCCTGTAGTGATCACTGTGTACAACGACAAGTCGTTCACATTCATCATGAAAACTCCACCTGCATCTATTCTTCTTAAGAAAGCTGCTGGTATTCAAAAGGGTTCATCTGTACCTAACAAAACTAAAGTTGGTAAGTTGACTCGTGCTCAATTAGAAGAAATTGCGACTACTAAAGAACCAGATTTAACTGGTGCTGATTTAGACGCACGTGTTCGTACCATTGCTGGTTCTGCACGTTCTATGGGCTTGGAAGTGGAGCTATAAGACATGGCAAAGTTAACTAAACGTCAAAAAGCCATCGCTGCTGCTATTGAAGCTAACAAAGTTTACACTTTGGAAGAAGCAGTTGCTGTTCTAGCTGGTCTTCCTGCTGCGAAATTCAAAGAATCTTTGGATGTTGCGGTAAACCTAGGTGTTGACCCTCGTAAATCTGACCAAGTTGTTCGTGGTGCGACTACACTTCCTGCAGGTACTGGTAAAACAGTACGTGTTGCTGTGTTTGCTCAAGGCGCGGCTGCTGAAGCTGCTAAAGCTGAAGGCGCTGACATTGTTGGTTTTGATGACTTAGCTGAAAGCATCCAACAAGGTAACCTTGACTTTGACGTAGTAATTGCTGCTCCAGATGCAATGCGCGTTGTAGGTAAGTTAGGTACAATCCTTGGTCCACGTGGTTTGATGCCAAACCCGAAAGTGGGTACTGTAACTCCAGACGTTGCTGGTGCAGTTAAAAATGCGAAAGCTGGTCAAGCACGTTACCGTGTTGACAAAGCAGGTATTATCCACGCTGCGATCGGTCAAGTAGACTTCTCTGCTGAAGCTGTTCGTCAAAACGTTGAAACTTTGATTGCAGACTTGAAAAAGTTAAAGCCTGCAACTTCTAAAGGTGTATACATCAAAAAGATCACTTTGAGCTCAACTATGGGTCCTGGTCTTACTATTGATGTAAACAACGTTTCTAACTAAGTTTTACTTAGACAGAATTTTAAAGCCCTGAGTAATATTTGAAGCACTGCTTTAAATATTACGTAAGAGAGACCGGTTTCGGACTACTTACGAACTTAGGCAAACTTTGAATTGATAAATGTATATTTATCAGCGTCAAAGACCTCAGGCGAGGGGAGTTTTATGCTTCTCTCTTAATAACCCAGTCTGAGTAGACGCGGTGGTGTGATTTATTTCCTCCTCCGCGTGTAAGCTTGAAAGGGCTTACGAATTGGGGTGTACCTGTTAGGTGCATAAATCACCGTTAGGAGGTTTTACAATGGCTCTTCTTATCGAAGACAAAAAACAGATTGTTGCTGAAGTAAGCGAAGTTGCTGCTAAAGCGTTTTCTGTTGTTGTGGCTAACTATCAAGGTTCAAGCGTAGAGCAATTAACACAACTTCGTGTTGAAGCTCGTAAGTTGGGTGTTACTACACGTATCGTGCGTAATACTTTGGCTAAACGCGCTCTTCAAGATACTCAATTCGACATCTTGAACGACGACCTTGTTGGCCCAACCATTCTCGGTTTCTCAACTTCTGAAGACGACATGGGTGCAGCTGCACGCTTGTTCGAAGAATTTGCAAAAACTAACAAAGCATTTGAACTTAAAGCTGCTGCCTTTGATGGCAAAGTTTATCAAGGTGCTGAAGTTAGCGTTATCGCAAACCTTCCGAACCAAGAAAAAGCGCTTACTATGCTTGCGTCTGTTCTTCAAGCTCCTATTTCGAAATTGGGTCGCCTTATTACAGCGCTCAAAGAGAAAAACGAGTCAGAAGCCGCTTAATCCTATTTCCACACCATTCAATATCCATTTGGAGTTATTCTCATGGCTTTAACAAACGAAGAAATCTTAAACGCAGTTGCTGAAAAAACAGTTCTTGAACTTGTTGAATTAATTTCTGCTTTCGAAGAAAAATTTAACGTATCTGCTGCTGCTGTAGCTGTTGCTGCTGCTCCTGGCGCTGCTGCTGCTGCTGAAGAACAAACTGAATTCAACGTAGAGTTGACTTCTTTTGGTGCTAACAAAGTTGCTGTAATTAAAGCAGTTCGTGAAGCTACTGGTCTTGGTCTTAAAGAAGCTAAAGATATGGTTGAAGGCGCTCCTGCTGTTCTTAAAGAAGGCGTGTCTAAAGAAGAAGGCGAAGAACTTAAGAAGAAACTTGAAGAAGCTGGTGCTACAGTTACTCTTAAGTAATCTTAAGAGGAGTCGATTTTTTATAATCGGCTCCACAAAATGGCTGATGGCTCTTGGGTCATCAGCCTTTTTGCGTTACAATAATCGGCTCGACTCCAATTTGACTGATTTAAAAATCATCAAATTTAAACAATAAAGACAAACTTTAAACGCTTACCAATATTTTTCTATTCAAAAAATATTGTTAAGCGTTTTAATACCACTAAAAATTGCAGCATTTGTAAACAGTGGTGGCCATATCGGCCTGCGTAATTCCTTCTAAACCCGTTCTGCAGGCGGGTTTAGTTTACTTTCCGAGGACTCCAGATGGCATACTCATATACCGAAAAGAAACGGATCCGTAAGAATTTTGGTAAATTGCCTAGTGTTATGGATGCTCCGTACTTGCTCGCGATTCAAGTCGACTCGTACAGAACGTTCTTGCAAGATGGCAAATCACCAAAAAACCGCGAAGATATCGGTCTCCAAGCCGCATTTCGTTCAGTTTTTCCTATAGAAAGTTATTCTGGCAATGCTGCTCTAGAATTTGTTGAGTATAGCCTTGGTAAGCCGGAGTTTGATGTTCGCGAATGTATTCTTCGTGGCTCAACTTATGCGGCACCAATGCGTGTAAAAATTCGTTTGATCATTAAAGATCGTGAAACGAAATCAATCAAAGACGTGCGTGAGCAAGAAGTGTACATGGGTGAAATGCCACTCATGACGGATAACGGGACATTCGTTATTAATGGTACTGAGCGTGTAATCGTATCTCAGTTACACCGTTCGCCAGGCGTGTTCTTTGATCATGATAAGGGTAAAACTCACTCAAGCGGTAAAGTGCTTTATTCGGCACGTATTATTCCTTACCGTGGTTCATGGTTAGACTTTGAATTTGATGCAAAAGATTTAGTCTATGTCCGTATTGACCGTCGTCGTAAATTGCTTGCGACTGTGGTTTTACGTGCATTGGATTACAGCAACGAACAAATTCTAGATTTATTCTACGAGAAAGTACCTGTCTATTTAGACATGGGTAGCTACCAAATTGACCTTGTACCAGAACGCCTGCGTGGCGAAATGGCTCAATTCGACATTACCGATAATGACGGTAAAGTGATTGTTGAACAAGGTAAGCGTATTAACGCGCGTCATGTACGTCAAATGGAAGCTTCAGGCTTAACGAAGCTTTCTGTTCCAGACGAATATTTATATGAGCGTATTACTGCCCAAGATATCACTTTACGTGATGGCGAAGTGATTCCTGCGAATACCTTGCTAAGCCATGAAGTGATGGTGAAGCTGGCTGAAGGTGGCGTGAAGCAGTTTAATATTCTGTTTACGAATGACATCGATCGTGGTTCGTTCATTGCGGATTCTCTACGTGCAGATACAACAACAGGTCGTGAAGAAGCGCTTGTTGAAATCTACAAAGTAATGCGTCCAGGTGAGCCACCAACAAAAGAAGCAGCTGAAAACTTATTTAATAACTTATTCTTCTCTTCTGAGCGTTACGATTTATCGCCAGTTGGTCGTATGAAGTTTAACCGTCGTTTGGGTCGTCCTTACGAAGTCGGTACTGATCAGAAGTCACGTGAAGTTGAAGGTATCCTTTCGAACAGCGATATCACTGATGTATTAAAAACATTGGTTGAAATTCGTAACGGTAAAGGCGAAGTGGATGATATTGACCACTTGGGTAACCGTCGTGTTCGTTCTGTTGGTGAAATGACAGAAAACCAATTCCGTGTTGGTTTGGTTCGTGTTGAGCGTGCTGTAAAAGAGCGTTTAAGCCAAGCAGAAGCAGATAACTTGTCTCCGCAAGATTTAATCAATGCGAAACCAGTTGCAGCGGCAATCAAAGAATTCTTTGGTTCAAGCCAGTTATCTCAGTTCATGGATCAAAACAACCCATTGTCTGAGATTACACACAAACGTCGTGTATCTGCACTTGGTCCTGGTGGTTTAACACGTGAACGTGCGGGCTTTGAAGTACGTGACGTACATCAAACTCACTATGGTCGTGTATGTCCGATTGAAACGCCTGAAGGTCCAAACATTGGTTTGATCAACTCGCTATCTGTTTATGCAAAATGTAATAACTTCGGTTTCTTGGAAACTCCATACCGTAAAGTTGTTGATGGACGTGTAACGGATGAAGTTGAATACTTATCTGCGATTGAAGAAGTAGGCACTGTCATTGCACAAGCCGACTCTGCAGTCGATGCAGACAATCACTTGACGGAAGAGTTTGTTTCTGTACGTCACCAAGGTGATTTCGTGCGTATGCCACCTGAAAAAGTGACGCATATGGATGTATCTGCTCAACAGGTTGTATCTGTTGCAGCATCATTGATTCCGTTCCTTGAACACGATGATGCGAACCGTGCATTAATGGGTTCGAACATGCAACGTCAGGCTGTTCCGACATTATTGGCGGATAAACCGCTTGTTGGTACAGGGATGGAAGCAAATGTAGCACGTGATTCTGGTGTGTGTGTCATTGCAAACCGTGGTGGTGCGATTGAATACGTAGACGCTTCTCGTATCGTGATTCGTGTAAACGAAGAAGAGATGGTAGCGGGTGAAGCGGGTGTAGATATCTACAACCTGATCAAATATACACGTTCTAACCAAAATACATGTATCAACCAAAACGTCGTAGTTCGCATGGGTGACAAAGTTGCTCGTGGTGATGTATTGGCTGATGGTCCATCGACTGATGGTGGTGAACTTGCGCTTGGTCAAAACATGCGCGTCGCGTTCATGACTTGGAACGGTTATAACTATGAAGACTCGATCTTACTTTCTGAGCGTGTTCTTCAAGAAGACCGTTTAACTTCGATCCATATCCAAGAGTTATCGTGTGTTGCACGTGATACTAAATTGGGTGCTGAAGAAATTACTGCGGATATCCCGAACGTGGGTGAAGCTGCACTTTCTAAGCTTGATGAATCAGGTATTGTTTATATCGGTGCTGAAGTTGCAGCGGGCGACATCCTTGTTGGTAAAGTAACGCCTAAAGGTGAAACGCAATTAACACCAGAAGAAAAACTGCTTCGTGCAATTTTTGGTGAAAAAGCAGCTGACGTTAAAGATTCTTCTTTACGTGTTCCATCTGGTACGAAAGGTACAGTAATTGACGTTCAAGTGTTTACACGTGATGGTCTTGAAAAAGACGAACGTGCGCAAGCAATTGAAAAAGCGCAATTAGATGCTTACCGTAAAGACTTGAAAGAAGAATATAAAATCTTCGAAGAAGCAGCACGTGAACGTATTGTTCGCTTGTTGAGCGGTCAAGAATCGAATGGCGGTGGCGGCACGAAGCGTGGTGACAAACTTTCAGAAGATATGTTGTCTGGCTTAGAGTTGGTTGATTTACTTGAAATCCAGCCAAGTGATGAAGCGATTGCTGAACGTTTAACCCAAATTCAAGTGTTCTTGAAAGAGAAGAGCTTTGAAATTGACGAGAAATTTGCTGAGAAAAAACGCAAACTTTCTACAGGTGATGAACTAACAACTGGCGTATTGAAAGTTGTGAAGGTTTACCTTGCAGTTAAACGTCGTATCCAGCCTGGTGATAAGATGGCGGGTCGTCACGGTAACAAAGGTGTTGTGTCTAACATCCTACCAGTCGAAGACATGCCGCATGATGCCAATGGTGTTCCAGTCGATATCGTATTGAACCCGTTGGGTGTACCGTCACGTATGAACGTGGGGCAGATTCTTGAAACTCACTTGGGTATGGCTGCGAAAGGTTTGGGTGAGCAAATTGATAAGATGCTCAAACAACAGCGTGAAATTGCTGAACTACGTGTTTTCCTAGACAAAATCTACAACAAAGTGGGCGGTCAGCAAGAAGATTTAGACAGCTTAACAGATGATGAAATCTTGGTGTTGGCAGGTAACTTACGTGCAGGTGTACCTTTAGCAACTCCTGTATTTGATGGTGCTGAAGAAAGCCAAATCAAAGAGTTACTAGAGCTGGCTGAAATTCCACGTTCGGGTCAAACCGTATTGTATGATGGACGTACAGGTGAACGTTTCGACCGTCCTGTAACTGTAGGCTATATGTACATGCTTAAGTTGAACCACTTGGTTGACGACAAGATGCATGCCCGTTCTACAGGTTCTTACTCATTAGTAACGCAACAACCATTGGGTGGTAAAGCTCAGTTCGGTGGTCAGCGTTTCGGTGAGATGGAGGTCTGGGCACTTGAGGCTTATGGCGCAGCTTATACACTTCAAGAAATGCTCACTGTGAAGTCGGATGACGTTGAAGGTCGTACTCGTATCTATAAGAATATTGTAGATGGTAACCATTATATGGACCCAGGTATGCCTGAATCGTTCAACGTATTGACCAAAGAGATCCGTTCTTTAGGTATCAACATTGAACTGAAAAATGGTGACTAAGAAATCTCCCCCGATCCCTCTTTAAGAAAGAGGGGAGAAGTCCCCCTTAGTAAAGGGGGATTTAGGGGGATTTTTTGAGATTCCCTATTCAGTGAAAAAACAATATTTGTGACCCAGTCGAGAAGTGAAAATCTCCTCGACACACGGAGAAAAAAATTGAAAGACTTGCTCGATATCATGCGCAAAAAGACGGACTCAGACGGTCATGCTCCAGTTGAGTTTGATCGCATCCGTATTGGTCTTGCGTCACCAGAAATGATTAAGTCATGGTCTCACGGTGAAGTTAAAAAGCCTGAGACAATTAACTATCGTACGTTCAAGCCAGAACGTGATGGTTTATTCTGTGCCAAAATTTTTGGTCCAGTCAAAGATTACGAATGCTTGTGTGGCAAATACAAGCGTATGAAATACAAAGGCGTCATTTGTGAAAAATGTGGCGTTGAAGTAACAACTGCGAAAGTTCGTCGTGAGCGTATGGGTCACATCGAATTGGCTTCTCCAGTTGCACACATCTGGTTTTTGAAATCATTACCAAGCCGTATCGGTTTGCTTCTTGATATGACGCTACGTGATATCGAACGCGTATTGTATTTCGAATCTTATGTAGTAACTGACCCAGGTATGACTCCATTTGAGAAATACCAACTTCTTAACGATGAAGAATACTTCAATGCGTTAGAAGAACACGGTGATGAATTCACTGCGAAAATGGGTGCGGAAGCGGTTCAAGACTTGCTGAAAGATATCGATCTTGAAGCTGAGATTTCTCGACTTCGTGAAGAAATTCCACAAACAACGTCTGAAACGAAGTTGAAAAAAGCGTCTAAACGTTTGAAATTGATGGAAGCATTCAAAGAGTCGAACAACAAGCCAGAATGGATGGTGATGAATGTACTTCCAGTACTTCCACCAGATCTTCGTCCGTTGGTTCCACTTGAAGGTGGTCGTTTCGCGACTTCTGACTTGAACGATCTTTATCGTCGTGTAATCAACCGTAACAACCGTTTGAAGCGTCTTCTTGATCTTGCTGCGCCAGACATTATCGTACGTAACGAAAAACGTATGTTACAAGAGTCTGTAGATGCGTTGCTTGATAATGGTCGTCGTGGTCGTGCAATTACTGGTTCGAACAAACGTCCATTAAAATCTTTGGCAGACATGATCAAAGGTAAACAAGGTCGTTTCCGTCAAAACTTACTTGGTAAGCGTGTTGACTACTCGGGTCGTTCGGTAATTACGGTAGGTCCTAACTTACGTTTACATCAATGTGGTCTTCCGAAGAAAATGGCACTTGAATTATTCAAGCCGTTTATTTTCGCGAAATTACAAGCATCTGGTCAGGCAACAACCATTAAAGCTGCGAAGAAAATGGTTGAGCGTGAAACTCCAGAAGTTTGGGACGTTCTTGCATCGGTAATTCGTCAACATCCAGTGATGTTGAACCGTGCGCCAACACTTCACCGTTTGGGTCTTCAAGCATTTGAACCGATCCTGATTGAAGGTAAGGCAATCCGTTTACACCCGCTCGTCTGTGCTGCGTTTAACGCCGACTTCGACGGTGACCAAATGGCGGTTCACGTACCATTAACACTTGAAGCTCAATTAGAAGCTCGTGCGTTAATGATGTCGACCAACAACATCCTGTCACCTGCAAACGGTGAACCAATCATCGTTCCTTCTCAGGACGTTGTATTGGGCTTGTATTACATCACGCGTGATGCAATCAATGCCAAAGGTGAAGGCATGGTATTTGCGGATACGCATGAAGTTAACCGTGCATTGGCGACAGGTCAGGTTGCATTACACGCTCGCGTTAAAGCACGTGTACATCAAACTGTAATTGATGAAAATGGTAATCGTGAGCAGCAAACCATCGTTGTAGATACAACACCAGGTCGTTGCTTACTTTGGGAAGTTGTTCCTGAAGGTATGGATTTCCAACAAATTAACGTTGAGATGACCAAGAAAAACATCTCGAAGTTAATCAACTCTTGCTACCGTAAATTAGGTCTAAAAGATACAGTTATCTTTGCTGACCAATTGATGTACCTTGGTTTCCGTCAAGCGACACGTTCAGGCGTATCGGTAGGTATGGAAGACATGGTTATTCCGCCGACTAAGCAAGTGATTATTGACAAAGCAGAAACTGAAGTTCGTGAAATTGAACAACAGTTCGAACAAGGCTTTGTAACTGCGGGCGAGCGTTATAACAAAGTTGTCGATATCTGGGCACGTACCAATGACCAAGTTGCGAAAGCGATGATGGACAACTTGTCTTACACCACTGTGAAAAACAAACAGGGTGAAGATGAGAAGCAAAAATCATTCAACAGTATCTACATGATGTCTGACTCTGGTGCCCGTGGTAGTGCGGCACAGATTCGTCAGCTTGCAGGTATGCGTGGTTTGATGGCAAAGCCAGATGGCTCGATCATTGAAACGCCAATTAAGGCGAACTTCCGTGAAGGCTTAACGGTACTTCAGTACTTTATTTCGACGCACGGTGCACGTAAAGGTTTGGCCGATACTGCATTGAAAACAGCGAACTCTGGTTACTTAACACGTCGTCTGGTAGATGTAGCACAAGACTTGGTGATCACTGAGCCTGATTGTGGCACTTTAGGTGGCTTAGTCATGACTCCGTTCATTCAAGGCGGTGATGTAATCGAGAACTTAGGTACTCGAGTACTGGGTCGTGTAGTTGCAGAAGACGTGAAAAAAGCAGGTTCTGACGAAGTTATTCTTCCACGTAACACTTTAATTGACGAAAAACTTGCAAACTTCCTTGAAGAAGCAGGTGTCGATGAAGTTAAAGTTCGTTCAGTTGTAAACTGTGAATCTACATTTGGTGTGTGTGCGAAATGTTACGGCCGTGACTTGGCACGTGGTCACTTGGTGAACCCAGGTGAATCTGTGGGTGTAATGGCTGCTCAATCGATTGGTGAGCCAGGTACACAGTTAACGATGCGTACCTTCCACGTGGGTGGTGCTGCGAGCCGAACTTCTGCTGCAAACAGTGTACAAGTACGCAACAAAGGTACTGTACGTTTCCACAACGTGAAAACTGTACAACATGCCAAAGGTCACTTAGTTTCTGTTTCACGTTCAGGTGAAATCGGTATTGCAGATGACTTAGGTCGTGAGCGTGAACGTTATAAACTGCCATACGGTGCGTCAATCTTATTGAAAGATGGCGAAGCTGTAGAAGCAGGCGGTATCGTAGCGACTTGGGATCCGCATACACATCCACTCGTTACCGAAGTTGCAGGTAAAATCCGTTTCAGCCAAATCGCTGACGGTGTGACGGCAACTTCTAAAACTGATGATGCAACAGGGATGACAACTGTTGAAATCTTACCTGTAACAGCACGTCCTGCTTCTGGTAAAGATTTACGTCCTGCGGTGGTATTAGATACAGCTGATGGCGGCGAACAGTTCTACTTCTTGCCACAAAACACAATTCTTTCTGTCCGTGATGGCGAAACAATTGGTGTGGGTGATGTTATTGGTCGTGTACCACAAGAATCTTCACGTACTCGTGATATTACCGGTGGTCTTCCACGCGTTGCGGACTTGTTCGAAGCTCGTAAACCGAAAGAACATGCAATCTTGGCTGAAGTGTCAGGTATCGTGAGCTTCGGTAAAGAGACCAAAGGTAAGAACCGTCTGGTAATCACGCCTGATGATGGTTCTGAAATTTACGAAGAATTGATTCCAAAATGGCGTCAAATCAACGTGTTTGAAGGTGAACATGTGAACCGTGGTGAAACCATTTCTGATGGTCCACAAAACCCACATGACATTTTACGCTTGAAAGGTGAAGTTGCATTAACCAACTACATCGTGAACGAAGTTCAAGACGTTTACCGTCTCCAAGGTGTAAAAATCAACGACAAACACATTGAAGTGATTGTACGTCAGATGCTACGTAAAGTAGACATTACTGATGGTGGTGATACCAGCTTCATCAAAGGCGAACAAGTGGACTACATCCGCGTTGTAGGTGAAAACCAAGCCGTACTTGCTCAGAACAAGTTCCCTGCGAAGTTTGAACGCCAGTTGATGGGTATTACCAAAGCGTCACTTTCTACTGACTCGTTCATCTCTGCTGCATCGTTCCAGGAAACAACACGTGTGTTAACTGAAGCGGCTGTAACAGGTAAAGAAGATGATTTACGTGGCTTGAAAGAGAACGTAGTAGTAGGTCGTTTGATTCCTGCAGGTACAGGTTTGGCTTACCATTTAGAACGTCGTCGTCAAGAAGCAGAAGCTGCAGAGCTTGAGCTTCACAATGACTTCTCTGATGTAGACCAAGCGCTTAGCCAAGCATTTAGCGATGAGTTTAATGGTCTTTAATTAGTCCTTAAATCATGATGAAAAGCCACCTTCGGGTGGCTTTTTTACATTCTGAAGCAGAACGACTAAAAAAAATCACATAATTAAATGGATAAAGTTCTATGCTTAAACGTAAATCCATAATTAAATATAAGGTATTAAGAATATGAATTTTAACAATAAATTAATTTTAAGTGTATTGGGGATGCTGGCAGCAGGTTCTGTATTCGCAGCGCCCATGCCCAATGCTATCGTGATTGAAGATAAAGCAGTGGTACCTATTGTAAAAACTCAAGTGATTCGAACTATGCCGGGTAGAGAGCCTGTTCGCACCGTGAATGCCACCATTTTTGAAATGACCAACAAAGGTAAGGATGTCGTTGCACGTGATGTCGTGGTTGTGGATGACAAAGCCCAATTTTCTGATGAAAAAATGAAAGCACCTATGGTGCAAAAGGGTAGTGTAATTGTGCCGACTTCAAAAATTGAAGTAAATTCAAAAGTGACCAGAGATGGTGAAGTCGTTGCTGAAGGAAAGCAATTAGACGCTTCTGGAGTTGAGTTTAAGAAAGGGCAGGATCCTGTACAGAAAAATTTGAAGATTAATCAAATTCAAAATCATGAACATAGTAAAAGTGCAACCCATGCTGTCATTCAAAATGATGGTAAAACAACTAAAGATGTGGTGGTGATTAAAGATGAGTGAGATGTAGTTAGTTAATGTAGTCTTTCAGGTTACAAAATCCTCGTAATTTTATTGGGATTTTTACATAAAACTTCATCTTCGCTCCTTAATACTTTTATAGAGTTGCTACTGGGACAATGGGAAATGGAGATACACTCATGAAAAAGTTAATGAATTTAGCCATTATTGCGACAGTTTCTGCACTCGTTTTCACTGGATGTAGCAATATGTCTGCATCAGAGCAGCGTGTGGGCGCAGCAGCCTTGGGTGGTGCAGTCGGTGGTAGCGTTGGTAGCCGTGTAGGTGGCAGTACGGGTGCTGCTCTTGGTGCAGGTGCAGGTGCCGCGGTAGGAAGTAAATCTCAAAGTGGTTCGACCAAGAATGCAACGTATAGTGGTGTAGGTGCAGGTGTAGGTGCTGTTATTGGTAAGTCGGTATTTGGTGGCGATGCAGGTGCTGCAATTGGTGGGGCAATTGGTGGTGGTGCTGGGGCTGCAATAGAAAACAATAATCGTTAAATCTCTGTTGTATCACATCTGAGATTTAAAGATTGGAAAAAGGCGCTGAATATAGCGCCTTTTTTATTTTAAATCGGGTTTGGCTTTTTTACGTCGAATGTAGACTGTTTTTTCTACTTCAGCAATGCGCACCCCAGCCTCATCATAAATACTTAACTGATAAATACGATTTACTGGAGAATAGTCCTCTGCCAAGGTTTTAATTTGTTTAATTTCTGCTGCATCAATTCGAATATCTGCATAGACAGTGCCACGCCCAGGAGATAAAAACTGAATCTTGGCAGCTTTGTCCCAGACGATGTATTTTGAGCCAAGGTGATGCATCAGTAATAACATGTAGAATGGATCGATCATCGAATAGAGACTGCCGCCAAAATGTACTCCAACAATATTTTGGTTCTTGCGTGTCAGGGGCATTTTGACCCGAATATGGTAGTTGGGAAAGTCAATCTTTTCGACCTGAATGCCTGCACCACGGTATGGAGCATAACGATTTAGAATAAATTTGGTAATGGTAGGAACGCTTTGTAATCTTTTGAGAATACTCATGATGCAAAATATTTTTATAAGAGCTTGATCTCATCTTAACCTGACACTCAAAAAATGCAAATCAAGCGACGGTAGTTCGTCTGATTGTAGAAAAAATACGATAAAACAAAAAGGAAACATAATATGCAAGTCCAAACTCAATGGGTGACCACCACCGATCAGCAGCACCTTTATGTCAAAGTGTGGGGAGAGGTGCAGAATCCTGCCTTAGTCTTGGTGCATGGTTATCCAGATAATCAGGAAGTCTGGGAACCTGTAATTCGTTTATTAGCCAACCAGTTTTATATCATTACCTATGATGTCCGTGGAGCAGGTCAATCTTCTGTACCGAAATCCATTCAAGCTTACGCATTGTCACAACTTTCAGCAGATTTGCAGGCGGTGGTCGATGCGGTACTTCCAGAACGTGAATTTCATCTGGCTGCGCATGATTGGGGATCTATACAATCTTGGGAGTCGGTTACGGATCAGCACTTTGGGCAGCGGATTTTGTCCTATACCACCATTTCTGGTCCGTGTTTAGATCACGCTGCATTTTGGATGCGTGAGCAATTTAAGACACAACCACAACAGTTTTTGAAACAGCTTGGTAAGTCATGGTACATCATGGCATTTCATCTACCACTCGTGGCGCCTACGGTTTGGCGTTTCTTTAAGCCTCAGTATTGGGGACGCGTGCTACAAAAGTTGGAACAGGCGCAAGATTTACCTTTAAATACGCATATTGCTAAAGATGGTCAGTATGGTGTGGGGCTGTATCGGGCGAACTTTCTGCCTAGACTGACTCAGCCACGACAACGTTTTGCCCAATGTGCAGTACAAGCCATTGTGTTGAAGAAAGATAATTTTGTCAGTCCTGCATTGATTGATGAAATACCAAAATGGAGTCCTGATTTTCAGCGGGTCGATTTAGAAGCAAACCATTGGGCAATATTAAGTCAGCCTGAGGCCATTGCGCAGTTAATCGCGAATTTTGCTCGCACATAGAACAGGCTAGAGAACTCGTTGGTTGTGACAAGAAGACAGACAACGAGTTCGATGTTTGTAGTTCCTTTCAATCGAGAATTGAGTCCTGAGAAACCCGATCAAATTACAGTTTCAATGTATCGAATCTGCTAAGATAGCGCTTTTTTTATCATCTTCAGTTTTTCATGAATGCAGTAGTAATTGCGATTGCCGTGATGTTTCTTTTGTCACTGGCACGAGTTTCTGTTGTTCTGACTTTGGTCATTTCAGCAATTATTGGTGGCTTGGTTGCAGGGCTCAGTTTGTCCGATACCGTAAGTGCATTTAATGCAGGTTTAGGGGATGGGGCTGAAGTTGCCTTAGCCTATGCGGTGTTGGGAGCTTTTGCATTAGCACTGTCTAAGTCCGGTTTACCAGACCTATTGGCACATAAACTGATTGGTTTATTAGGAGCCGAAGTTTCACATCAGCGAGCACGTAAGGTGAAATATTTGCTGTTGAGTATTTTACTGGTCGCGGCAATTTGTTCACAAAACCTAATTCCAGTTCATATCGCATTTATTCCTGTTTTGGTTCCACCTTTATTAAAAGTCATGAATCACTTAAATTTGGACCGCCGTGCTGCGGCTTGTGTCCTAACTTTAGGTTTGGTGGGAACATATATTTTCTTGCCTGTGGGTTTTGGTGCAATTTTCTTAGAACAAATTTTGATGGGTAATATCAACAAGATTGGTGCTGCATATCATTTACATGTTGATCGTTGGATGATGCCAGTCGGTATGGCTATTCCAGTGGTAGGGATGGTGCTTGGGACATTAGTAGCCGTCTTTGTCAGCTACCGCAAGCCACGTCATTATGTTGATCGTGAAGTGGTACGTGTCACCACGATTGATTTGGATAAACCAATTCGTGCAGGTGAAGTGAATTTCGAGCAAGATGCCGAAGAGCTGAAACGTGAAGCGGAGAATGTACCTGTAATTGCGAAAAAGACTATCTTTATGGCACTTTTAGCGATTATTTTGACCCTCATTGCACAATTATATTCGGGTTCGATGATCTTGGGTGGTTTGGTTGGTTTCTCCGTGTTATCCGCAGCAGGTATTTTCAAATGGCAAGAAGCAGATGATGTTTTTGTACAAGGCATGCGCATGATGGCTTTAGTTGGATTCATTATGATTTCGGCGGCAGGTTTTGCTTCGGTGATGACACATACAGGTGATATTAATCAGTTAGTGAATGGTGTAGTGCATCTGATCGGTGACAACCGCGCATTGGCAGCATTCTTGATGTTGTTTATTGGTCTATTTGTAACGATTGGAATTGGTTCATCTTTTTCAAGTGTGCCTGTTTTGGCCGTTATTTATGTTCCGCTTTGTGTACAGTTCGGCTTTTCTCCTTTGGCGACAGTGGCTTTAATTGGTACGGCTGCTGCACTTGGTGACGCAGGTTCACCTGCATCAGATTCAACTTTGGGTCCAACTGCTGGTTTGGGTGTAGATGGACAGCACGATCATATATGGGATACGGTTGTACCAACATTTATTCATTTTAATATTCCCTTATTGGTCTTTGGTTGGATTGCGGCCATGGTCCTTTAATATAATTTTGAGTGTTTTAATA
>NZ_VXLD01000024.1:0-16330 GCF_008867985.1 Acinetobacter tandoii
CTTAATGATTGTACACTGCCAGATGAGCAAAACCAGACCACACAAATTGATCATATTCTACTGAGCCCTTTTGGTATTTTTGTGATTGAAACTAAAAATTATAAAGGCTGGATTTTTGGTAATCAGCATCAGAAAACATGGACACAGAAAATTTATAAAAAGAGTTTTAAGTTTCAAAATCCATTACATCAAAACTATAAACATCAAAAGGTATTGGAAGATATTTTGTCCGATATTGTTGAGCCTCAGTTTATTTATTCTCTGGTGGTATTTATGCCTGATTGTGAATTTAAAACGCAAATGCCTCAGAATGTGTTTCGTGGAGCAGCTTGGACGGATTACGTGAAAACTTTTCAAGAGGTGATGATTCCACCGATGAAGTTGAAGCGGATTCAATTGCGGATTGAAAAAGAAGTACTCGAAAAGTCTTGGAATACCAATCGTCAACACATTGAAAATTTAAAGCTCAAACACAGTAAATAAAAATAAACCCACAGTTCAAGCAAGAGCTGTGGGCTTACAAATGAAAGCGAAAATTTAGAAACGTTTTGGAATTTTCTGTCCATTCGGTACAGGTGTTTCGGCTTGTTTTAATACGCCAAATAACCATGTTTCTGCATGTTGCACCGCAATTTTTAACTCATCGCCCATCGCGAGACGACCTGCAATAAAGCTTGCGAGTGAACAGCCCGAACCATGATATTCGCCTGCCAAACGTGGGCAATGACTTTCAGCCACAAACTCACCATCGATATATAAGGCATTGCGAATATAGTCGGCAGTAGCTTCATGCCCACCTTTAACCAAAACTGCTTTTGCACCCATGGCAAACAATTTCTGTGTGGCCGCTTCCAAGTCCTGTTCGCCCGTTAAAGCACGTAATTCAACTGTATTTGGGGTAATAATAGTGGCCAATGGAATGAGTTCGACAAAAGCTTTGACCAGTGTGGCTTGATCTCCTAAAGAACCACCGCTATTCGCAACCAACACTGGGTCAAGTACATAACGATACTCTGGATGTTCACGTAAAAATTCAGCCAAAGCGGCAATATTGTCGGTGGTACCGAGCATGCCAGACTTCACACACTGAATCGGTAGATCACCGACGACGGCATGTGCTTGGGCCAAAAGTAATTCTTTGGAGGTTGCTTCAAAGCCAAAAACTTGTTGTGAGTTTTGAATGGTCAGTGCGGTACATGCAATTGCGGCATGCGCACCACTTTGACCAATCGCTTCAATATCCGCTTGTAAGCCAGCACCGCCAGAAGGGTCTAAACCCGAAAAGCACAGTACAGTCGGGCGCATGTACATTTCCTTCATTCATGAGATTTGCGATAGTATAGGCAACTTTGAGCGAAGTCTCGAGCGTAATTTATTGGGTTGGACAATGATTAAAAATATATTGATTGATTTGGATGGAACACTGACAGATCCCAAAGTCGGGATCACCACTTCTGCACGTTATGGTTTGGCAAAAGTGGGGCACCCAATTCCTGAGTCAGAGAATATTGACTGGATTATTGGTCCGCCACTGAAAGCATCTTTGGCTAAAATTTTAAATGTTGACCCTCATGATGTGTTAGCGGATCAAGCCTTATTGGGCTATCGCGAGCGTTTCTCGGTCACAGGTTTATTTGAAAATCATGTTTTTGAAGATGTTGCACAAACTTTAGCAGCATTAAAAAACAAAGGTTATCGCTTGTTCTTGGCAACTGCAAAACCTGAAGTTTATGCACGTCAGATTCTAGATCATTTTAATTTATTACAGTATTTTGAATACCCTTATGGCAGTGAACTGAATGGTGAACGAACCAATAAAGGCGAGTTAATTGCTTATATTTTAGAACAAGAACAGCTTCAAGCCGAAGAATGTTTAATGGTGGGTGACCGTGAGCATGATATTTTCGGCGCACGTAGTAATGGCATTGAAACCATTGCTGTGGAATATGGTTATGGCTCTATGGCTGAACTTGATGCAGCTCAACCCAAGGCTCGAATTCAACGTTTTGCCGATTTGCTGAACCTGATTTAATCAAGCATTGATCCATTTAAGCACCTCACTTTCCTTTGTTGAAAAGTGAGGTGTTTGGTTTTATATGCCTAATGTTCTACGAATTTCATTGGCTAAAACTGCGGGATTGGCATGTTGATGTGGAATGCTAAAACTTTTAAAGCCATCCCCTCTAAATTTACGATCTACTTCTAATAACACATGCGTTTGATGCTGTTCTGCCACAAAGGACACTTCAATTTCATTGATACCGCTAAAGAACTGCGCAGGTTTAAACTCTAGCTCTTGATAGCAGCCAAGGGTTGAGTAAAACCCATTGCCACGAAGTTGACCTTTTTCAACATCGGCAGTCACCAAGTGAAAACCACATTGTTGCATGGCTTGAATAAAGCTGTGCATAGTAGGCGTCGGGGTAATCTGTAGATAGTCTTTATCGGTGGCATCTAGCCCCCAATCGACATCTAAATGAGTATGTAGCCAAACACGGGTTTTATTGCTGCGACAAGCCAGATCGGTCAACGGTGTTTCAAATGGCAATTGAATTGAAAATGGGAAGGTGTGGGTTTGGTTGGCTTGTAATTCAAATGCACCACTAATATGCCATTCCGCTATCGTCAAATGGGTATTGTATTCTGAGTCATTTGATTCGACTTCGGCTGTGGTCATTAATTTTAAGTAGATGCCATTGATATGTTTCTTGGAAGAAGCACCGGTAAAAATGACTTCTCCATTCAGGACTTGACCTGCTTGTAATTGACTGTTGTGTATACGGGTGTCTACCTGAATGCCTTGTAGACCTAAGCTCGACATAAGTTTATTCAACATGATGCAAAAATTCCCAAAGAGAAAGACATGAAAATTAAGAAAAATTAGAAAATGAAAAATAAGTGATTTCTAAAATAAAGCTGCTTGAGATTAGCATAATTCAGTCAAGCCTTAGCGCATATCTAAATACAAAGTTTCCTTAATTTCTTCCATCACAATATAGCTATGCGATGAAGCAGATGAGGGGAGTTTTTTCAATAAATCACCCAATAAGCGGCGATAAGCAGTCATCTCTTTTAAGCGTGCTTTAACCAGATAATCGAATTCGCCTGAAATTAAGTGACATTCCAAAACCTCAGGAATTTCGACCAAATCTCGTGCGACTTGGTCAAAGACATCTCCCGATTTGGCAGAGAGTTTAATTTCTAAAAATACCAGTAAGTTTCGGTCAACCAGTGCAGGATTCAGCCGTGCATGATAGCCCGTGATAATGCCGTCGCGTTCGAGTCGTTTGACCCGTTCAGAGCAAGGCGTAGTGGATAAATTGACCCGAGAAGCCAATTCACTAATCGCAATTCGTCCTTCCATTTGCAGAATATCCAAAATCAGGCGATCTACACGGTCTAATTTACGCATAAGTTTTTCTCTGTTTTTAGCCTTTATTTAGTGAAAATGGCATGAATATATCTCAACTATACCTATTAAATCAGTCAAATTCACTATTGATACGGAAATATACTAGTTAAATAAACTGGTGAAGCAGTGGGATAAAGGAAATGCGCGTAATTGTTCTAGGTAGTGGTGTAATTGGTGTAGCAAGTGCATATTATCTTGCGCAGCAGGGAGCAGACGTCACCGTGTTGGATCGCCAATCAGGTCCGGCAGAAGAAACAAGTTTTGGTAATGCAGGGCAAATTTCACCAGGGTATTCGACTCCTTGGGCCGCACCGGGCATTCCATTTAAAGCGGTCAAGTGGATGTTTCAGCATCATGCACCATTAGCCATCAATATGGATGGTAGCATGTGGCAGTTACAGTGGATGGCACAAATGCTGAAAAACTGTAATGCGCAAAGTTATGCAGTAAACAAAGAACGTATGACCCGTGTAGCAGAATATAGCCGTGATTGTTTGCGCGAATTGCGTAAAGACACAGGCATCAGCTATGAAAACCGTTCTAAAGGCACATTACAGGTGTTCCGTAATGAAGCGCAGTTAGAAGCGGTACAACGTGATATTCAAGTATTAAAAGAGTGTGGTGTACCGCATGAGTTGTTATTGAAAGATGACTTGGCTCGTGTAGAACCTGCACTGGGCTTTGCCAAAGATAAATTGGTCGGTGGTTTACATTTACCAAATGATGAAACGGGCGATTGCTATAAGTTCACCAATTCACTCGCAGATATTGCTAAAGCTAACGGTGTGAAGTTCTTGTTTAACCAGAACGTCGAGCGTTTAGTGGTTGAAGGCGATGAAATTAAAGGTGTGGTGGTAAATGGTCAAGTATTGACCGCAGACCGTTATGTGTTGGCATTCGGTAGTTATTCACGTGATTTCTTAAAACCACTTGAGTTAAATCTACCAGTTTATCCAGTCAAAGGTTATTCATTGACCGTGCCAATTATTGATCCTGCGTTTGCACCACAATCAACCGTACTGGATGAAACTTACAAAATCGCGATTACACGTTTTGATCAACGTATCCGTGTTGGTGGTATGGCAGAGCTAAGTGGTTTCAACTTGAAGCTGAATGATGACCGCCGTGGCACACTAGAAATGGTTACCAAAGATTTATTCCCTGGCGGTGATTTACCAAATGCGACTTTCTGGACAGGCTTACGCCCGATGACGCCAGACAGCACGCCAATCATTGGTGCAACACGCTTCAAAAATCTGTTCTTGAATACAGGGCATGGCACCTTAGGTTGGACCATGGCATGTGGTTCAGGCAAGCTGATTAGTGACTTGGTGATGAACCATAAACCAGACATCAGCATTGATGGGTTATCGATTGAACGTTATTTAAGTGCAGCATAATTCCTGAATTCAGGGAGTTGTTTGAATTTTAGGGAAGAAGAGTTATGCCACGTCCAATTACCGCGGTGATTCATCAATCCGCACTCAGACATAATCTGGCAATTGCGCGTGCCGCAATGCCAGATAGCCAAGTTTTTGCTGTGGTCAAAGCCAATGCTTACGGGCATGGCATTGAACGCGTGTATCAAGCCTTTAAATCTGCCGATGGTTTTGCATTGCTTGATATCGAAGAAGCTAAACGTATTCGTGCTTTGGGCTGGACAGGGGAAATCCTGTTACTGGAAGGCATTTTTTCAGCGCAAGATTTATATGATTGTGCACAGTATCAATTGAATTTTACTGTGCATAATGAATTGCAAATTCAATGGTTACAACAGTTTCCCGTTGCAGCACAATTCAAAGTGTTCTTAAAAATGAACAATGGCATGAATCGTTTAGGGTTCACACCAGAACACTATGTCGGTGCATGGAAAAAACTGAAGGATTTAGCTTCGGTTAAAGAATTGGTACACATGATGCATTTCTCTGACGCTGATGGCGAGCGTCAAGGTCAGGTGGGGATTGAATATCAGCATCAAGTGTTCCAGCAGATTTTAGAGCAGTATCCAGCACCTTGTTCAATCAGCAATAGTGCCGCAATTTTAAGATACTCGACTCAGCTACGCTCAGACTACGCACGTAGCGGCATCATGCTATATGGCAGTTCTCCAGATTTTCCAACGCATACTATTCAGGATTGGAATTTACAACCGAGTATGAGTTTGCGCAGTGAAATCATCGCCATTCAACAGTTAAATCCAAACGACAGCATTGGCTATGGCTCTAGTTTTGTCGCAGATCGCCCTATGCGCGTCGGGATTGTGGCATGTGGCTATGCCGATGGCTATCAACGTATTTCACCGACAGGTACGCCTGTATTGGTGAACTCTATTCGTACCCGTACTTTAGGGCGTGTCAGCATGGACATGCTCGCAGTTGATCTTGATCCAATTCCCGATGCGCAGATAGGCAGCGAAGTGGTGTTATGGGGTCAATCGAGCACTGGGGCGGTATTGCCGATAGATGAGGTTGCAGCAACTTCAGGCACTGTTGGCTATGAACTAATGTGCGCAGTCACAGCACGCGTCAATTTTTCAATTCAGGAATAAGGAATTAATCATGTCACAACAGGATATTCAGCGCTTCAATACCACCCCTGTGATGAGCGCCGTGACAGTTTTTAACAACGTGGTGTATTTATCAGGTCAGGTGCCAAAAAATCCTGATTTAGATATCAAAGGGCAAACTCAAGATGTATTAAACACCATTGATCAACTTTTGGCACAAGCCAATAGTGATAAAAGCCGAATTCTTTCAGCACAGCTTTTTCTGAAAGATTTGTCGGATTTTTCAGTGGTGAATGAAATCTGGATTGATTGGTTGAAAGACCATGCAACGCCTGCACGTGCCACGATTCAAGCCGATTTGGTCAATCCAAAATGGCTCATTGAAATTGCGGTAATTGCGGCACAAAAGTAAGCGCTCTTCCATGGAATGGAGGACGTAAGCAATGAGCAATGTGATCAGCTAATTAACCACGAAGGTTAATGATTACATTGTTAAGGACACAGGCTTAACCCTAGGTTAATTGTATTGCTCGTGAGGAGCTAGATCTGGGTTAAGTCCGGTAAAGGAATTAAAAAAAGGATGTTGAGTTATGACCACAGTGCGTGAGCCAAAAGCTGAACAAGCAACCCATGAGTTGCAACGCAAGCTCTCTAATCGTCATTTACAATTGATTGCAATTGGCGGAGCTATTGGTACAGGTTTATTTATGGGTTCAGGGAAAACCATCTCCCTCGCTGGACCTTCAATTTTAATTATCTATATGATCATTGGCGGTATGTTCTTTTTCCTCATGCGTGCATTAGGTGAAATTCTACTTTCCAATCTGCATTACAAATCTTTCATCGATATGGCACACGATTTAATTGGTCCTGCGGCGGGCTATTATATCGGTTGGTCGTATTGGCTCGGTTGGGTCTTGGTCGGTATCGCTGACCTTGCGGCGATTATCAATTATCTGAATTTCTGGTTACCACCCGATATGGCGTTTACGCCCATAGGACAAGCATTGATCAGTGCGGGCTGTGTATTGTTGGTCCTTGGACTGAATCTTTTAACCGTCAAACTATTTGGTGAAATTGAATTTTGGTTTGCATTAATCAAAATTCTCGCCATTTTAGGATTGATTGTCATCGGTGGCTTTATGGTGTTCAGCCATTTCCAAGCACCACAGGGTTCAATCGCAAGTTTTAGCAATGTCTGGTCACATGGTGGAATGTTCCCTAAAGGTGCCAGCGGTTTCTTGGCAGGTTTCCAGATCGCACTCTTTGCTTTTGTCGGTGTGGAATTAATTGGAACAATGGCTGCTGAAGCGAAAGATCCAGAAAAGAACTTACCAAAAGCAGTGAATGCTATTCCAACCCGAATTATTTTATTCTATGTGTTGGCGTTATTTATTGTAATGTCAGTAACACCATGGAATGAAATTCCAGCGGATCAAAGTCCATTCGTCAGCCTGTTTTTACATGCAGGGATTGGTGGTGCAGCAGTGATTATGAACTTGGTGGTATTATCTTCGGTAATGTCATCAATGAATAGTGGTGTGTTCTCGACCAGTCGTATGCTATACGGTTTGTCTTTAGGTGGTCAGGCACCAAAAGGATTGGGTGAATTATCTAGCCGAGCTGTACCTGCCAAAGGCTTGCTGTTCTCATGTCTCTTTATTATGGCAGGCGCAGCATTGCAGTATTTCGTTCCGAATACTGTAGAAGCATTCACCTTGGCAAGTTCGTTGTGTGTAATTCTATTTATCAGTATTTGGGGACTTATTATGGTGTGCTATTTACGCTACCGTAAATTACGCCCTGAATTACATGCACAATCGAAGTTCAAAATGCCGGGTGGGGTATGGATGTCTTATGTGGTTTTGATTTTCCTATTCTTTACCCTGATCATTTTAAGTTTAGAACCTGATACGTTACGTGCCTTAATTATTAGTCCAGTATGGCTCATTATTTTGACCATTACTTATCGAGTACTGTATTTGCCACGTGTGAAAAAACGTATGTTAGCGCAGCAACTTGATAACTAAGTAAAACGCATCGCTTAGCTTGCGATATCTGAGAGAAAACCCTGCATCAGCAGGGTTTTCTTTTTGTCTAAATAGAATAAATCTGCTCTAATTAAGTGTGAGATAATTGTATGATTTTATTTGTAAAAGCTATTTAACTCGAGCCATTTGATTTTTAATGAAGCACTTTAAAATTTTAACAATGATCTATGCGTAATTATAAAATCGATATCCTACGTGGAGTGTCCATCCTTTTGGTATTGGTTCATCATTTTAATATTCCTTATAAATTACACGATACGTTTCTCGGTATCCCAATTGGAGGTGAAAGCTTAAGTACCTTAATTGCAAGAAATGGTAATTATGGTGTGACCATGTTTTTTGTCATTTCAGGTTTTTTGATTACTCAGCATACTTTGCAACGCAGTGGATCTTTGGCGCAGATTAAGCTGAAAGATTTTTATATCCGTCGTATTGCCCGAATTATGCCGTGCTTAATATTGCTAGTATTCATAGTCACGATACTGGGTGCTTTGGAACTTAAACCATTCATGAATCAGTCACCGAATGGTGTAGACGTATCTTATGCGGTGACCGTTCTTTCAGCTTTTAGCTTTTGGATGAACATATTGATTATTGAATTTGGATGGATCAATTATGCCCTAGGGGTATTGTGGTCTTTATCAGTAGAAGAGGTCTTTTATTTAGCCTTTCCTATACTGTGTTTAGTGCTTGGTCGAGGCAAAGGGTTTATTGTTTTTCTGCTCCTTATCATCGCGTATGCACCTTATTTTCGTGCCCTGCATTTTGCAGAAGAAAGTGGCGCTTATCTGTATCACTACTTTTCTAGTTTTGATGGAATTGCGATTTGCTGCCTCACCGCAATGTATGCACAGTATTTTAAAGGCGTCATTTACAATCCAAAAGTGATTGTTGCGGTGACTGTATTTTTGATGACCGCTTTATATTTTTATGCACCGATCAAAGAAGTGAGTATATGGGGTATCAGTGTATTTGCGTTACTTACAGCGTTGCTGATGTTTTGCTTTGTACAAGACCCGAAAGTTGAACCTGTCTCATACGCTGCACGGAGTTTAGTTTGGATTGGACAGCGTAGCTATGAAATGTATTTGTTTCACTTAATTGTTTTGGGTTTTATGAAAGTTGTGTATTTCCCAAAAGAAACTTTAGCGGCTGAAAAGCTGATGTTGCTGCCAGTTTATTTTATTGCAGTGTTTATAATGAGTTGGGCAATTGAAAAGTATTATTCGACTCCGCTCAATTTAAAAATACGTCAAGCTTGGATACGCTAATAGCTCTGATTTTTGGGTGTGCTGTTGATTTTTATAGATATAAAAAAGCCCTGAACTAATCAGGGCTTTTCATTTCGGGGATTTTAAAATGTCGGTTTCACTACGACTAAAATCACCACAGCAAATAAAATGAGGGTCGGCATTTCATTAAAGAAGCGCCAGAACTTGTGTGACTTGTAATGTGCATTACCAATGAGTTTCTTACGGTAATAACCGCAGACAAAATGGTAAATCACCAATAGGCCAACTAAGCCGACTTTCAGGTAAAACCACAATGCTTCATGGTAATGGCGCGTTGCATCTCCCCAATCCACCAAAAAATGTGCCGTAATGAGGGTTGCGATCATCGCGGGCCACATAATGCCACGATAGAGTTTACGCTCCATCACTTCGAAACGCTGATGACTGACTGCATCATCGCTCATGGCGTGATAGACATATAAACGGGGGAGGTAGAAGAGTGCAGCGAACCAACAAACGACTGCAATGATATGTAATGCTTTTACCCAAAGGAAAGCATCAGAAGGAGCATCCATCAATTCACCCTTTTAAGGGCAGTGTGGAAAGTTGATCATTCACTGCATCAGCAATGAATGATCAAGATTTCTTAAATTAACCTTCCCATTTTTTGAAAATGAGACAAGCATTTACACCGCCAAAACCGAAACTGTTACTCATCACAGTATTCAATTTTGTATCGCGTTTTTCAAGTACGATATCAAATGGTTTTGCGCCTTCATCAAGTTCAGTCACATTGATGTTTGGTGCAATGAAGTCATTTTGCATCATCAATACAGAGTAAATAGCTTCTTGCACGCCAGCTGCACCTAAACTGTGACCTGTCATCGACTTGGTTGAGCTTAGTGGAGGAACTTGACCTTCACCAAATGCACGTTCCATTGCTAACAATTCAGTAACGTCACCAGCAGGAGTAGATGTACCGTGTGTATTCACATAGTCAATCTTGTCTACGCCATGCTGTTTCGCTTCTTCAAGTGCCATGAGTACACAACGTGTAGCACCTTCACCAGATGGCGCAACCATGTCTGCACCATCACTGTTCGCTGCATATGCCACAACTTCAGCTAAGATGTTAGCACCACGTGCCTGAGCATGTTCAAGTGACTCAAGAACCACGAAACCGCCACCACCAGCAATCACGAAACCGTCACGGTCTGCTGAATACGGGCGAGAAGCTGTTTCTGGTGTGTCATTGTACTTCGAGCACAGTGCGCCCATCGCATCAAACAACAAGCTTTGTGACCAGTGATCTTCTTCACCACCACCTGCAAGCATAAGGTCTTGTTTACCCAATTGAATCAGGTTGTAAGCATAACCAATCGCATCAGCAGAAGTTGCACATGCGCTGGTAATGGTGTGTGCAACACCTTGCATTTTAAATGCAACGCCTACGTTTGCCGTAATTGTGTTTGACATGTTGCGTGGTACGAAGAATGGACCAACTTTACGCGCACCTTTGGTGTCAAGTAATTCTTTCATTTCAATGACAGAAGCAGTTGAACCGCCACCTGAACCACCTGCAATACCGTAGCGCGGATTGCCACCAATTTGCTCGGCAGTCAAACCAGCATTTTCAACCGCAGCAACCGCAGCGTTATACGCGTACATCGCACACACACCCATAAAACGTTTTAATTTACGGTCAATGTGGTCAAAATCTTGTTCTGCTGCTGCACTGATGTGACTTTTGAAATTAAGTTCAGCATAAGTCGGGTTAAAACGTGTACCAGAAATCCCGTTTTGCAATGAATGAGTGACATCTTCTAAAGTGTTACCGATACATGAGTTGATGCCCATACCAGTAATTACAACACGTTTCATCTACAGATCCCTTATATGGTGATATTTCGAATGACTATATGCAATCAGGGGAGAGCCTTTATGCTACAAGTCTTCATATGTTTGATTTGCAATCATGATAGCAGAAAGATTTTTGAATTCTTATGGCAAATATGATGTGTATTTGGGGGAAAGAAAAAAAACAAATTTAGTCAAAGTTCTTAACTAAAAGAAACAGTTTGATGTTGAGATAAACTTAGACTATACCTAGTATTTAGCGAGAAATGAAAGAATTGAAAAAGAAGGATTGAGAATGACAGAAGCTAATAATAAACAATCAACAGGATTCCTCTCAAATGCCTTTGGAGTGGCTAAAAAGCTCAGCCAAACAGGAATAGATGTTTTGCAACATGTTGCACCAGGCTCTGTTGCAGCATATCCACAAGGTGCGGGAAATTCAGCGTTTATTGAAGGGAAAGCACATTCTAAACCAGCTTTTGAAAGGAAAAAGTATCAAGATGCACAGCAGATTTTACGTGAGCATTTCCCGCAAGTTTCCCGACAACTTTTAGGACGTCATTATTCTAAAGTGAATAACGTGGCGAATTTTGTAGCACCACAGTATACCGACAAAATTAGTGACTATTTTTTTGAAAAGTTGAATGCCTTTAGTTCAGATATTGGTTCTGTTGATGACGTTTTAGATCAGGCCGGCGTACGCGATCTGGAAACCTTAACGCAAGACATTGATCGTTCTAAACGGATTAGTCTGGCTCTGGCTGAACAAAACAAATGGATTGCCTCTTTACAAGGTATGCTCACAGGGGCAACAGGTACCATTGGCTCCAGTGTGGATATTCCATTGTCTTTAATTCTGTCATTGAGAACCATTTATCAAGTCGGACGCTCTTATGGTTTTGAACTGAATAAAGATACCGAGCAAGAGATCGTTCAGTTTATTTTTAAACAAATTGATTTAGGGCTCATTGCTGAGAAACAAGCTTTATTAATGGCGATTAAAACAGTGTCTAAAATGTTGCAAACACATGACATTGGGCAGTTGCAGTATTTATTGGGCTCTAGCAATGATCTTGAATTGCTTAAAAAATGGCTACACAATGAGCAGGGGGATTATACATGGGCTTGGATGAATAAAGTTCCAAATTATAGCTTCCTTAGTAAATTCACGCCTGTGGCAAGTGCAACCTTAAGTGCAGTATATAGTTGGAAGTTAATTGAGGACGTCAATTGCAAAGCACAAGTAGTTTTTGCTCAAGCACGCCAATATCTCCAGCAACACAAAGACCTTGAACTCTCGGTGGTCGCTGCTTACGAGCGATCATTAACTTTATTGGCTCAGGCAACACCTAAGTTATTAACTGGAACTGTACAGCCAAGTTTGGTTGAGGCCGCGTCATTCAATGATATTGCAGAGTTTAAACTGGAAAATCATCAAAATATTGCCAAAGTACGCGTCAAGAAAAAAACCACCACAAAACCGAGCGATGAAACTGAACAACAGCAGCAAATAGAACAAGGCTTGGAAAAATTAGCTGATCATCTGGTAGAGCCTCACGATAAAGCTCAACAACAATCTGCTCTAAGTCCTCAAGCAGTTGAGGTCATTGTGGATGGTGTAGTAGAGCAAATTGAAAATCCATTGGCAGAGCCTGTTGTCGTGGGAAAACGTCCACGTAAAACTCCAACAAAAAGGGTTACAAAAAAGACTACGCCACCGACTGAACAGTAAACAACGAAAAGTGTTTAAAAAATGACAAGAAAAGCCGAAAGGCTGATGGATTGATGCTTTGCTTAGGTTGACCATTTTTGCATCTTGACTTACAATTGCATGCCCTCAAAAAGTAGTATTTTTTGGGGCTTTTTATTAACGGGAGAATTGCCATATGGCAACAACAAATCAGTTGATCCGCAAGGGTCGTACGACTTTAGTTGAAAAATCTAAAGTTCCTGCGTTGAAGGCTTGTCCACAACGTCGTGGTGTTTGTACACGTGTTTACACAACTACACCTAAAAAACCTAACTCAGCAATGCGTAAAGTTTGCCGTGTTCGCTTAACTTCAGGTTTTGAAGTTTCTAGCTATATCGGTGGTGAAGGCCATAACCTACAAGAGCACAGTGTTGTTCTTATCCGTGGTGGTCGTGTTAAAGACTTACCAGGTGTACGTTACCATACCGTTCGTGGTTCTTTAGACTGTGCTGGCGTGAAAGATCGTAACCAGTCACGTTCTAAATACGGTACTAAACGTCCTAAGAAATAATCTTTCGAGATTAAAATCTTAGTTCGCTAGAACTGCAATCCTTTATCGTCTCGCTTGTCTGATTTCTGCATTAATTTTGTGAAATTCAAGCGACGTGTAGTAAGGCCAGCGAAAGTACACGACACTTTGTACTACTGCTGGATTAACCTGAAGTGTCATATATATAGGTAGTTTAAAATGCCAAGACGTCGCGTAGTTGCTGCTCGTGAAATCCTTCCGGATCCTAAGTTCAGTAGCCAAACAATCGCTAAATTCATGAACCACGTAATGCAAGATGGTAAAAAATCTATTGCTGAAAGTATCGTTTACGGTGCTTTAGACCGCGTTCAAGAAAAAAACAAAGTAGACCCAGTTGAATTTTTCGAGACTACTCTTGAAAAAGTTCGTCCTATGGTCGAAGTAAAAGCACGCCGTGTTGGTGGTGCTACTTATCAAGTACCTATGGAAGTGCGCCCATCCCGTCGTACTGCCTTGGCTATGCGTTGGTTAGTAGATGCTGCTGCTAAGCGTTCTGAAAAAACGATGGCTTTACGTCTTGCTGGTGAGTTGCTTGATGCAGCTGAAGGTAAAGGTGCAGCTGTTAAAAAACGTGAAGATGTGCACCGTATGGCTGAAGCCAACAAAGCCTTCTCTCACTACCGTTTCTAAGCGGATAAAACAGGCCTTAATCAGGACAAAGACTCTTATGTTTTCACATAATTGTCATCAAATCGCTTTAAGTTGCTATGCAGCTTAAAGCGTCCTGTTTTAACAACAAAATTTAGGAATGCTAGAAATCATGGCTCGTCAAACCCCAATTTCTCGTTACCGTAACATTGGTATCTCTGCGCACATTGACGCAGGTAAAACAACTACGACTGAACGTATTTTGTTCTACACAGGTGTATCTCACAAAATTGGTGAAGTACACGATGGTGCAGCAACAATGGACTGGATGGAACAAGAGCAAGAACGTGGTATTACCATTACTTCTGCTGCAACGACTTGTTTCTGGTCAGGTATGAGTAGCCAATTCCCACAACACCGTATCAACGTAATCGATACACCGGGACACGTAGACTTCACAATCGAAGTTGAACGTTCTATGCGTGTTCTTGACGGTGCGTGCATGGTTTACTGTGCGGTAGGTGGTGTACAACCTCAGTCTGAAACTGTATGGCGTCAGGCGAACAAATATAAAGTGCCTCGTTTAGCATTCGTGAACAAGATGGACCGTACAGGTGCAAACTTCTTCCGTGTTGTTGAACAAATGAAAACACGTTTGGGCGGTAATCCTGTGCCAATCGTTGTGCCAATTGGTGCTGAAGATACATTTGCTGGTGTTGTTGACCTTATCGAAATGAAAGCGATTATCTGGGACGAAGCGTCTCAAGGTATGAAGTTCGAATATGGCGACATCCCTGCTGACCTAGTTGATACTGCTGAAGAATGGCGTACCAACATGGTTGAAGCTGCTGCTGAAGCTTCTGAAGAGTTAATGGACAAGTACCTAGAAGAAGGTGATCTTTCTAAAGAAGACATCATCGCTGGTTTACGTGCTC
This sequence comes from Acinetobacter tandoii, assembly GCF_008867985.1. Classification (NCBI taxonomy): domain Bacteria; kingdom Pseudomonadati; phylum Pseudomonadota; class Gammaproteobacteria; order Moraxellales; family Moraxellaceae; genus Acinetobacter; species Acinetobacter tandoii. Next base: position 14,861 of record NZ_VXLD01000024.1, read on the forward strand.
GTACATTAGCATCTGAAATTCAAGTAATGCTTTGTGGTTCTGCATTCAAGAACAAAGGTGTTCAACGTATGTTGGACGCAGTAATTCAATTCTTACCTTCTCCTACAGAAGTTAAAGCGATTGAAGGTATTCTTGACGACAAAGATGAAACTAAAGCATCTCGTGAAGCATCTGACGAAGCTCCGTTCTCTGCGCTTGCGTTCAAAATCATGAACGACAAATTCGTAGGTAACTTAACATTCGTACGTGTTTACTCTGGTGTACTTAAACAAGGTGACCCAGTTTATAACCCAGTTAAGTCTAAGCGTGAACGTATTGGTCGTATCGTGCAAATGCATGCGAACGAACGTCAAGATCTTGATGAAATCCGTGCAGGTGATATTGCAGCGTGTGTAGGTCTTAAAGACGTTACCACTGGTGATACATTATGTGATGAGAAAAACATCATTACTCTTGAGCGTATGGAATTCCCAGAGCCAGTAATTTCATTGGCTGTTGAACCAAAAACTAAAGCTGACCAAGAAAAAATGTCGATTGCTTTAGGTCGTTTGGCGAAAGAAGATCCATCATTCCGCGTTCGTACAGATGAAGAATCTGGTCAAACGATTATTGCGGGTATGGGTGAGCTTCACCTTGACATCATCGTTGACCGTATGAAGCGTGAATTCGGTGTTGAAGCGAACATTGGTAAACCAATGGTTGCTTACCGTGAAACGATCAAAAAGTCGGTTGAACAAGAAGGTAAATTCGTACGTCAAACTGGTGGTAAAGGTAAGTTTGGTCACGTATATGTACGTCTTGAACCACTTGATGTTGAAGAAGCTGGTAAAGAATACCAATTCGTTGAAGAAGTTGTTGGTGGTGTAGTACCTAAAGAATTCTTCGGCGCGGTTGATAAAGGTATTCAAGAACGTATGAAGAATGGTGTATTGGCTGGCTATCCTGTTGTGGGTATCAAAGCGACATTATTCGACGGTTCTTACCATGATGTCGACTCTGACGAATTGTCGTTCAAAATGGCTGGTTCTTACGCATTCCGTGATGGTTTCATGAAAGCGGATCCTATCTTGCTTGAACCAATCATGAAAGTTGAAGTAGAAACTCCAGAAGACTACATGGGCGATATCATGGGTGACTTAAACCGTCGTCGTGGTATGGTTCAAGGTATGGACGATCTTCCTGGTGGAACAAAAGCAATTAAAGCAGAAGTTCCATTAGCTGAGATGTTTGGTTACGCGACTCAAATGCGTTCTATGTCTCAAGGTCGTGCGACTTACTCAATGGAATTCGCTAAATACGCTGAAACTCCACGTAACGTGGCGGAAGGCATTATCGCTAAGTTCCAATCTGGCGGTAAAAAAGGTGACGACGAGTAATCTTTCGATTACTATAAGCCCAAACTAATTTTTTAGTTAATAACCAGTTGCTCATGCAGTAATCCTGCATGAGTAGTTTAAAAAGGAAAATCAA
>NZ_VXLD01000025.1:0-15034 GCF_008867985.1 Acinetobacter tandoii
GCAACATCGGTGGTGGTTCCCGTGATCACACCGCTTTCTACGATATCTACGGTAATTGCACTATCAACGCGATCTAAACCACCTTGATCTGGGGTACCCGGATTATTGTCATGATCTGTCTTTTCAAGACTATCCTCTGCTTTTACCGTATTGCCATTACGATCAATAACTTCAGATTTTACTTTAAGCTCACCATCTGCAAAGTCCGGTGGCACGTCTGTTGTATAATTCCCATCTTTATCTACCTTAACAGTTTCTTCATGAGTAATTAACTTGCCATCTTTGTCTTGACCCGTAATAGTAATCTTGACCTCAGTCCCTTCAGGTACATTCTCTGTTTGACCTGTGATCGTACCGTTTGTTTCTACTCCAATTTTGTTTGTACCGTTAGGAATGTTCTCTTTTTTATCATCATCATTTGTAGCAGCAATTACACCACCTATAACTCCAGCACCAACTAGCCATGGCAAGAGTCCTATGAGCTTACTACCAGCTTCTGGTAATAAAACTTCTAAACCGGGAATATGATTAAAACCCGAAGCCCCATCAAACCAATAGAGAACACATCCATCTTCTTCAAAAACCAAGTCAGAAGAAACGTCGTCATATGTTATAAAAAAACCTTCTATAACAATAGTTTCTCCATTTTTAAGCTTAAGTACTAAATTATTTCCATCGCGTACAAACTCAGCTACATCATCACGGCTCATTTTAGTATGAACAATAGATGCTTCATTTAAGCTAATATGTGCTGTATCAATCGTTGCTTTATTTAAAGAATCTTTTTCTATTACAATAAACTTAGTCATGCTTCACCTAAAATTATATTTACTTATATTCTAATGATTCAATTACTTAGTAATGCCTGTGATTTCCACACTCACACGACGGTCTGGCTGTAAACAAGTTTTTAGCTCTTCACGTTGTTTTACATCAAAACAACCATTCGTGACGGGTTGGTGTTTACCAGCGCTCTCTGCCGAAATAATATTTCCAGCTACACCGTTTTGAACTAACAAATTCCGTACGGTATTTGCCCGATTTTGACCTAATTGCAAGTTATAACTATCACTACCCAAACGGTCTGTATGACCTGTCAACTTAATTTGACTCACAGAAACAAAATTATTTGAAATTTGAGAAGCTACGTTTAAAACTTCTTGGCGACCTTTCGGAAGTAAGTCATTTAAAGAAGAACCGTTAAATTTAAATAAAGTGTCAGCAGCTAAATCTAGAGTTAATGTTTTTTCAGTGATGCTTTTAGCTGCTTTTGCTGGTGTTTTACAAACCAGAGGAGTTCCATTATTTGAAATAAATGGTTTTCCAACATTGTCTACCGACAACACAAATTCATTACTATTCAACTGACCAACAGCCAAATCGACATCACAACTTTGACATGATGCTTCTGTGCAATTCTTAACCTTAAAATTATAAGATTCTGATTTTAATTGGTAATTAGCTGAATTATTTATATAAAAATTTCCAGCTTTGACGCTATCTATATAAAACTCAATTGGGCAGTTTTGAGACTTCTCCGTATCGTCAGCACATAACACCCCGTCTCTTTTTACAATTACCGTTTGATTATTTTCTGCTTTTTTATCTTGAAAACGTAAATCTGATGGATGTGTATAGTGATTTGATACACAAGCCGTTAACCCCAGCGATATCGAAGTTATCCATAATGAAAATTTGTACATTAACAACCCTCCACAACACCTAAACAATGAACATAAGAATTCTTAAATTATGTGAAACAATTCACACTATTGTCGGTTTTAACATATTTTAATTAAAAAATGTGCAAATTGCACATTTTTTTTATCATATATTAGCTGCTTGATATTGTTGTTTTAGAAATTCTTCATAATTGGAATCAAACGTTACGCTATTAAAGTTTTCGACTCTTAGAGGAATCAGTTATTAATTCGGATTTTTCTGGTTTTTGATCTTTATCCGTTTCTGTTCCCGTTCCCGTACCAGTTCCCCCTAATCCAGCACCACCACTTGTGAGTTTAAATGATTGTTTTTTTTTCAAAAAGACTAGGAATTTATAGATTTTTAAACTCAACATTTTTCCCCCACCCAGGGCACTTAAAGCAGTTGAACCACTTTTAATGCTATAGCTCTAATTATAAAATGTGCATTTTACACATTTTATAATAAACAACAAACAAGCTTCTTCCGATTGTTAAATAAGTAAATGCTATAGAAAGTAAAATTATCGATTTGAGGGTTTATGTGCCGTAGCTTAGAAACTTTTCCATTTCAAATTTTTAAGGTAATAAAATGCAGTATTTTATTTTTATACAGATAAGAAACTTATGAATAAATTGGAATAAAAAGTCAGATATGTATATCAAGTCCAAGAAGTTCCTGAATCAAAAACAATACAGATCCTCAATAAACAATTGATATTAAAATATAAATTTAGAAGGAATAGCCTTTATAGCTTAAATAATTTATGTGCGTTGCTTTAAAGCTCATTTATCGAAGAATCTTTTTCATCATATTGGTAAATACCAACCCGAAATCGATGATTTGCATTTAATCTTCCTTCATCTATTTTGCAACGCTGAATAGCTTCCGCTAGGATAGATTTAGAAAATTTTTCCCATAATTCCGCAGTCTTTTCTTTGAGGTAATCAATAGATTCCTCAGATAATTCATTTGCAAAAAGAGCTTGCTCTAAAAAGAGATTGTTATGCTGTGTTAAGTTATTCACCCCCGCTGCAATATGATCTGCCACATTTTCAGCAAAAATTTGTTTGGTAGCATTCGCTTCTGGTAGAGGAGTAAAACTTTCTTGATGTAAAATCACATTTCCATTCGCCTCGCTCACTAAGCCAAGCCTTTTCAATTCTGACAAAATTGAACGTGGATGTTTCTCAGTAGATATTTGTCTAACTAAATACTCGAAACTATTTTCAGCACCCACAATACTCAATACTTTAGGTAACTTTTTATATACCCACAAGCCAATTACCCGAGCAGGAACACTTATAGGCAACGTATCCGTAAAGCTTTGAATAACCTTATGATGCCCACCATTTTCTATACGAAAACTGCTTACATCACGTCTATTCAGCCCAGCTAACAAACTAATAGACGAGTCCGTTTTTTTTTGATCTAAAAAATCAAGTTCTTTTATTGATTCATTATAGAAAAGTACCCGTAAAGAAGCAGAAAATTCTGCATGACCCACACCTGATTTCACCAACCAATGAACAAGCTCAGACATAACTTTAAGAGAATACTCTAAAGTTGACTCTGTGTTCTGTGGCAAATAACCTGCTAATTTAGTTTCGTCTAAATTATGGTCTTCAAAGGCATTTTTTGTCATATACCACTATTTATTTACAAACAATTAAACATAAAAATCAAAATGATGATAACAAAACCGTCCCTGAGTAGAAAATAATTTTAATATTTTCATTATTAAACATTGACTTATTTCACATTTCTATGTAAATGAGACGTATTTATAATATAATTTTATTCCAAGAAGTTTAAGAACCTATGTTTTTTCATCGCATGTCTTTTATGGTGACTTTTCACTGACTCAAACTATACACGCCCCCATTCATAGCAACAAGCTATAAGCTCATTCATATACAGGCATAAAAAAGGCTTAAACCCATACAGTTTAAGCCTTTCTACTTTATATCACTTTAAAATCTTGTTCAAATCCTATGTTCGGATTTGAAATGGTGTACTGATCTTAATATGTACAATCTCAACATAAAGTCAATATATTATAAGATCTCTTTCATAAATCAAAAAACGATCCTTTTTTTGATTGATATTTATACCGTATATTTCAGAGCTATCGTGCATAATCTTCAGATAAAATATATCGATTCAAAGAAGCTTTTCGAAACTGTGTGATTCATAGAGATCGTTTCCAATCTAGCGATCTCTAAAAATCCATCTTATAATTGGCATGTTGAATTCGTTCATTTGATGGGTCTTATTACTTTTGGACTTCATCTGAGAAAGGAGTTTCTTCACTTAATTCCAAAGTACCTTTCCATCGGTGTTTTACCTTTCAAAGCTGAATGCGGCCTCATCCAGTTATAGTAATGCTGCCATTCTGCTAGTTTGTCTTGGATATCTTCAGAATTTATATCTATGGTTGCGTAGAACTCAGATTTATCGGTCTTTTGTGAATGCTTCACCTTCCCATTTAAATGAGGAGAGTTTGGTTTATTTGACCTAAATTTGATTCCATGTTGCATCAATTTTTTTGTACTTTTTCAGCAAAAAATTCCCGCCCACGGTCGGTCTGTATTCGTGGTATAAGGAAAGGCATTTCTTCAATTACACAGTCTAAAAAGTCGAGAGTATTCGCTGCTGTTCGACGTTTATATATCCTTAAAACACGATATTGTGTGCAGTTATCAATCGATGTGTACTGATAGACGGACCCAATTTACAGGTATCCATTTGAATTTTATCACCTAGTAGAGGGCGTCCATAACGAATGAAATCAACTTTACGACGGAGTTTTTTTTAATCGATTTGAATTGATGGGTGGATAACACTTTATGAATAGTCGCTAAGGACAGCGAAACTCCATGCAGTCTCATCAATTCTATTTGCAAACGTCGAGCCCCCCAGATTTCAAGCCGAGTACATTTCCAATATTAATACTTCTAGCTCAGCATTGACTTTAGTATTTTGAGATTTTAACGAACGTTTTTTCTGACTACTTAATCCATCAATACCTTGCTCAGAATATCGTTTCCACCACTTGCGTAACGTTAGTCTAGAAATACCACATCTCCGACAGACTAGACCAGCATCATTGGTTTCTTCAAATAACTCACCCCATAAGAGTCGTTGTTGTATTTCTTTGTTCAAAGACACCAATTATGTTGAAAGGATGTCTATGAATCACACAAATGATCTCTAAGAGTTTTATGTCTTCTGAAATTTAACTAAAGTTCATCACCTAAGCCAAACCCACCAAAAATAGGACTTTCATCAGACCCACTTTGTGATGAGTCATCAGTATTAGAGTTTTGCGATCCAGTATTAACACTTGCTGTTCCTGAATCTTTATCAGGTGGAGCCCCATCCATTGACGATGGATATGGATCTACAACCAACTGTGTACTTAACGTTTCACACTGATTTCGTTGTACTGAATCTGAATAAAAAGCGGTTGAATATTCTGCATGATAACTTGCCGTCCATGTCTGTAAAATATTCGGTAAATTAAAAGCATAATAATATGTTCTTTCCTCATTAGGCTGATATACATTTACCGTTTCATCATTGAGACAATAATCGCTTTGTGTGGTTTTTACTGTTTTACTACCACTTAGCTGAAAAGCAGCCTTACAACTATCGATATATTCATAGACTCGTGTTGGTAATGTATTTTTTATAGTCACTCGTAATTTAAATTTGATTGGCGGTAAGGTTTTGCTATTCACCCCAAACAAATCTTGCCTATCACCAGCAAAAACAGGGGTTTCGTTATAGTGTTCTATAAACTGTATCGTTCTTTCAACCCCATAACAGTTTTGCACCACAGGATCTGGATAAGCAACAGCATATTCTGCATCATCTTCCATTCTATCTGGTTCAACATCTGGTCGAGGATTTGGAGTGGGGTTTGGAGTTCCGATCGGAATTCCACTACCAGTCCCAGTTCCCCCCAGACTCACTCCAACACTAACATTTCCATTTTCATCTACGCATCCTGATAAAGCTAAAGTACCCATGAGGATAAGGTGGAATCTTAATTGTGATTGCAACATAAAATTAACTCATATTTACTTTAGATTAATCAAAATCCATACAGAACCATAAAATACTTTTTTAGTCTTAACAAACCCGTAAATCGTAAAAAGGAGCTTTCATTTTCAATAATTAGTAATGATTAGAAAAAGCCCTTTTACCGTTTATAAAAGATTATCTCAACTATTTTTTCACTTAGCTATAAGTAACCCCAATAGCAGATAATAAATTAACTTGAAAAACAGGAGAACTAGAGCCATCAGTTGAGTTACCACACCAAACTTACAACTCTAGTCCTGATGTTCAATAGTACTTAATTATTCTGTGTAATTGATGATTTCTTTCTTAAATTTGAAGCAACCTACTGGAAATTCCTCAAGCAAAGTAATCACTATTTAAGAATCCAAACGGCATAACTGAGTATCTCAGAAATCACCTTTATCGCCATTTGGTATAAAAATTCTCACTTCAACAATACTTCAAGTGAGCCTCTTGCCTCAATTTTTTATGTTCTGCAAAATTTCAGGTGATTGAATCAGATTAATACACTTATTTTCTAATGAAAGATACACTTCATCCAGAGATACTCGAACATTCAAAATATGTTTATGCGACCACCTATCTTTTTGGTTATTAAACCAATCTTCACCTACTTCACGAAATAATGGTTTAAGCTCATCTAATTGTTCAGCTTTAGAATATTTATATTTAAGTTCATAAGCTATTTCTCTAGCTTTTTTCAAACTAAGTACTGGGTATGGTCCTAATGACTCAGATTGACGCTGCCCATGAACGATATAGCGGACATTCCAATACTTCTGACCTTTAGTTGTAATAATCAGCAATAAACCATGTGAATCTGATAGACGATATTGCGTGTCTTTCGGTTGAGCTTTTCTACATTCTGCATCTGTGAGTGACATATCTTTAACCAGAATTTGTTGTGTTAATTTCTGGGTAAATTTTGCCAATTTTTACCCACACAAAGCAAAAAAAGGATCAAATCGCATATGAGAATATCGGACAATACAGTCAATAAAAAAGCCCCTAAACATTGAGTTTAAAGGCTTTTTTACATTCAGTTGGATTTCTCTGAATTAAATTTTGGTGGGGTGGCGTCAATTGAACTCATAACCCAAGCAACTGTTTTTATTTAATTTATAAGAAAAAAATAATTTCATTGACCCAATTTTGACCCAACTTCGATTTAATGCATTGGATCACTTTAATATCTTATTCAAATCCTGGATTTGGATTTGAAATGGCGTACGGTCATTATAGCTCAATTTTTAATTTGTATTTTTGCTTAGGACTCTTAGGCTTATCAGGAAGGGTGCGTTCAACCATACCTGCTTCTAATGCTGGAGTTAAATAATTTTTTGGGAAAGTTGCTCGGTGGGACAAGTCTAAAAGAGCCATCAGCTCAGTTAGGCTATATTCCTGCTGCTCCATATTCTGGATGACACGTTTAACTTGATCGCTAGCTTGGGCGGTATCTTGATCGCTGGCATCGGAATTGAGTATTGCATCTAGAATCATCTGCAAAATAAACTCAATAATCCGACCAACTACAAAGGGACGATCATTTTCAAATTAACTACTATTAAAAATCAGTCATTTCTCATATTTAATATTGTAAAAACTACAGTATAAAGAGCTAAAAAAATACACCATAAAATCAATTAGATATTGTGATCATACTTAACTGTATTGATAATGAGTTGGTTTAAAGGATCGCTATCGATCATGAGTGCACATAAGAACAGGAATACATAAGCAAAAAAGCCAATTCTCAGAACATATGTAATATTCTTCACAAAGAACATTATAGTACCAAGAATAACGATTACGATACCAAAGAACCAAAGGAGTACGCTTTCGTCTTCGTTTGAGCCTTCCATTTCCCTCAAATAGACAAATTCCCCTCCGCCATAAGGCACGTAAGTGACAACACCTTTTGTAAGAGATTCAAAACAAATAGCCAAGATACCTGAAAGAATCAGAATAAGCGCCAAGTAATGTTTTAATGTTAAATTTTTCATAGTCCTGAATAACCCTCACCGGGTGTCCAATATTTATGTAATGTGCGTAGAGTCGCATTACAAGCTGGGCAACTGTCTGGCTTAGAGTAAATAATTCCTCGTAAAACTTGCCTGATTGATTCCTGCCAATTACTTGAGCGATTATAGACTTTTTTAGGATTTTCAAAATTTGTCTTATCTTCTGCTGGGTCCAAAAAAGAATCCAAGCCACTCTCCCCTGCATTGTGCAAAATGATTGCTTCTCTCGGAGTGAGCTGACGCCCTAACTTTAATTGCTTTAATTGAATATTTTTGGCAACCATATCAGTTGCAACTTATCGTTCAGCTTACTATGAAGCTTTGAATCTGTGGATGGCTTATGGAAAGACTGAGCCTTTCATTCAGCTAGTTTCCGATGCAGTGCTAGAAGGGTTTAAACCTTATAAATGATCATAGACTTTTAAAAACATTTATTCGATCAATCACCTTAGCTAGTTCGCAACTTCATACAAGCGATCAAATTAATATATAAACTGTTCTCAAGAAATTCTTTGTTTAAAATATTACTCATAATAGGTATCTATTCGACATACTTATAGATCATTTTCTTGAATTTTACATAAGTGTGAATTCAAATCATGATGATAGTAAATACCATCTCCACGGACTCAAAACTTCATCAATTCTTATAAATAATGTGCATCCAACGGTCTCTCTCGGTATGATCTATCTGTATTAAAAGGACTAAGACCATAGATCACAAGGCTCAGTCCTTAAAACACTCTTAATCAATCATCCAATTTTTTTGGGAGCAGATCATGAAGTAGCGAATACAATTCGTGTGATTGATCCTAAATTATTTAAGGTAATATTTTGCTTTAACTCTTAGTCTCGACTGGCTTTGTTAAACAAACCTATCTCTAAAGGCTTATTCCACAATATAATTTTCAAATGAATAAGCCTACATCTGAAATTTGCCGTACTCTAAATTGGTCTTCATCACCTGTGTTCTCATTAATCGTGAAAATATTGCCATTTGGTTTGATCCCAAAACTCAACGATAAGATTCATGCCCTTGTGACAGTATTTATTAAATTTACGGATTTAGGCAGACCTCATATTAGAGTTATAACTTCAACTTAAGTAAATAGGGGAAATCTTAATTTTTAAATATTTGTGCAAAACAACATTATATAAAACCAGCCCCCTACTTTAATTGAAATAAAATTATTTTAATTAGAAATATTACAAACATAACGTTTATGTCTTGAATGAATAAAACCTATATTCCAATATCCAACCAATTGATTTAAGGACTGCCCTTCACCAATACTACCATATGAATCCAAATTTACAGGTGGTACAAGTTCTAATTGATTCATCTCCTTATCACAATAAATATATGATTCTTTGTATTTTTCTTTATAAAACCAACCTTTTTCACTAAGACTACCATTAATATTATTTAAAAAATCAATATCACTATCACCTCCCTTAATTTGAAAAATTAATCGATCTGCATTATATGAAGAAAATGAATGCTTATCTATGATGCGATCACCAAAAATAAAAATAGCATCCTGTTCAAATCTTTTTATTATTATCTTATCATTTCTAATTTTTTTAACTTCATTCTTATTCCCCAAATCACAAGCCACACATCCGAAAATAATTAAACTATAAACTATAAATTTTAAAATGGAACTTCTCACTATAATAGCCATTACAATTACTCTACTCTATTTAGTTTTATTACCAGGTTTAACAGCATCTAAAATTGTATCAACACTAACCGTGCCACTTACACCAATATTAAAGCCTGGCGTGCCAACACCTAATTCAGAAGCCCAAGCTCCTCTAACAGGACTATTTTTATTTACTAATGGAGCGACTAAATTAGCTACAGCCCCATAAGCTCCGCCACCAACAGAAACTGAAGCCCCACTTACAAATTCATTTGTAATTTCACCCATAGTCATCTTTGATTTCGTATAACTTGGAATATTATGAATATTACCGCCTACACAACTAGCTCCCGCCAAATCTTTAGCACTAAACTGCTTATTTTGAGCAACAGATTTAGCTACAGGAATTAAAAGTGAATCCTTAGAACCACTAATATAATATTCTCCAGTCCATTGATTTTTTACAAACCCAACTCCTACTCCTAATCCTCCTCCACTACATGCTATATAATCAAAAAGTGGTGCTGTTTTTAACTTGCATAATTCTCCTGTTTCAGCATAACAATCAAAATTTTTTCTTCCTTGATACGCCAAACCTGATTGAGCGCTTGCAGGAATACCAAACATCTCACCAAAATTCATTCCATTTAAGCCGTTTGGATCAATCCATTGATTCGGATTATTTACATAAGCAGATGTATTTATTCCGCCCTCTAATCCTATCGGATCCTTACTTACATACCTTGCACTATACGGCTCATAATAACGATAACGGTTATAATGCAGTCCTGTTTCATGATCATAATACTGGCCTTGGAATCTGAGATTACTCTGTTCAAATGGATTGTCCTTATCTAGCATTTGAATCTCGAGTGCAGTACCCCACGTATCCTGCGTAATTTCCCAGACACATTCACCTGCTGCATTACTCAATGTTTGTGGTGTTCCCACCTGATCACAATGATAAAAAGAGGTTTGGTCTAAAGACACACGGTTTTTACGTGTATCTGTGTTCCAGACTGGATCTTTATAAATAGAATAAGGCTTGTTGAGGTATTCGCTATAATCAGGTGTTTCTATCAGCTGAATAAAACCTTGATACCCCGCCTGCATTAACGGTACAAAGCTATCAGGCTCATAGACATAATGTTTGGTATAGCTCTTCTGGGGATTGCCCGTATTTTGACTTGATTCCCAAATCATCAAATCACCATCCCAACCAAATAAGGTGAAGTCTTGGCTTGATGATTTCTTATATAAACGACGTCCAAAGACATCATAACCATACTGAGTCACTTGCCCATTCAAGTTACTTTGGATCAAACGGTTATGATTGTCCCACGTCAGTTTTAAATTTTTACCATTTTGCGTGGTTTCAATCACATTGCCTTGTACATCATATTGATAATACTTACCTTGATACTGTTTGATTAAATTATTTTTGGCATGTATGGTCTGATTCATTGGATCAACCAGATTCCCTGCTGGATCAAACTTAAAACTTTCGTTTTTATGCTGACTCTGCGTTGAAATCAAACGTCCAATCGGATCATATTGATAATTAACCTGTCCTAAACGACTGTCTTCAACTTGGGTGAGCAAATAGTTTTTATCATATTGATAATGTCTATGCGCTTGATACCGGAGCCGATCTGAGGTTTCTTGCTCAGGTCCAATCTGTTGAGAAATCAGTAACCCGACATCATTATAATGCTTAGTTTGTACCAAACCATTTGCCAAGAAGCGTACCGTTTCACGATGCAAATCATCACGTTGGAAAGAAACAACATCCTGCTGGTTAAACGCAATTCCGTAGATATGTCCTGAACCATAGCTTAGATTCGTCTGTTCCTGCCCATCGGGACGAACAGTTTTGACCAGATTACCTAATTCATCATATTCATAACGCAGTACAGCAGTTAGATTCAACATCTTATAATGCTGATGTTCACGCACCAATTGTCCAAGCTGATTACGATATAATTGAACCTGACTTTCTGCATTACTGGCTGAGCTTAATTGTTGATTTAAGTTATATTCAAAGTGTTCTGTCTGGCTTTGATGAGTATGTAGATGCGTATATGTTTTAGAAGCAATCTGCCCATCGTCATAATAGCTAAATTCAGTCAGAATATTGGGTTGGCGAATCTGGAACAATAGACCATTTTCACTATAGCGATAGTGCTTTTCTTCACCATCAAATGCTTGTTCTCGAACTAACTGACCAAATTTGTTATAACTAAACTGGTATTCAACCTGATTCTGATTGATGAGCTTTTGAAGACGGCCTTGTTTATCCCATTGATAACCCACACGGTGCTGATTGGCATCAATCCGCTGTTCTAGTAAGCCGACAGTATTGTATTGATATTGAGTGGTTAAGCCGTTGGTGTCCGTGTGTTTAAGCAGACGTCCTTCTTGATCATGCTCAAATAGCTCTTTTAATCCATCAGGATAAACAATAGCTTGAAGCTGACCTTTGTCTTTGCCTCGTGTGCTATAAAGATATTGAACTTTCTGCTCATTCGCCGCTTGCTGGGCACTCAGATCACCCTCTTCATCATATTCCCATGTACTGCTTTTACCTGAGCAATCGGTATAAGACAGCATTTGTCCTTGATCATTGTACTGGATTTTTTTGATGCCTCCTTTGGCATCAATTACTTCTACAACTTGATTACTGGTGTTGTATTTATATTGGGTAACATGACCTAAAGGATTAATCTCTTTGCTGATGTTGCCCTGTGTATCATATTCACGTTTCCAGATATTGCCTTCTGGATCTTTAGTCTCAGTTAAATTGCCTTGTTCATCATAAGCAAAGCGAATCACACCACCATTTGGTTGTACAATTTTCGCCAGTTGGCCCTGATCATTATATTCTTGTTGAGTTTCCCGACCTTCAAAATCAATTTGTCGGGTAATGCGTTTTTCACCATCACGAGAATACCAAGACTCTCGCCCATCACCTAAACGGGTACGATAGGTAAAACCATCCAGATCAAAATAATAATAGGTCGGATTATCATAAGCATCGTAAACCGCAACTTGACGTAAACGTGGATGCCATTTCAGTTTAGTATGGAAACTGCCGTCATCCGCCCACTCTTCAATGGCTTTGGCATTTGGCAACGTCGATTCATAACGAATATTTTGTCCACGGCCTGTACGATCGGTATAGCGCGTTAGCTGATGCGCCTGATTATATTCGTATTGACGTGCGTGCCCATTTTGATCGAAAGCTGTAATCAGATTACCTTGTGCATCATAGTGATAGCGTGCCCAAGGCTCAATTTGATCATCCACAAATACAGCAATAATCTTAACTTGCTCATTAAAAGCAAATTTTAGTTGATGCTGAACCTGTTCAAACTGGAAATCAATGACTTGAAGATAAGCAACACCATCTGCCAAAAGGTAACTTAGGCTAATTTTTTCATTGGTGTTTTCATTGAATTGTTGGATTAAATGATAGGGCTGACCAAGACTAAATTGATGAAAATGGAAATTCCAGTCACCACCAAAATTTAATAGCAAATCGCCATTTTCAATTGGATGAACCGTCATTCCTTCATAAGGAACGGTGTAAGCCTGTTGCAAAATCGTGGATGGTAAGGCATGTTTACGCCCTTTCGCATCAATAAAAATATAACCTTGTGGCTTTGGCAGGATCACATTGGAAAAAGGCATCATCCAACGAGCACCCATCATACATCGATCAAACTCATCCATTTGCGAGTTATATTGGCGGCTAAATACAAAACCAACTTTCGGTAAATAAAAATCGGCATGCTGAACCCGCTCTGCACCAATTGAATAACTAATACTCTGACCCGTCTCTGAACCTCTACCTTCACAAGGTGGTGCATTCAACGCATCCGCCTGTAAGCTCACAAACTCTAAGGTATCCCCTTTGGTATGGCGCTCATATTCTCCAGTCTGATTGATGGGCACGCTAGCATTGCCTTTATTTTCGCTGGCCTGAATCGCAGTTAAAGTTTGTTGTAATAACCAGGCCAAGCTGTATTTTTGCCCTGCATTGGCTTGCTGCTGTAAAGTCTGGCTTAATGTGGCAATTGCTTGTGTTGCTTTTTGCTGTAAGCGTGTTTGAATATTTGGTTGTAGTTTAGGGGTTAAATCTGCCTGACTCGGTTTACCGATTAAATCAATGAGTGGCACAACCCAATTGCTAAGTTTGAGTTTGGGGTCTCTTTTCTCTGCTGTCGCACCTGCTGACGTTGCAGCCATATTCGCACTTATTGCTGTAGCAGGCACAGACAAGCTCGTAAGAATACTGCTTCCTAAGATTGTTGCTTGCGAAAGTAAGGTCGCTAATTTGGCTTGCGTTTCTTGTAAAAACTTTTCTAAATCACCTGCGATCATCGCATTCAGATGCAGGCCTAAGCGTTTAATATCCGCTTCTGTAATCTTGCCATTTTCTGGATATAAGCATTGCGACATTAAACCAAACATCGGACGTAATGCCATACGTGCATGTGCTTCATTGCTTGGTTCAGCAAATAAACCAATTAAATTTGCAGCGAGCAATGCACCTTGTTGTACCGCAGCATCCTCTGTCTTGCTGTCGGTCGCGTATAAAATTAAATCCAGCACACTACCTGTTAAAGCAAAAATATTGGCTACCGTTGCAGTATTCGCACTACCTTGTAATTGTTCTAAACTGGTATTCCCACATACCTGTAAATAAAGCTGGATTTGCTTGGCAATCATTTGCAGGTCAGTTACCGTGTGTACGCTGTCCAAATTAAAAACAGCAAGTTCAACCTTTGACGCTTTTTGATCTGTTGCCTGTTGTGTTTTTTCCGTAGCCATCAATCTCAAACCCTTAATTTATTTCAATACATCTATTTTTTAAATTGCTGCGCGTGAATTAAAATCTGTTCTAACCATTGTTCTGACTATGAAAACGATCAACGATACCTTGTTGAAGAATCGAATCTATTTGGGTGGCCTCCGCCAATTTTGTAGCCGCCTGATCTTTTACAAAACCCACACCTTGTGCTTTGATCATGTCAATCGACTGGCTCGGATTCATGGCGAGTTGTGCCAAGCTTTTCATTTGATCTGGAGAAATATTAAGGTTCAGTTGCTTTGAAACGGCACTTAAAGCGGTATTGCTGACTTGATCCTTGATTTGTCCAACTGTCTGCTCAGCTAAATCATTAAAGGTATTTTTTCCTATGTTTTTAAGACTATTTTTATCCATCAAAAGTAAACTGTTGGTCAGTTTTTGCTTCATGTTCTGTCCTAATGCACTACTTAACGACGCTGCAACTTTTTCTACAGGTTCTGCCCAAGTATAATCACGTTTAAAATCACTACTTGGTGCCCATGCACTAGTCTCATCTTTCTCAAAAATAACTTTAGCTGCACCTGGGGCAATTCCTGTTACTTTAGCAAAACCTTTTGCATCGAGCTTACCTGTAAGCTGCTTACCAAGTGAATCAATGACCTTATAGCTATTCTGTTTAAAGAAATTGTCACCACCATAAGTTCTCAATAACTCTAAAGCACCTTTAAGCGATTTCGACTTTGGCAACTGTGGTGCATTGCTAT
>NZ_VXLD01000026.1:0-5616 GCF_008867985.1 Acinetobacter tandoii
AGATCATTAAGAGATTATGAAGAACAACTTGTGTGGATTTTTACTGATTGATTGATCGAAATTATTTTCATTGATTGATGGTAGAAATTACTCGAAGTTTATTTGAGAAATTAATGTCAGAAAATTGATGAGCCAGATTTGGTGTTTAGAATAAAGCACTATTGATTTTAAACTGAAGAGTTTGATCATGGCTCAGATTGAACGCTGGCGGCAGGCTTAACACATGCAAGTCGAGCGGAGCGAGGGTGCTTGCACCTTAGCTTAGCGGCGGACGGGTGAGTAATGCTTAGGAATCTGCCTATTAGTGGGGGACAACATTCCGAAAGGAATGCTAATACCGCATACGCCCTACGGGGGAAAGCAGGGGATCTTCGGACCTTGCGCTAATAGATGAGCCTAAGTCGGATTAGCTAGTTGGTGGGGTAAAGGCCTACCAAGGCGACGATCTGTAGCGGGTCTGAGAGGATGATCCGCCACACTGGGACTGAGACACGGCCCAGACTCCTACGGGAGGCAGCAGTGGGGAATATTGGACAATGGGCGGAAGCCTGATCCAGCCATGCCGCGTGTGTGAAGAAGGCCTTTTGGTTGTAAAGCACTTTAAGCGAGGAGGAGGCTACTGGTACTAATACTACTGGATAGTGGACGTTACTCGCAGAATAAGCACCGGCTAACTCTGTGCCAGCAGCCGCGGTAATACAGAGGGTGCGAGCGTTAATCGGATTTACTGGGCGTAAAGCGTGCGTAGGCGGCTGATTAAGTCGGATGTGAAATCCCTGAGCTTAACTTAGGAATTGCATTCGATACTGGTCAGCTAGAGTATGGGAGAGGATGGTAGAATTCCAGGTGTAGCGGTGAAATGCGTAGAGATCTGGAGGAATACCGATGGCGAAGGCAGCCATCTGGCCTAATACTGACGCTGAGGTACGAAAGCATGGGGAGCAAACAGGATTAGATACCCTGGTAGTCCATGCCGTAAACGATGTCTACTAGCCGTTGGGGCCTTTGAGGCTTTAGTGGCGCAGCTAACGCGATAAGTAGACCGCCTGGGGAGTACGGTCGCAAGACTAAAACTCAAATGAATTGACGGGGGCCCGCACAAGCGGTGGAGCATGTGGTTTAATTCGATGCAACGCGAAGAACCTTACCTGGTCTTGACATAGTAAGAACTTTCCAGAGATGGATTGGTGCCTTCGGGAACTTACATACAGGTGCTGCATGGCTGTCGTCAGCTCGTGTCGTGAGATGTTGGGTTAAGTCCCGCAACGAGCGCAACCCTTTTCCTTATTTGCCAGCACTTCGGGTGGGAACTTTAAGGATACTGCCAGTGACAAACTGGAGGAAGGCGGGGACGACGTCAAGTCATCATGGCCCTTACGACCAGGGCTACACACGTGCTACAATGGTCGGTACAAAGGGTTGCTACCTAGCGATAGGATGCTAATCTCAAAAAGCCGATCGTAGTCCGGATTGGAGTCTGCAACTCGACTCCATGAAGTCGGAATCGCTAGTAATCGCGGATCAGAATGCCGCGGTGAATACGTTCCCGGGCCTTGTACACACCGCCCGTCACACCATGGGAGTTTGTTGCACCAGAAGTAGCTAGCCTAACTGCAAAGAGGGCGGTTACCACGGTGTGGCCGATGACTGGGGTGAAGTCGTAACAAGGTAGCCGTAGGGGAACCTGCGGCTGGATCACCTCCTTAACGAAAGATTGACGATTGGTAAGAATCCACAACAAGTTGTTCTTCATGACGATGTATCTGAGGGTCTGTAGCTCAGTTGGTTAGAGCACACGCTTGATAAGCGTGGGGTCACAAGTTCAAGTCTTGTCAGACCCACCACTACTGACGAAGTACGGAAGATCAGAAACATTGACTTATTGATAAGCTGGGGACTTAGCTTAGTTGGTAGAGCGCCTGCTTTGCACGCAGGAGGTCAGGAGTTCGACTCTCCTAGTCTCCACCATCACATTGCATTGCAATGAGCTAAGAAACAAGCAAACGAAGTATTAGATTATAGAAATTAATAAGAAGTTAGCGTAATATGCGCGTCTTGTTAACTTCTGTGATTTATCACAGTTTACTGCAAGCTGACGAGGCTGTAGTTAATCATTAACAGATTAGAAAATTGAGTCTGAAATAAATTGTTCACTCAATGACGAAGAGAGAAGAAGTAATTCTTTGATCTAAGTTGATTGAGAACTAGCAAAAACACTGAATCAAGCGTTTTGGTATATGAATTTAGATTGAAGCTGTACAGTGCTTAAGTGCACAAACAACAAATCAGTAGCAATTAAGTTTGCAACGATAACACTCACTTGTATGTGTTAGCGACTGTTTGGGGTTGTATAGTCAAGTAATTAAGTGCATGTGGTGGATGCCTTGGCAGTCAGAGGCGATGAAAGACGTAATAGCCTGCGATAAGCTCCGGGGAGGCGGCAAATATCCTTTGATCCGGAGATTTCTGAATGGGGGAACCCACCTACTATAAGGTAGGTATTGCAACATGAATACATAGTGTTGCAAGGCGAACGAGGGGAAGTGAAACATCTCAGTACCCTTAGGAAAAGAAATCAATTGAGATTCCCTCAGTAGCGGCGAGCGAACGGGGAAAAGCCCATTAAGTCATATCAGTTTTAGTGGAATGCTCTGGGAAGTGCAACCATAGTGGGTGATAGTCCTGTACACGAAAGGGCTGATATGATGATGTCGAGTAGGGCGAGGCACGTGAAACCTTGTCTGAATATGGGGGGACCATCCTCCAAGGCTAAATACTCCTGACTGACCGATAGTGAACCAGTACCGTGAGGGAAAGGCGAAAAGAACCCCTGTGAGGGGAGTGAAATAGATCCTGAAACCGCATGCATACAAGCAGTGGGAGCCGACTTGTTCGGTGACTGCGTACCTTTTGTATAATGGGTCAGCGACTTACATTCAGTAGCAAGGTTAACCGTATAGGGGAGCCGTAGAGAAATCGAGTCTTAATAGGGCGTTTAGTTGCTGGGTGTAGACCCGAAACCAGGCGATCTATCCATGAGCAGGTTGAAGGTTGGGTAACACTAACTGGAGGACCGAACCCACTGTCGTTGAAAAGCCAGGGGATGACTTGTGGATAGGGGTGAAAGGCTAATCAAGCCTGGTGATAGCTGGTTCTCCCCGAAAGCTATTTAGGTAGCGCCTCGGACGAATACCATAGGGGGTAGAGCACTGTTTCGGCTAGGGGGTCATCCCGACTTACCAAACCGATGCAAACTCCGAATACCTATGAGTACTATCCGGGAGACAGACTGCGGGTGCTAACGTCCGTAGTCAAGAGGAAAACAATCCAGACCGCCAGCTAAGGCCCCAAAATCATAGTTAAGTGGGAAACGATGTGGGAAGGCATAGACAGCTAGGAGGTTGGCTTAGAAGCAGCCACCCTTTAAAGAAAGCGTAATAGCTCACTAGTCGAGTCGGCCTGCGCGGAAGATGTAACGGGGCTAAAACTATGTGCCGAAGCTGCGGATTTGACATTAGTCAAGTGGTAGGGGAGCGTTCTGTAAGCCGATGAAGGTGTATTGAGAAGTATGCTGGAGGTATCAGAAGTGCGAATGCTGACGTGAGTAACGACAAAACGGGTGAAAAACCCGTTCGCTGAAAGACCAAGGGTTCCAGTCCAACGTTAATCGGGGCTGGGTGAGTCGACCCCTAAGGCGAGGCCGAGAGGCGTAGTCGATGGGAAATTGGTTAATATTCCAATACTTCTGTGTAATGCGATGAGAGGACGGAGAAGGTTAAGTCAGCCTGGCGTTGGTTGTCCAGGTGGAAGGTTGTAGGCATGTATCTTAGGCAAATCCGGGGTACTCTATGCTGAGAACTGATAGCAAGCTGTACTTGTACAGTGAAGTGGCTGATACCATGCTTCCAGGAAAAGTCTCTAAGCTTCAGTTACACAGGAATCGTACCCGAAACCGACACAGGTGGTCAGGTCGAGTAGACCAAAGCGCTTGAGAGAACTCTGCTGAAGGAACTAGGCAAAATGGTACCGTAACTTCGGGAGAAGGTACGCTGCTGACGGTGATGGGACTTGCTCCCTGAGCTATTGGCAGCCACAGAAACCAGGCCGCTGCAACTGTTTATTAAAAACATAGCACTCTGCAAACACGAAAGTGGACGTATAGGGTGTGATGCCTGCCCGGTGCTGGAAGGTTAATTGATGGGGTTAGCGTAAGCGAAGCTCTTGATCGAAGCCCCAGTAAACGGCGGCCGTAACTATAACGGTCCTAAGGTAGCGAAATTCCTTGTCGGGTAAGTTCCGACCTGCACGAATGGCATAATGATGGCGGCGCTGTCTCCAGCAGAGGCTCAGTGAAATCGAAATCGCTGTGAAGATGCAGTGTACCCGCGGCTAGACGGAAAGACCCCGTGAACCTTTACTGCAGCTTGACATTGAACTTTGACCTTACTTGTGTAGGATAGGTGGGAGGCTTTGAAGTTGGAACGCCAGTTCCAATGGAGCCGTCCTTGAAATACCACCCTGGTAATGTTGAGGTTCTAACTCTGTCCCGTTATCCGGGACGAGGACCATGTCTGGTGGGTAGTTTGACTGGGGCGGTCTCCTCCTAAAGAGTAACGGAGGAGTACGAAGGTGCGCTCAGCGTGGTCGGAAATCACGCGTAGAGTATAAAGGCAAAAGCGCGCTTAACTGCGAGACCCACAAGTCGAGCAGGTACGAAAGTAGGTCTTAGTGATCCGGTGGTTCTGTATGGAAGGGCCATCGCTCAACGGATAAAAGGTACTCTGGGGATAACAGGCTGATACCGCCCAAGAGTTCATATCGACGGCGGTGTTTGGCACCTCGATGTCGGCTCATCTCATCCTGGGGCTGAAGCAGGTCCCAAGGGTATGGCTGTTCGCCATTTAAAGAGGTACGCGAGCTGGGTTTAGAACGTCGTGAGACAGTTCGGTCCCTATCTACCGTGGGCGCTGGAAATTTGAGAGGATCTGCTCCTAGTACGAGAGGACCAGAGTGGACGAACCTCTGGTGTACCGGTTGTGACGCCAGTCGCATCGCCGGGTAGCTATGTTCGGAAGGGATAACCGCTGAAAGCATCTAAGCGGGAAGCCTACCTCAAGATAAGATTTCCCTAGGACTTTATGTCCTCTAAAGAGCCGTTGAAGACTACGACGTTGATAGGTTGGATGTGGAAGCATAGTGATATGTGAAGCTGACCAATACTAATTGCTCGTGAGGCTTGACTATACAACACCCAAGCAGTTGTATTTAAAGCTTATAATCGATTCATAAAAGATCAGTTAACCCTGATCTGAAACAAAAAACTTGATTTAGTGAAAGCTAGAACATAAAATTCGACTCAGTTAACTAATCCGTTAATAACTCATTTGGTACCAAGTAGGGTAGCAACAAGATCAAATGATCTGAGCATAAAACCTGAACAAGTCCATAAACAGTTGTGCTGGCGACAATAGCAAGAGTGAACCACCTGATCCCTTCCCGAACTCAGAAGTGAAACCTCTTAGCGCTGATGGTAGTGTGGGGTTACCCATGTGAGAGTAAGTCATCGCCAGCTCATTAATTCAAACACCCCCTTCTAATAAGAAGGGGGTGTTTTTT
>NZ_VXLD01000027.1:0-1169 GCF_008867985.1 Acinetobacter tandoii
ACACCAGCACCTACTGTACGACCACCTTCACGGATCGCAAAACGTAGACCTGGGTCCATTGCGATTGGGTGGATTAATTCTACTGACATTTCAACGTTGTCACCTGGCATTACCATTTCAACGCCTTCTTGTAATTGGATTGCGCCAGTTACGTCAGTCGTACGGAAATAGAATTGTGGACGGTAACCGTTAAGGAATGGAGTATGACGACCACCTTCTTCTTTAGAAAGTACGTATACTTCTGCGTCGAATTTAGTGTGCGGCTTGATTGTACCTGGTTTAGCAAGTACTTGACCACGTTGTACGTCTTCACGCTTAGTACCACGTAGAAGAATACCACAGTTCTCGCCCGCACGGCCTTCATCAAGAAGTTTACGGAACATTTCAACGCCAGTTACAGTTGTTTTAACTGTATCTTTGATACCAACGATTTCAACTTCTTCGCCTACTTTCACGATACCAGCTTCTACACGACCTGTTACTACTGTACCACGGCCTGAGATAGAGAATACGTCTTCGATTGGCATCAAGAATGCTTTGTCGATAGCACGTTCTGGTTCTGGAATGTAAGTGTCAAGCGCTTCAACAAGAGCAAGAACTGAAGACTCACCGTACTGACCAGCGTCGCCATTAAGCGCAGCAAGAGCAGAACCACGGATAACTGGAGTGTCATCACCTGGGAAGTCATAAGTAGAAAGAAGTTCACGAACTTCCATTTCTACTAATTCAAGTAATTCTTCGTCGTCAACAAGGTCGCATTTGTTTAAGAATACGATGATGTAAGGTACACCAACCTGACGTGAAAGAAGGATGTGTTCACGAGTTTGTGGCATTGGACCATCAGTCGCAGCACAAACAAGGATCGCGCCGTCCATCTGAGCAGCACCAGTAATCATGTTTTTAACATAATCGGCGTGGCCCGGGCAGTCTACGTGAGCGTAGTGACGGATTGGAGAATCGTATTCTACGTGTGAAGTATTAATTGTAATACCACGTGCTTTTTCTTCAGGAGCAGAGTCGATTTGTGAGTAATCTTTCGCTTCACCGCCGTAAGTTTTTGCACAAATAGTTGCAATCGCAGCAGTTAAAGTAGTTTTACCATGGTCAACGTGACCGATTGTGCCCACGTTTACGTGTGGCTTATTACGTTCAAACTTAGCCTTAGCCAT
>NZ_VXLD01000028.1:0-1095 GCF_008867985.1 Acinetobacter tandoii
GCCTGCAATTCTGCAAAGCTTAGACCGTCGACTTTCTCAATCACTTTTAACCCTTCCGCAGTGACATCAATCACACACAGGTCGGTATAAATACGGTCAACACACTTTTGTCCTGTGGCGGGGTAAGTCAGCTCAGCCACAATCTTCGGTTCACCGTTCTTGGTGACATGATCGGTGGTGATAAACACTTTTTTAGCTCCGACGGCTAAATCCATCGCTCCACCTACCGATGGAATTGCATCGGGTGCACCAGTATGCCAGTTGGCCAAGTCACCATTGGCTGCGACTTGAAACGCCCCGAGAACCGCAATATCCAAATGCCCACCCCGCATCATGGCAAACGAATCCCCATGATGGAAAAAGGCGCCGCCTTGTAACATGGTTACGTATTCTTTACCCGCATTGATCAGCTCAGGATCTTCTTCACCTGCGGCTGGTGGTGGACCAAAAGCCAATAAACCATTTTCAGAATGCAGGAAGATCTCTTTGTCATTCGGTAAGTAGCTGGCAATCTTGGTGGGTAAGCCAATGCCTAAATTGACATAAGCTCCATCGGGAATATCTTGTGCCACACGTTCAGCAATCTGGTTGCGGTTGAGTTTTTGATAGCTCATGATGTTCTCCCGATTACACAGCCACAGGTTCAGGCTGAACCTGTACCACATGTTGAACGAAGATGCCTGGGGTGATGATGTGTTCTGGATCAAGCGTCCCGAGTTCCACCACTTCAGACACTTGGGCAATGGTCACATTGGCTGCCATGGCCATGATTGGGCCAAAGTTACGTGCCGATTTACGGTAGACCAAGTTACCCCAACGGTCGCCTTGTTGGGCTTTAATCAAAGCGAAGTCAGCTTTGATCGGGTATTCGAGTACATAATCTTTACCGTCGATGTGACGGGTTTCTTTGCCTTCGGCCAATAAAGTACCAAAGCCTGTAGGGGTGAAGACTGCACCGAGTCCCATGCCTGCGGCTTGAATACGGCAAGCGAGGTTACCTTGTGGTACTAATTCCAATTCGATTTTGCCTGCACGATAGAGTTCATCGAAGACCCAAGAGTCGGACTGACGCGGGAATGAGCAGATGACTTTTTT
>NZ_VXLD01000003.1:0-319219 GCF_008867985.1 Acinetobacter tandoii
TATGGTTTATAAGCTCAATTTATAATCAAAATTCGCATTTTAAGTTATTTTTTAAGCATAAAAGGTACGGTATTCATCAAATCATCGAGTATTTTTTCATCTTGATTTTTTTCTTGCCACTTTAATGCCCGACAATCCACATATTCACAATAGCCTGCTTCACCGTATTCTTCTCGAGCTTTGATTTTAATTTGATATTTAAAACTCCCTACATAACCCGCAGCCAATCCAAATTTAAAATCTCCTCGGCTTTGCGCTTGTATTTGAATGACATCGCCAGTTTTATTTTGATAGTTCCATTCAAACTCTCTTGGTAAATACATGGCTTGTCCATTTGGAGTTACTACTTTGGGATAGACTCGATGTACTTTGAACTGTACTTGTTCATCAAAAAGTTCTGTGCGTTCAACATTGGCATATTTAAGATAAATACGAGATTGTACAATTCGATTAAAGTGATCTCGTGTTTGCGCCATCAACACTTGATCACCATTGTTGAGTTGAATAATTTGATAAGTAAAAAATGCCAACGGAAGGTAAGGAAACTGGACTGCACGCGCAAACTCGAATACGCCATGCTGTGCAATCGAAAAAATTTGTTCTTTATAAGCAATACGCCCCTCAAAAAAACACCGTGTAGACCAATGTTCTCCAAGTCCCAGACGCATTTTATTAAAGTAGCTGACTTGCGTCGTAGTCTGAACAGAAAGTTGACAACTTAATTCATCATCATCACGTTGGATTTGGAAGTTTGGTAAATTTCCTAAAATTTGCTCATGATTTGAAAACTGCCACAAGCTTTTGGAAAAATGACAATCTCGTTGCATGGCATAACTGTGCAATTGCCCCACCATGTGTGGACTGCTACTACACAAAATAGTTGCCGTATCTATTGCAGTGCTATGAATTGCACTCTCATTGCGTAACATCGGCGCATGTGCTGCCCCCATCAATCCAATAAAATTAAAGTAATGCAGGGGTGCTGGAAGATTTGGCAGAATAATGCCGAAATAGACAAACGTATATTGACGTGTAGGGATATGAAAGTTTAAGTGTGACTTTTTCGGAGCCAGATTCAATTGTTTGGAACGATCTAAAAAATCTTGAAACAATTGCATAACCTAGCTCCTCATCACAATTATCTCATGTTTAGCTCGCAGTCTGTTTACGAGCTAGAAAGGTAGTGACAAAACCAGAAAGTGCATAAATGATTGAAATCACTAATATGCCTACAGGAATATTGTAAGTCATCGCAGCCAGAATAAATACCGCGATTGGTAATACCGCAAATGGGACTCGCTTACGGTCGACCGTTTTAAATGAGTAATATTTGATATTAGAAATCATCAACAGCCCAACTGCTACAATAATGGCAGCATTGACAATCTGAATACCTAACTCATTTAGATCAAAAATATTAGGAAAGTCACGACCAACCCAAACCATTGAAATAATCATAACAGCAGCTAATGGGCTGGCGACTCCAATAAAGTATCGCTTATCGACGACACCGATTTGCACATTAAATCGAGCAAGACGAAATGCAGCACAAGCTGTGTAGATAAAACAACAAGCTAACCCAATACGCCCCAAGTCATGCAAACTCCAGCTATACATAAGGATAGCGGGCGCAACACCGAAAGCCAACAAATCGGAAAGCGAGTCAAACTGCTCTCCGAATGCACTTTGTGCTCCAATTGCACGTGCAACACGACCATCTAAACCATCAAACAATGCTGCAATAAAAATGGCATAAATAGCTTGAGTAAATTCACCATTCATACTGGCAATAATGGAATAAAAACCCGAGAGTAATGCTGCTGTGGTAATTAAATTCGGCCACAGATAGATACCACGACGTTTGACCTTTTGCCCTTCTTGAGTATGCTCCTCTTCAACAACTTCGAAGGTAATCCCATCGTAGTCATGGTCTGGAGCATGTAACTCACCTTCGGGTTTAGAGCTATTTGTCATTCTTTTATGTCCTAATCTGCAACCTAATTTATTTTATCTAAGGCAATTATTCGCCAACTAACCAACGTACTGCGGCATGACCGCCATTTTCTTGCATACGTAAATGCGGGAACAACCATTGTAGTGCTTCGTCAGCATCTTCAGAGAACTTCCATGGTGGATTGATGACCAATAAACCGCAACCATTTAAGCCCACTGGGGTGTCATCTGGCCATACACATACTTCACAAACCAGCTGACGGCGAATACCTGTTTTAAACATTTTTTTCTCAAAACGTTCAATCATGGCACGATCTTTAATCGGGTACCAAACTGCAAAGATACCTGTTGGCCATTTTTTATAAGCTGCAACCAAAAGCTCAACCAATTGTGGGAAATCTTTGCGTTCTAATTCATATGGTGGATCAATCATAACCAAACCACGTTTTTCTTTCGGTGGAATTACACCAAGCAACCCTTCATAGGCATCGCGTTCATGCAAACCTGCACGTTTGTCATGAATGTTATGGCGTAATTGTTGAAATACATCACGCTGCATTTCAAAAATGGTCGCTTTATCAATATCGCGCATACCTTCCAGTGCAAACCATGGTGAACCGGGATATGCACCTTTACCAAAATTCCCACGCATTTTTTCAACAATTTTTAAATATTGTTGAACGCCTTCTGGCGCAGTACGTTTAACTGAATCATCCAATTTAACTAAACGGTGAATACCATTTAAAAACTCACCTGATTTTTGTGCTTCTGAGGAAGATAAGTCATATTTACCCGCACCACCATGCGTATCAACATAGCGATATGGTTTATCTTTTGCATTGAGTCGAGTCAAAAGCTGTAGTAATAAAACATGCTTCATGACATCGGCAAAGTTGCCTGCATGGAAATGGTGACGGTAATTCATTTCTATTTAATTCCTAAAATCAATGGATATTTTAGCATGAAAAATAGTTTCATTCCGACGGATATGTTGTTCTAGAATAAAGCAGTTCAGTTTTCTAGTTTTGAGTTGTGCTTCTATGCTTGTTTCCAAGCTTCCTGCATCGTGGAATATCAATCAAGTTCTCGATGATCTTGACCAACATGGTTTTGCACTGATTGATCACGCCTATCCTGCTGACTATGTGACCAACTTAGTCAATGAATGTACCACTCACTTAAATCAGTTTCGTGAAGCTGCCATTCAAAATGGTGTAGTCAGTAAAATTCGTAGTGATCATATTTTATGGATTCATCCAGAATTAGCAGTGGTTCAACACCATGTTGCAACCCTATCGCTTTTATCTGAACAATTGAATCAAGCCTTTTATCTAGGCATTCGTGAAGTTGAAGCGCATTTTGCTTGTTACCATGCAGGTGAGTTTTATGCGTTACATCGAGACAATCCACAACAGAAAAATGATCGTGTTGTTTCAACAGTTTATTATTTACATAAGCAATGGCAAGATGATTGGGGTGGGCAACTTCGACTTCAGGATAAAAATGGTGAGTGGCATATTATCCAGCCTCAACCGAATCGAATTGCCCTGTTTCAGAGTGATCTTCTGCATGAAGTCATAGAAGCCAAACAACAACGTCTTTCAATTACTGCTTGGTTAAGAAGTGGTAATAGCATTTGGTAGACCTTTAAATCTTTCTAAACGACCTTATATAAATGGCTTAACTTGAGAGGACTGCACGAATGCTAAAAGATGCAAAGCAAATTATTGCGCGAATTGGCGAGACTGACCAAATATATTTGGAAGGCAACACACCCGATTTAGCACTAGAACGTGCAGACTTACGTTTGGCATTGGTAACCTTAAGTCGTGTACGTCAAGAGCAGATTCACTTTTTACAAGAAGCGATTGTATTGCTTGAACAAGGTCGTATTGAATTTGAAGAAATGCCACTACGCACCTATTTAAATTTGTCCTTGCATTTAGCGAAGGCTTATATGCTGTACTTTGAAATTACCAAAGAACAGCGCTTTGCTTTAATTACTCAGCAAATTTTAAAGCCTTTAACTGTACATGAGCATGGTGATGTCTATTTCTTCCTCGCCTACGCCAGCGCATGTAAAAATGATACTGCCCTGAGCCGCCATTGGTTAAAGAAATATAGTCAAACCTCCGAATTTGATGCGTTCTTGTTACAGCAACATGCTGCATTTGCACCTTATCATGAAGCACTCTGGTTCATACAACTTACCCAACAAAAACCACATTAAATATCAAAAGCTGTATTTAAAAAGCGCCCTTCTTGGCGCTTTTTTATTGTAGAGAGTGGACATGCATACAAGTAGCTTGAGGTTTTAAGCCGTTTGTAATTTATAAGCATCCATATGCAGTTGCTGGTTGAGTTCATCAATCCAGATCGCCCAATCATCATCTTGTACCAAATGACTAATGAGAAAATCACGTTGTGAGCGATTCCAGAATGGTGCTTCATGCAAAGATAAATGTGCTGGCAGTTGATGTGTACGGACATATAGCTCTATTGCAGCCAGACTGTTCGCCAGACCTAATTGTGAAAACAGTAGCTCTAAGGATGGATTATTTTTCATTCTTCCCCGCCCCTTATCAATTCATCTGTAATTTATTATTTACTTAAGTTATAAGAATTCTGTAGGCAAAAAAAGAGGCTGTGGCGATTTTGTTGTAGCTTTTTGTGAACTACAGGAAAGCACGACAGCCTGTATCTATTTGTTATTAACCTGAGAAATTCATGCCTCCAACATCTTCATGTAATTGCTCATTTAAAGTATCAATCACAATCGCCCATTCATCATCTTTATCCCAGTGGCTATGTAAAAATTCACGCTGTGCTTCTGTCCAAAAACTGGCTTGATGCAGTTCAACGCCTGCAGCCAATTGATGCTCACGTATAAATTGATCGATATCACTTTCACTGGCGTTTAAACCTAACTGTTCAAATAGCAGTTCTAAGGTGGGTTGTACATCAAACATCATTCTGTCCTCGCATCCTTGTTCTCTTTTCAAGGTAACTGAATAACATCACAAAATCATTCTGTATATTTTTTCAGCATGTTATTTTTTGTTGGTTCTATTCATCCATAAAAAAAGCACCCCTAAATGGAGTGCTTTTTTAACTTAATCATTAAAGATTAAATTAGTTCACCATGTCAGCAACTGCTGCACGTTCTTCTTCTAACTCATTTAGAGTGAAGTTGATACGCTCACGGCTGAATTCATCGATTTCAAGACCTTGAACGATTTTGTATTCGCCATTTTCAGTTGTTACAGGGAAACCGAACATTACACCTTCAGGGATACCATAAGAACCGTCAGAAGGAATACCCATTGTTACCCATTTGCCGTTTGTGCCAAGAGCCCAATCGCGCATGTGGTCGATTGCAGCATTCGCAGCAGATGCAGCAGAAGATAAACCACGTGCTTCGATGATCGCAGCGCCACGTTTACCTACTGTTGGAAGGAATACATCTTTGTTCCAAGCTGCATCGTTGATTTTGTCTTTTAAGCTTTCGCCGTTTACAGTTGCAAAACGGTAGTCAGCATACATTGTTGGAGAGTGGTTACCCCAAACTGTCATGTTTTCGATGTCAGAAACTGCAACACCCGCTTTTTGCGCAAGTTGAGTTAACGCACGGTTGTGGTCAAGACGTAACATTGCTGTGAAGTTTTTCGCTGGAAGATCTGGAGCAGATTTCATTGCGATGTAAGCGTTAGTGTTTGCAGGGTTACCTACAACCAATACTTTAACGTCACGGCTAGCAACTTCGTTAAGTGCTTGACCTTGACCAATAAAGATTTCGCCGTTCACTTTTAACAAGTCAGCACGTTCCATACCAGGACCACGTGGACGTGAACCAACCAATAACGCGTAGTCAGCATCTTTGAATGCAACTTTAGGATCATCAGTACCGATCATGCCAGCCAATAATGGGAAAGCACAGTCATCTAATTCCATCATTACGCCTTTAAGCGCAGCTTGAGCTTTCTCAAATGGAACTTCTAACAATTGCAAAATAACGGGTTGGTCTTTACCAAGCATTTCACCGCTAGCGATACGGAATAATAAGCTGTAACCGATTTGACCAGCTGCGCCAGTAACGGCAACGCGAACAGGTTGCTTCATGTAATTATCTCCAATTGAGGATCGTTAATATGATTAAACGGGTCTGTCCGTTTTCATCGAATTATCATAAACGGCAAAGATTGTACTCCAATCCTCAAGCATATGCATAAAAAAGAGCATGAATTTCAACAAAAGTCTGATAGGAAATATAAATCGCCAGTCATAAAAAACTTAGTATGACCCTTTAATTGTGATCTGACTTGGGCAATTTCCAACAACGGCAGTAGAGCATTGTTTATATTGCCCATTGGTTTTATAGCAAACATTGACTTTGGTTAGATAGTTTTCACCACGATAACTCTGGCATCCCAACTGTATTCCATTACTTGGCAAAGTTGGGTTTAAACGCAAAAACTGTAATTTGATTTGATTCTGAGGCAAAGTCCGCGTTTCTGGGCTTGATAGTTCCGCTGGAATCTTTAAACGTTCTGCATAATTAATAATGGTACGGAAATACTGACTCGCTCCCATCGGTACACAACCACCAATAGACTGCCAGAGCTGAACGCGGGCATTTTCATCTGGCATGACTCTAGCTACGACTTTGGCTTGTAATGGTGACAAGTTTGCTGAAGATGAGGTTTCACATTCTCGCTGTGCTGTTTCAGGCAATAGTCCGAGAATATTTAGCGAATACCCCTCTAAACATTTACGGCGTTTATTGCGTTGACTGTCCATCATACATGCAGCAGGTGTCATTTGGATTTCCATGACATAGCCATGTGGTGCAACTGAAGAAGCGGCACGGGTGATTTGTGTACAAACAGCCAGACCTAAGCCACCTATGATTAGGCAGGATACTTTAATCTGAATGTTTTCAACTACATCAAACCACATGAATACTCGCCCTTCTCATGCTGCTTACACAATAAATTTATGGCGTACCACGATAAGGAATAACCTGCATACGATTTCCAATAGACTGTGCTCCCTGCCCCAACAAGACCCCATAATGCGTGGCATTGGTCATGACTTGTTTGACATAGTCTCGAGTTTCGTTTAAAGGAATGGTTTCGGTATATTGATCTGCAGCCAGTGGTCGATCATCAGGTTGCCAACGACGCGCCCGATTCGGTCCAGCATTATATCCTGCAGTCGCCAACACTGGGTTACTGCTTAATTGGCTATTAATCATCGACAAATAAAACGTTCCATAACGAATATTGGTATTCATATCCGATAACGCGGCAGGATTATAAGTTTCCCCCATTTGCTTGGCAACCAATCTCGCTGTATCTGGCATGATCTGCATTAAACCACCTGCTCCAACATGTGATCGAGCACTCGAAACAAAACGACTTTCCTGACGCATTAAGCCATATGCCCATGCTGGGTCAATTCCTGCATTTTGGCTATGGCTAACTACATAACTTTGATGAGGCATCGCATAACGATAGGCATAATTGTGCTTATTCTCGGTACGATCTGCTGCATAAATGGCACGATCATACCAGCCCATATCAGTTGCACGTTTCGCTGCTGCCAACAATAGACCATCATCATGTTTTAAATAGGCTTGACGCACCGCCCAGTTCCATTCACGGTTCACATAGCTATCAGGTGCATTGACATTACGTAAAGCAAAAGCCCGATTAAAGTGAATATCTTGACTTAAACGCTGCACGTCACTTTTACTTGGCTGTACATTATTCGGAATCGTACTGTATCGTTGCCCCACATGGTCTTTGGCCAGTAAATTATGATACTGATCACCTTGAGCCAATTTGCGGAAAATTTCCTGCGCGCTACGTTTTGCATGTGCATCATTACGCTGTTCATAAGCGCGAGCTAACCAATATTGCCAACGGTCTTCTTGTTTTTGATTGACACTCATGGCATCAATGGCACGAATCAGACTTTCCCAAGCACTAAAACGGATGGCTTGACGCGCATAGATTTCTGCTTCTTCTGGACTAAATGGCAAGCCGTAACTGGCATCCAAATTATTTAACACTTCACGTTTGAAGTTATTTTTCATTACAGTCGTACCACCAATATAACCGACTGCACGATACAAAGCTTTTTGTATAGCTTCTGGTGTTCCCTGCGCAGCACGCTGTACAGATGAAATTGCTGCATCCAAATCACTGTCTGCCATGCGTCCCATTGCAAAGATTAAATACGCATGGTCTTCTGCGGTTGCTTTAGGCGCAGACCAGACATAATTCAATGGATCGGCTTGAATCTTGTTCAACTGTGCAAGACTTAAATTCAACCCCAAGGTTTGTGCTGTGGCAATAGCTTGTCCAGATTGACCCGCACGTAACAAGCTCCATAAGCGTTGTTGCTTATCTTGCTGAGTCATTAAAGGACTTGATAGCATTTGTCGAGCTAAACCTGTACAGGATTCAGGTTGAGAATTTGTCGTTAGCCAAACATCTTTGTATTCTGCAAAAACTAAACTATCCCCTGTTTTCGCCCGCACTTGTGCAACTGCACAACTTTCTGCCTGATCTGGATTGGTCACATAAGGTAAAACAGGCTGTGCTGTACTAAAGTCGGCTTGCTTCACTTTTTCTTCTACATAATCGGCGGCTAATTTTTCTGCCATTGCAGATTGAGGATAACGGCGAGCAAAATTAATAATATTGTTTGCTGGCTGAAAGCCCAAATTGGCGTTTAAAGCCCAATATTCTGGGTAATAGCCCAATACATCATTTTGCATGGACATTTGATATTGTTGTAATAATTCAGTATTGCCAGAATTGGCCGCTTGCAAAGCATCATTAAATTGTTCATCTGCTGCATAGGCATGACCCAATATGCCCATTGAAGCCACACTCCATGCAAGTACGTGATAATAATTTTTTTTATGTATCCACCGATTTAACATATGTGCGCCTTCATCCTTTATTTTAACCTATTCGACCCAATCTCAATATAAACACTTCGTTCATGCAGCTAGTTTAGAATATTCTCCAACCACTCTGTTGTTGTGTTATGTAACCTTCTGATAAGACAATATTAATTTTCAAACATTTTTGCTTCATAAATCAATATTTTTGCTTCGATATTTAAAGCTGACCGTTTTTCTGTAAATCCTGCTAAAATATGCGCCTTCCTTATATTGCTCTCGTGTTTAGTCGTGTTTCTGCGCTCGCCACTGTCGATTTTTATCGCCAACGCATCACGCAGATACAGTTTTTACACGTTTCTCCGTTTTATCCTGTTAGGAGCCTACATGACGGTTCAAACCTTCATCCCGAATGGTGCCAACGCTGCCTCAGAAAACACTGTTACCCAGCCACAGCACACCCCAGCCACCGATGGATCAGTTAAAAAACTGTATATCGAAACGCAAGGGTGTCAGATGAATGAGTATGACAGTCACCGTATGGCAGACTTACTTGGCGACTCACACGGCTATGTACTGACTCAAGATCCGAAAGAAGCGGATATTCTATTGATGAATACCTGCTCTATTCGTGAAAAAGCACAAGAAAAAGTGTTTTCCGAGTTGGGTCGCTGGCGCAAGCTGAAAGATAAAAATCCTGACCTAATTATTGGTGTAGGTGGTTGTGTTGCTTCTCAAGAAGGCGACAACATTCAAAAACGTGCCAATTATGTCGACATGATTTTTGGTCCACAAACTTTGCACCGTTTGCCACAAATGCTTGATCAGCATTTCGAACAAATCGAAAAACCCAAGAAAGAAAAAATCAAACTGGTGGATATTTCTTTCCCTGACATTGAAAAATTCGACTTTTTACCTGAACCGCGTGTAGAAGGTTACAAGGCTTTTGTTTCAATTATGGAAGGTTGTTCAAAATATTGTTCATTCTGTGTGGTGCCTTACACCCGTGGTGAAGAAGTTTCACGTCCACTTGATGATGTTTTAGCAGAAATTGCCACCTTAGCCGAAAAAGGCGTACGAGAAATTTCTTTGCTCGGTCAAAATGTGAATGGTTACCGCGGTGAAACTTTCGAAGGTAATATCTGTACTTTTGCAGACTTGTTACGTCTTGTTGCAGAAATTCCAGGTATTGGCCGTTTGCGTTATACCACCTCACATCCGCTTGAGTTTAACGATGATTTGATTCAATGCTACCGTGAC
Source organism: Acinetobacter tandoii (assembly GCF_008867985.1). Taxonomy (NCBI): domain Bacteria; kingdom Pseudomonadati; phylum Pseudomonadota; class Gammaproteobacteria; order Moraxellales; family Moraxellaceae; genus Acinetobacter; species Acinetobacter tandoii. Next base: position 10,127 of record NZ_VXLD01000003.1, read on the forward strand.
TTACCACAAATGGTATCGCATCTGCATTTGCCCGTACAAAGTGGTTCAAACGATGTACTGCAAGCAATGAAACGTAACCACACCATTGATGTCTATATCGACAAAATTGCTAAGTTACGTAAAGTGCGTCCTGATATGCATTTATCAAGTGACTTCATTATCGGCTTCCCAGGCGAAACTGATGCTCATTTTGAAGAAACTTATCAATTTATCAAAGATATGGACTTCGACCATTCTTATAGTTTCGTGTATTCAAAACGTCCAGGTACACCTGCATCTGACCTTGAAGATACGACTCCTGAAGAGGTGAAAAAAGAGCGCTTAGCCAAGGTTCAAAAGTGGATTAAGCAATCTAGTATTGAAAAGACCGATGCCATGCTCGGCACCATTCAACGGGTTTTAATCGAGAAAGTTTCGGATAAAGATCCAAACTTATTGATTGGTACGGCAGATAACACCCGTTACGTGAGCTTTATTGGTGATGCAACATGGGTTGGACGTTTCGCAGAAATCGAAATTACCGAAATTAAAACTTTGAATTTTGTTTATGGTGAACTCTTGAATCTTGAGCCTGACGTGGCGTAATGTAAGGGTATAGATTCAAGCTACCATAAAGGAACTCTCTTGACTGCAGCGATTCGACGTACAGTAACTTTTCCTGGTATTTCAATGGAGCGTTTAAAGAGCATGCTCGGTGCTTATAACGGTCACTTGAAACAAATTGAACAACGTCTAGATGTCCAAATTTCCCATCGAGGTGATTATTTCTACATCGATGGGGAGATTGATGCAGTCGAAAGAGCCGAGACACTCTTGCAACGTCTGCATGAAGAAGCTGAAACCTCTCAACAAATTACTGCCGAAGTCATCCACATGATGATTCAAGGCAGTCAAACTGACCGTGAAATTCAAGAAGACTTTTCTGATAATGGCCACACAGGTTTAGAGGACGTTTATCTACAAACCCGTAAAGGTCGGATTAATCCACGCGGTGCAAACCAACGACGCTATGTTCAGCGAATTCTGCAAAGCGATATTTCATTTGGTATTGGCCCTGCGGGGACAGGTAAAACCTATCTTGCCGTTGCTGCCGCAGTCGACATGTTAGAACGCAATGAAATCCAACGAATTTTACTGGTGCGTCCTGCGGTTGAAGCAGGTGAAAAACTCGGTTTCCTACCGGGTGACTTAAGCCAGAAAATCGATCCATACCTCCGCCCTTTATATGATGCCTTGTATGAAATGCTCGGTTTTGAAAAAGTGGCTAAACTGATTGAACGTCAAGTGATTGAAGTCGCTCCACTGGCCTACATGCGTGGTCGTACCTTAAATCATTCTTTCGTGATTCTGGATGAAGCGCAAAACACTACACCTGAACAAATGAAGATGTTCCTGACCCGTTTAGGCTTTGGTTCACGTGCGGTGATTACGGGTGATGTCACGCAAGTCGATTTACCACGTGGTCAGCAGTCAGGTCTTGCACATGCACTACGTGTCATTGAAAATGTGAAAGAAATTCACATCACCCGCTTCCATTCACGTGATGTGGTCCGTCATCAACTGGTACAAAAAATCGTAGAAGCTTACGAAGGTTGGGATAGCGAACAACAACGCCTGAGTGCCGAAGCACGTGCAGAACGTAAAGCGCGTCAAGAAGCCTTAATTGCTGAAAATGATGCTGCTGCGGATGCACAAGATTAACCGCTTTAAGGATTCATTTTGAAACTTAGTCTTTCTCTACAACAGTCGTTTCAGTCCCCAGCGTTGGTACTGAAACGCGCTTATCTCAAAAAAATCGTAGAAACCAGCTTACGCCATATCGATACACAAAGTGACTGTGAAATAGGTATTGCCTGTGTCGATAATGATGAAAGCCATAAATTGAATTTGGAATACCGCGGTAAAGATAAACCCACCAATGTCTTATCTTTTCCAAGCGACCTACCTGATGAAATGGCTCAAATTCTTGATTCATTTCCGATTGGTGATTTAGTCATTTGTATTCCTGTTGTGCTTTTAGAAGCACAGGAGCAAAACAAAACCCCACTCGCACATTTCACGCACATGCTCGTGCATGGTACTTTGCACTTAATGGGCTACGACCATGAAACCTCTGAAGCAGATGCCGAAGAAATGGAAGCTCTAGAAATAGAAATATTGGCGAAACTGGGTTTTGACAATCCCTATTTAGAACAAGCATAGATCCTAAAATGCGAGCTTCGGCTCGCTTTTTTATGTCAACAATAATGACAAATATCAATTAGCGAAGACAGGACAACCATGAAGTACGTAGTCATTTTTAAAGCCAAAATTAAAACCCTAGATGAACAATATTCTCAAACAGCGCAGTTGTTACGCGAAAAAGCACTGAGTCAGTTTAATTGTCAAAAGTTTGAAGCCATTTCCGAGCAAGACTTTGAAATTGCATTGTCTTACTGGAACAGCTTGGCAGACATTCAAGCATGGCATCACGATGCCGAACATCAAGTGGCACAGCAATTAGGTAAAGAACAATGGTATCAATCCTTTAGTGTAGAAATTTGTAAGATTGAACGCCACTATACCCATTCAGTCCATTCAATTTAATGGACTTCAAACTCGGCTTCCGCAGGGTCAAAACGCCATGTTCGGACAATGCGTAACTCGGAGATATCTTTCATATTACGGTCAAATCCAGTAAATGGTGCCGCTTTACGTACCGATGCTTTCGCGGCTTCATCAAGTAAGTCATGTCCAGAGCTTTCAATTAAACGAATGGCCCGAATCCCACCATTACGGTTCAGAATGACCATCAAACGAACTTCACCTGCCAACCGCTGTTGTTTTGCTTGATCTGGATAATAACGGTTGCCGTAAAATTCAACTTTCTGTCTAAATTTTTCTAAATATGCCGCTGTAACGTCTTGCTTGGCTTGAATACCATCGACCGTTTTAATTTTCTGTTGGCGGCTAAAATTCTGTTGACGCTGTAAATATTGTGCTTCCAGACTTGCTACCATGGCGGCTTTGGCTTGGAACTGACTGTTTAATTCATCCATCGCCTTTTTCCGACGAGTTTGTTCAGCCTGCTTTTGCCAACTCAGCGTGGTCATCAAGACTTTTTCTTCAAAATTCAGTTCACGCTTTTGTTGGGTCTTTTGCAGGGTTTCCATCTGCTTTTCACCCGCACTTTGCTCCAGCATGGGTGCTGGCATGTCACTCGACATTCGATGTGCTTCGCGGAATGTTCCTGAACCTTTCTGATCTGCTTGTGCCAGAAAATCAGCTTGTTCAACCTTCTGTTCGCTTGGTCGTAACGTCACTGCAATTTCCTTCACCGCCGCATCCTGTTGTGTGGGTGCAGCAAATTCAATAGCTAAAACAGCGAGGTGTAAAGCCAGCGCAAAACCCACCGCAGTTGTAAAAATCGGGTCTTTCCACCACGTGCGCAATAAAGGCGTATAATTTATTTTATTCAGGATCATAACTAACCGACAAACTGCCTTCCCCACACTGCATATACAGTAAAATTTTGACTTGGTTGCTATTATGTTGATAAAACCCAAAGTTCATCAATACAACAGAATCACTGCCTTAAAATACTGAAAATGGTGCAATTAATTTTGCTAAACTGCAAGATTGAATTTTTGTATTTTAAATACAATTCAGCAAAATTAATCAAAAGCCAGTAGATTCACTTGCTAGGATGCCTTTATGCAAACGCTACTTTCCAATATTTCTAAACGGCTACATCAAGTGTACCAAAAAGCAGAAGGCTTTATTGAAGATGAACGTGAATTTCCACTTTCACAAGTCTTTTTAAATGCGACTTTCCAACGCTTTGTCACAGACAATGTGAAAATGCTAAAAGATTTGCATGCCGACCTACATGATGACTGGTTACGTTTATATGCCACTTTAGAGTTTAAAGGGATTTATACCACCCTTTCTGTAGATCTAAAGCTGGTACAAATGGAAATGAATAGAGACATTCAACTGATTGTATTCGAGCAAATTAGCGATACGCAGGTCATAGAAGCTAAATTTCAAAATGTGTTCCATAAACTTGGTTTTAATGCTGCGATCTATTTCTATCAAAAAATTCTAAATAAAGATCCTTTAGGCATGATTCTTGAAAAATTGAATGTGATTAAGGTAAAAGATGATTTATTACATCTAGATTTGAATCGCTGGCTAGGTAAAAAACGCTCGATTCTGGATACACTCAATAAAGTACATGTTAATCATGCGGTTTTGCGTGAAGCCGAATTGGTGGTTTTAGGTAATGTGAATTTAGCCGCCTTATTTGGCAAAATGACTGAAGATGAAATTGAAGATTGGGCACATGAAGGCATTCCTGAAAACCAAGTCACACCTATTAAACAAAAGCGTAAATAGGGACAAATTTCATGTCTAAGTTGGCGCGAAATACCAAGAAAAAATGCTACAGGAAAGATACACTTTGCACAAAAAAGCAGATTTTATCTTCATAATACATGGGCATAATAAACGGGTGTAATTTTACACTGCACTTATTTTAAACTTCACAGGAACACTTTCACTAATGGCTAAAAATGTTTTGAAAACAATAGCAATGACGACAGGTATTGCCTCTACATTGTTATTTACTGGCTTTTCCAGCCAAGCATTCGCCATGAGTCCCTTCCAAGCAAGTTATCAATTTAACTACAATGGCAAGAACATGGGCTCGGCAACTCGTACCTTAAGCAAATCAGGAAATACCTGGACCTATGTTTTTGCAGCCAAAGCTGGGGCAATTGCCTCTGCATCTGAAACCAGTCGCTTTGGTTTCAATGCGGGCAAAATTAATTCCAATAGCTTCAGTCGAACCAGCAAAATTTTGGTGCACAATAACACCATGAACATCAACTTCAATCCAAGCGCCAAAACCATTAACACTAAAAAAGATGATAAAGCGCGTTCATTTGCTTGGAAAGCTGGTGTACTGGATGAGCTAAATGCCGAATTACAAATCCGTGAGGACTTGAAAGGTGTCGGTATGAAATCGTCTTATTTGATTGCTGACGCCAAAGAAGTCGAATCTCGCCAGTTTGTTAAGCAAGGTTCTGAAAAAGTTAAAACCTCTTATGGGACCTTCGATACAGTTAAAGTAGTGATGAAACATGATAAGCCAGGCCGCGATACGACTTTCTGGTTAGCTCCTAAATTGGATTATCTTCCAGTGAAAGTGACCCATCAGGATGGAAAGTCATCTTACGGTCTACTGTTAACTGGATATAAAGGCCCCACTAATTAGACCATTTAGTCAATTTTACTTGCATTTTTTCAGGTGCTTTTTAAAATACGCTTTTGCTTGAAAAAGCACCTGCCCCCGAGGATTCTCCCGTGCATGCACTAGAACAGAAAATCTTAGCAGAAGGTATCGTTCTCTCTGATCAAGTTCTGAAAGTCGATTCTTTCTTAAACCACCAAATTGACCCAGTTATGATGCAACAGATTGGTCAAGAGTTTGCGCGTCTATTTAAAGATGCGGGGATCACCAAAATCATCACAATTGAAGCATCAGGTATTGCACCTGCTGTTATGGCTGGTTTAGAACTCGGCGTGCCTGTCATTTTTGCACGTAAATATCAGTCTTTAACTTTAAAAGATGATTTGTACCGCTCAAAAGTCTTCTCTTTTACCAAGCAAATTGAAAGCACCATTGCAATTTCAAATAAACACATCAGCTCTACTGATAAAGTATTGGTGATTGATGACTTCTTGGCGAATGGTCAAGCTGCTTTAGGTCTTGCTGATTTGATTCACCAAGCCCAAGCTGAAGTTGTAGGTATTGGTATTGTGATTGAAAAATCATTCCAGCCTGGTCGTGCATTGTTATTGGAAAAAGGTTACCGTGTTGAATCTTTGGCACGGGTAAAATCGTTAACCAATGGTACAGTTGAGTTTGAACGCGACTAAGTGCAAATACTGTATTTAAAGAGCGCTTAAGCGCTCTTTTTTATTTTGTCAGACCGAGTCAGTACATACTAAAGTACTTTACCCTAAACAATTTGATTTATTAAATAAACAGAAACTATGCTTTGTATATAAATACATATATTTCAGATATCTGAAAATTGAATTCGTGCTTTAAATCCGACTAGAGAACAACTAATTTGGTCAACACTTCAATTCCAATCAAAAAATCGCTTAAACTGACCGCTGGACTTAGAGAAACATCCCACGATGAACAACAAAAAGATGGTTGAACGGATATACCCACCAAATCAATTAACTCCACTGAATGAACACGATTACATTCAACTTCCAATCAATTTCATTCATGATCTTGCACAAGCAGATTGCCTACAGAGTCTTTTAGATAAAATCGCGTTCTGGATTTCACAGATCTTTCAAGCTGAACGTACGAGTATTACCCTATATGATCGGGCTCATTTTCTTAAACTGTATTCCATATCAGGTAATCAGGCGATTCCGCTTGAATTTAAAGTTCCCATTCAACAGACATTTGTTGGACGTGTTTTTAGTACCGCTACACTTCGAATTTGCGATGATGTCACCTTATTTGAAGAATTAGATTGCCATATGTTGGCTCAAAATGGCATGGGGTCATGCATGGATGCGCCTTTAATGCATAAGGGGAAATGCTTAGGTACATTAAATGTTGCCGACCGAGCCAAGTTTCATTACACAAAGCAACAAGCCATATTATTACAATGCTTAGCAAACTGGATTGGACTAAACATTAAGTTGCACCTACAGGTGCAAGAAATGCAAAAACTCACTTCTACCGATGAATTGACTGGTACTTTTAACCGACGTATGTTTACTCAGCAAAGCAACCATCACATGCTGCTGTTTTTTAATACCCAGACCCCTTTTAGTATGGGTATCCTCGATATTGATCACTTCAAAACTTTAAATGATTTTTATGGTCATCAAGCTGGAGACTATGTGCTTCAGCAAATGTGTGAACACATTCAATCTCATTTAAATGAGCATGATTTTCTTGCACGAATTGGGGGGGAGCAATTTGCCATTATTTTTCCTACCCATGCTGTAAAAGATGCAGTAAATCGATTTAAACAAATACGTACTGCCATCGAAGATATGAAACTTCCATATCAAGAAGAAATCATCTGTTTTACCGTCAGTATTGGGGTAGCCGAAGCACATATCACAGACTTGAATGCAGAAACCGTCTTCAAACGTGCGGATAAAGCGTTATATCAAGCTAAACTGGCAGGACGTAATCGAGTCCACTTCGATGTGCCTACTCTTAGCATATAAGTTTAAATACAAAACCAAATGCTCTTATACTTGCTTCATATTTTCTTCATTATTAATTATAGAAGAGCGCTGTGCTTACAACTCAATTAAACACATTGCCGTTCTTTTTCGCTAGAATTCACCTTAGATTTACAGACTTAGTAAATTCATACAAGTCACAGCAGCACATGGTGGTTCTGCTAAAACGTGAATCTTGACGAAAATTGCTGTATCTCGTGATTGAGTTTACGGCACGCAAAGGCAAATCATCTATGGAAAATACGATTCTCTGTCCTAAATGTGGTTCCAGTGACGTTGAAAAACGTGACCATGACCAACACCTGAAAAAAGCCAGTGGAATTTTACTCGGTTCAGCAGGCGTTGCAGCAGGAACTGTCGGTGGTGCTGCAACTGGAGCCTCAACAGGCGCTGCTATTGGCGCTGTAGCTGGCCCTTTGGGTGTTATTGTAGGCGGTACAGTAGGTACTTTTATTGGTGGAATTAGTGTCGGGATTACAGGGGGCTTTCTAGGCAACTATTTTGGCAAAAAAGCAGGTGTCGTGATTGATAAGAATATTTTTCTCGATTACAAATGTTCAAAATGTCATTATCGCTTTAAGCAAAAAATTGAGAACACTTAAGCGATTACTCACTAGGCTTTAAAAGCAAAAGGTCAACATTCTGATGATGCTGACCTTTCAAATTAAACTTGCGTCGTCTGTAGTTTTTGTACGATAGAGGCTAAACGGCGTCCTTGTTCAGTACAGAGTACTTTTTCATCTTGACTCAATTGCTGATCATGGCGTGGACCACTCACATGACTCGCACCATAAGGTGTTCCACCTGTTTTAGTATTCGATAATGCAGCCTGCGCATTAGTTAACCCCATCACCATCATCCCATGATGGAATAATGGAGGAAGCATCGTCAACAGTGTACTTTCCTGTCCGCCATGCATAGAACCCGAAGCCGTGAAAACACAGGCGGGTTTATCGTGTAAAGCACCATTTAGCCATAAACTGGTGGTCTGATCCCAAAAATATTTCATTTCTGATGCCATATTGCCAAACCGCGTTGGTGAACCTAAAGCCAAACCCGAACAATACTGTAAATCCTCCAAAGTACAGTAAATATCTCCTTCAGCAGGAATGCTTGCTGCTGCCTCCGTCACCACTGTAGCCAAATTGGGAACAGTACGAATCTTGACGGCTATCCCTGTCGACTCGACACCATTGGCAATCAAATGCGCCATTTCTTTAGTTGAGCCATATTTGCTGTAATATAAAACAAGGACATAAGGTTGCATGACATTTATGATCTAAGCTAAAAATGAAAACTATACGGTATTTTTCCCACTTTTTGGTTAAGCTTGTGTTTGAAAAATATATAAAGTGATTAAGAATTGAGACTAGAAACGCATGATAGAAAAGTATTTAACAAGACTGCCTTTTTACAGCAAGACTTGGTTTCAGTTTGTTTTATTTGTCCTTCGACGTTTTGAAGCAGACCGTTGCCGCGAACAAGCAGGTTCTTTAACCTATACTACATTGTTTGCGGTAGTTCCGATGTTAACCGTATTTTTAGTCATTATTTCTTCGATTAAAGCTCTCGAACCAGCGCGACAACAATTACAGCAGTTGATTTATAGTAATTTTTTACCTAAAACTACCATTGCTTTTGACAAAGTCCTAACCGCATTTACCGATAAATCCAGCAACCTGACAGTCATCGGGATTTTATTTCTGTTCATTACCACCGTTATGATGCTGACCAGTATTGAAAACGTGTTTAATCGTATTTGGCGTGTTCGTGAAAAACGGGGTGGCATGATTGGCTTCATGCGTTATTGGACCATTATTTCTTTAGGTCCAATTATACTAGGCAGTGCCTTTGTATTATCTTCTACTGTAGCCTCCATGAATCTACTGAGTAGCCATTTGGCAGGCTATGAAGTCAATGGTGCCTTCTTGCTCTGGCTTATCTCCTTTACACTCTCGATACTGGGTTTTTTTATTTTATATTGGACCATTCCCAATCGTAGTGTTCCAATCAAAGCTGCCCTATTTGCAGGCATATTCAGCGCCAGTGTTTTTGAATTATTAAAGAACTTATTTGGTTACATCATGTCTAATTTCACCAGTTATGAAATTATCTATGGTGCATTTGCCGCGCTACCTATTTTTCTATTATGGATTTTTCTATCTTGGAATATTGTACTGCTTGGTGTTGAAATTAGTTATGCACTAACTGCTTTTTATACAGGAAAAGAACAGCGACGACACCCAGTAATTATGCTGCTCGATATCCTACAACTTTTTCATCTCAAGCAACAAAATGGCGAGAGTATGTCAGACAAAGAAGCGCTAGATGTTTTAGGTCGAGAAGAAATTGGCCACTGGCCAAGCTATGTTTTATTACTAGAACAGCAAAATTTAGTGAAACGTACCGATAACAATGAATATGTGTTGGTCCGTAATTTAACGCAGGTTGATTTTTGGAGTTTTTACAAATCACTTCCCTACCCACTACCACGTCGTCCTGACGTTAAAAATATTCATCTCGATGATCATGAGTGGATGCAGCGGATTGGCCCCATGTTTGAAGAAGCTGATGATTATCTGGCTGCCAAACTTTCTCTACCATTGGCGAGTATTTTTGAGCAGCGTTAAACCTCATCAGACAAAGGAGATGAAATCATATTTCATCTCTCGTTTGACCAATCATTCATACCAGTCTTCTCATTTTATTAATCCATTCCCCCCTGTCGATTACGTAATTCTCCAAATTTCAAACTACAACTCGTTTAAAAAATAAGCTAATATAAGTTCTAAACCAAATGATAAAATGATTTAAAAACATGATGTAGAAGAAGAACCTCTCATCACAAGCAAGACTTTTGTTTGCGTGATTCAGTTGAGAATTCACTATGACGGACCCAAAAAAAGAAACACCGACCATTATTATTAATGAAACGGAGCCTGAGAAAGAGCGCTTTGAAACACTAAAAGAAAAATTACGCTATCAACAGGCACTTCGAGAAAGCTCTAAACAAATTGACCATAAGCAAGTCCGTCTGAATATTCAGGTCGATGCCCTCCCCAGCAAAACCTTTTTTATTATGAATGCACTAGCAGCAGTAATTGCTGCCTATGGGCTACTTAGTGATTCTACAGCAGTGGTCATTGGTGCCATGTTGGTTGCTATGATGTTAGGGCCGATTGCAGGTATTTCTTTGGCTTTAATCGATAGCCGCTGGATATTGTTTCGTACCGCTTTTCAAACGTTAACATTGGGTATTTTGATGATTTACGGGATTGGTTTTCTTATCGGAATTATCCATCCCAATATTGCCATTACCAACGAAATCATGGCGCGTACACATCCAAATTCGCTCGATTTAATGATTGCTCTGGCAGGTGGTGCTGCAGGTGCCTTTGCCTCAGTTTCACCACGACTTTCGGTTGCTGTAGTTGGGGTTGCTGTTGCCACTGCGTTAGTTCCACCTTTAGTCGCCAGTGGTATTTTATTATCCAGAGCTGAGTTTTCTCTTTCTGCCAATGCCTTCTTGCTGACCTTTACCAATATCATTGCAATTCAAATCAGTTCAGCAATGGTGCTCTGGATTGCAGGTTTTAGACGTGGTTCTAATGAGGAAGTTTCCAGTAAATACCTAGAGTTTGCAAAACGTAATTGGGTCAGCTTAATCATTCTACTTATATTGGCCGTATATTTGACCCTTAATTTACTCCATACCGTTCAGAATGAATTATATAAATCTCACATCAGCGACCTATTGAGTCAAAAGCTTAATAACGAAACCAATATTATTGACACAGTAGAGTTCGAAACACATTCAAACTTTACCTTAGCTAGGGTGTTTATACGTGGGGTTACTCCGCCTTCAACGAATCAAATTGACAAATTAAACCGAGCACTAAGAACGGATCGCAATGGTCACCCGACCTATGTACAAATTCGTTTTATTCCTATTCAAATTATTCAAACCCAACCAACAAAGATTGTGCCTTTGAACACAACCGAATCTGAAAAATCCATCATTCAAATGTTAAAACAACAGGATCCATCATGACAAAAAAATTACTCCTTATTGCAACTTTAACCAGCGGTCTTTTGATTCATTCATCGCTTCAAGCCTGTACCCGCGTTGTTTTTCATGGCGATAATCAAAACATCATGACAGCACGTTCTATGGACTGGAAAGTCGACATCGGGACCAATCTCTGGATCATGCCGCAAAACATCGCCCGAAATGGTTTGGCAGGCCCCCAATCCATTCATTGGAAAGCTAAATATGGCAGTGTGATTGCAACAGGTTATGATATTTCCACAACCGATGGCGTCAATGAAAAAGGCCTTACAGCCAATTTACTTTGGCTAGTGGAATCCGAATATCCAGAAGTAAAAAACAATAAAAAGCCCACTTTAAGTATTTCACTGTGGGCACAATATGTACTGGATAATTATGCGACAGTGAATGAAGCCATTCGTGCACTGGAGAAAGAGCCATTTATTGTGGTCACGGATGATGTCCCTGGGGAAAAACGTCTTGCGACCTTACACCTTTCTCTTTCAGATGCATCGGGAGATAGTGCCATTGTAGAATACATTAATGGTCAACAGGTCATTCATCATAATTCTAAATATCAGGTCATGACCAATTCACCGACTTTTGACGAACAGCTAGCACTGAATGAATATTGGAAAAAGATTGGAGGTACAACCTTCCTACCTGGTACAAACCGTGCCTCGGATCGTTTTGCCCGCGCCTCATTTTATATCAATGCTATTCCTAAAAATGCCAACAGCAAACAGAGCCTTGCCAGTGTCTTTAGTGTGATTCGCAATGCATCCGTTCCCTTCGGTCTCAATACTGAAGAAGAACCAAATATCTCATCAACGCGCTGGCGGACGGTTGTTGACCATAAGAATTTGTTATACTTTTTTGAATCAGCGGTTTCACCCAATACGTTCTGGGTAGATTTAAAGAAAATCAATTTTAAAACTACACCCTTCCAGAAACTTGACTTAGGTGCAGATCAAGCCAATGTCTATGCTGGGGATGCCACACCATACTTTAAGACCACGAAAGCATTTGAGTTTTTAGGAAAAGAATAAATACTGCACAGCGCATTACGTTCATTTATGAAAATGTTGCGCCGTCAGTTTTCTATCGATATCAATAAAGGTTAAACATGAATATTTTAAAAACCAGTCTATTCGCAATAGTAACGACTATGGGGCTAGCAGGCTGTGCCACTTCAAACACACAACCTCAAAATATCGCTTCAGCAGGGCTGCTGATCTGTGTACAAAATGAACTTTGCCCAACGGTGAAAGTGACGTGGAACGAACAAAATCGTAACAATTTAAAAGTTACGGCATATTTGCCAAGTGCCAAAGATGATTATGATATTCAGCAATTTGTCTTTTTAATTGATCAAAAGCCCTATAGTTATGCTCCTACGACAGCAACCACACATGAATACATCAATCGTATGGTTCCACATCGCTCATCCAATTATGTTGTAGTACCCAGCGCTTTCTTAAGCACCTTCAAAAATGCCAAAGATATTGAATTAAAACTAGTTACAGACAAAGGTAATATTACTCGTCCTGTATATCGCAATGGGCAACAATCTTCAGCTTATCGTGCTTTTATCAATTTATATCAGCCTTAATTTTCTAACTAAATGCAAAGCCTGTCTTCATGACAGGCTTTTTTGCTAAATACCTAAACAAGGATTAGTCAGATTTTAAAACTTTTGTAAAACCTCGTGATTGCACCCAGCCTTGCATACTTACCACCATAATCCCCAACATCACCAATACCGTACCAATAATAAAGTTCAGTTCAATTTTTTCATTGAGTAGTAGTACTCCAAAAAGCACACCAAATAATGGTGTTAAAAAGGAAAACACACCCAAACGCGAAGCCAGATACTCTTTTAATAGCCAGAACCAAATTAAATAACTAGCGAAAGACACAATAATGGTATGGAACAGCAGACTGCCAATCGCAAACGGAGTCCAATGAATACTGGCCTGCCCCATGGCAAATGCCAGAGGAAATAACAGTAGAAATGCAATCAAAAGTTGATAGAACAAAGTCTGGGTGGCAGGTGCTTCCGCCAACTTAGTTAAACGAACTGCAATCGTGGTTGCCGCCCATAAAATTCCCGCCAGTAACGCCAAGGCATCTCCCCACAAAGCAGTGCTTGATGCCGCCGCCGAACCAACAGGATGAAATAGAAATGCAATGATAATACCGAAAAATGCAAGCGCGATCCCAGACCACTGCAATACACTCAATCGTTCAGAAGGGAGCTTCCAATGCAGCCCCAAAGCCACAAAGATTGGTGCGGTATACAGCAAAACCACGGTGTGTGATGCCGAGGTAAAACGTAATGCTTGTGCCACCAAAAAGAATTCAGAGGCAAATAACACACCAACAAGAATACCAGCAGCCAGATAATCCCGGCTCCACAGAGAAACTCCATCGGCAAGCTTAATCATGGGGTAAACCATCAGCGCAGACAAGCCTGAGCGCAATGCAATTTGCATTACCGCAGAAATATCTGGTGCAGCCATTTTTAAAATTACTTGCTGCAAGCCCCAAATAATACACAGTACAAACATAATGCTTGCTGCTTTACTGTCTAGTGCCCGACGCTCACTCACGGTCTACTCCCGCTCAATTCATAAATGACCACTATAGACCTGTCACTTTTAAAAGATATACTTCAAAACAGACAACTCATACTATTATTCAGGCAAAATGAGCAACGGGAGAAATAGATGCATACACGTTTACAACATGACTATCATCCCATGCCGACCAATGATAATATTCCTGCACCGCTATGGTTTCGCATTTCCGATGCACCCGCAGAGTCTTGCTATCCCACGCATGAACATGCTTGGGGAGAGTTTGTCTATGCCCTCAACGGCGTGCTCGAAGTCAAAGTGGATCAAATTCATTTTCTGACCCCTCCGCCTTATGGCATTTGGTTACCCCCGCATTTAAAACATGCAGGCATTAACCGTACCGAAGTGACTCATTCCACTTTGTATGTACATGAAAGCCTGTGTGAAGGATTGCCAAAACAGGCAGGTATCTTGCTGACCTCGGCCTTAGTCCCTGCACTTTTACATCATTTACGTCATCATCCTTTGCCTGACCATGACCCTGAACACTTACGTTTGTTGCATGTATTATTAGATCAACTGCGACATGCCAAATGGGTTGGCAGTTATTTACCCTCAAGTAAACACCCAGCACTACAAACTTTACTGGATTATTTACAACAGCATCCCGCCGATCAAAGCACTCTGGCACAATTGGCTCAACGAATTAATATGACCGAACGTACTCTCGCGCGTTACTGTCAGCAAGAATTAGGCATGTCATTAAATGAATGGCGACAACGGCTGAAAGTGATTAAAGCCATGTCGATGCTGAATGAAAACAAAACGGTAGAAAGCATCGCACTGGATTTGGGTTATGCCAATGCCTCAGCCTTTATTAACTTATTTAAACGCTGGATGCGCTGTACGCCTGATCAATTTCGCAAGGACTATGCCGCAGCAAATCAATCCAGATGAAAAAAAGGACTGTATTGACAGTCCTTTTTTAACTTCAACTCAACTTAGGCCTGTACAAAAGTAGTCCAAACATAGTCTTGTTGCTGACCTTGCAAAGTCATTTTAAGTTGGTCACCTGCTTGCAATGCAGCAACACCCGCTGGTGTACCTGTCATGATCACATCACCTACTTCTAAGGTAAAGACTTGACTCATATCTGCCAATAAAGTACCAATATCAAAAATCAGATGCGAGGTATCCCCTTTTTGGCGAAGTTCATCATTCACATGCAAGGTGTAATGCACATCATTCCAGTCCTCTATCACATCAGCCACATCAACCCAATCCGCCAACATACATGAACCATCAAAAGCCTTAGAACGTTCCCACGGCTGACCTTTCTTTTTCAAGTCATCCTGTACATCACGTAAAGTTAAATCCAATCCTAAAGTCACAGCACCCACCGCTTGCAGGGCTTTTAGCGGATCGGTTTCGGCTTTCAATTCACGATCAATTCGCAGGGTTAGTTCACACTCATAGTGACAACTACCTAATGCTGAATTCCACGAAATGCCATCTTCCAGTGCCTTTAAACTACTCGGTGGCTTAATAAACAATACAGGACTGTCAGGAATAGCATTTCCCAACTCTCTCGCATGGTCTGCATAGCTACGACCGACACAAACAATTTTAGATGGACGTGTACTCATGATCTTCCCTTCGACTTTTGTGACAACAAATCTTTTATTTAGAATGCTTGAATGTGTTTTCAAATATGCCTTGATCTTCGGCTGTTGCAAAGGCACGTTTGGGTACAATCACCACAGTACGATTTTTTAATTCGAGCATGTAGGTCAGCTTACCCACTGCAAAATTCTGTACTTCATGATAGTTCACGACTTTTTTACGCCCATTGGCATAAATATCAGCATGTTCCTGATATAAATCGATGCCTTGCTCACTTTTCCCAAATTGATATTTTACAAACTGACGCTTAAACATCATCGGTAAGAACCAATAGCGCAAAACCAGTTGTAGAACTAAGAAAAATACGCCCAGCGCAACGTAATAACGCCCCACCCCAGTAAAACCCAAATAAATGCCCCAACCAATAATAGCAATACTAATTAAAGGGGTAATAAAACGTGTGAACAGCTTTTTACCAAAGGTGGCTAAAGCAAAGCCATCCTGAGACTCTTCAAGGTTTAAATAATAACGTAAAGATAAGGCAGGCTTGCTGTCTGACATAAATCCATCATCAATCTGAAAACGAGACTACAGCATAGTACACCAAATTTCCGATTTTCTTTATGCTTTTCACCACTACTCGGCGACAACAGATTTTGGAATTTTCATAAAAACGACATGCTTTTACGATATTTTAGGCACAAAAAAACCGCAATAAATGCGGTTTCTTTTTTATACAATAGAACAGATAAATGATCTATGTAATCAAGTTGGTGCGCTCAGAGAGATTCGAACTCCCGACCCCTTAGTTCGTAGCCAAGTGCTCTATCCAGCTGAGCTATGAGCGCGACGTCTTGATGGTTGGGCATTATACGCAGTTATTTTAAAATACCTAGTCTTTTTTCAAAAAATGATTCTGAATGTGTAGTTATTAAGCAAATTATTTTCTTAAACCGACAACTCATTCGAAAAGTTTATTTCTTTCCCCTGATAAAACTTGTAATCGGCTAATGCCAACATGGCATGATCATTCGGACTATCCCCATAGGCATACACAGCATCAAAATCACTTAAACAATACTTCTGTTGTATACGCTTAGCTTTTTCCATATACCCACAATCCCCCTGTTGTAACTCTCCTGTATAACAGCCCTCTTGTACTTCTAACTGATTACAGATCAGATCAATGCTCTGTTGCTGACACCAGTGGCTTAAATACACATCCAAAGAAGAAGAGACCACCACCACTTGATCTCCTTTTTGTTGATGATCCAGGAGTTGTTGCAACGTATGTTCATTCATTAAATTGGGCAAAATTGTTTTCGAAAATTGCTGACCTTGTTGCTCAAGCATTATGGCAGGATAGTTTTTAAAAGCAGCACGACAAAGTCGGATTCTAATTTGCTGATCGTTGACATAACCCATCCGAAAACCAATCAGCCATGGTGCTACTTTTATGCCACCCAATAACTGTTTTCGATAGGACAATGAATATTTTAAAAAATGACTAAAACTGTCGGAATGGGTAATGGTGTTATCGAAATCAAAAAGTGCAAGGTTCATATTATTTAATCTACTATTTTTATAAATTTCACGCACAAAAAAACCGCAACATGTGCGGTTAATTGTTCAAGTTGGTGCGCTCAGAGAGATTCGAACTCCCGACCCCTTAGTTCGTAGCCAAGTGCTCTATCCAGCTGAGCTATGAGCGCATTACTTGTGTGCCAATTCAGGCGATACGTTACATACAGTTTACTTATTGGTGCGCTCAGAGAGATTCGAACTCCCGACCCCTTAGTTCGTAGCCAAGTGCTCTATCCAGCTGAGCTATGAGCGCGACATAAGTAAAGTTGGCGGTGAGAGAGGGATTCGAACCCTCGATACAGTTGCCCGTATGCATCCTTAGCAGGGATGTGGTTTCAGCCACTCACCCATCTCACCGTAACGTGCCGCCATAATACAAACTTAACCCTAGTACTGCAAGCACAGCTGCTATTTTTTTTGCATTATTTTGCTCAATTAAATATTTTTTAAACAATTTACTCAAATTTGAGCAGAATTTACCCTACATCAGCAGTTGTTACGTCCTGAATTTAACTTAATGACCACTATTGCTCGTGGAAAAACACATTATTGCAATCATTTACGTGCAGTCTGACGCTGCATGTCTTATGCTAATCCTATCTTCTGACACAAAACCAAATCCATGATGAAAAATTGGGTCGATCCTGAAGCCAAAGCGGAAGCTGAACGCTACGAAAATCCTATTCCGAGCCGTACGCTCATTTTAGAAACCATAGAACAATTAAACTCGCCACAATCACATGCCGATTTAGTGGAACACTTCCAAATTGCCGATCAAAAGAGCATTGATGCGCTAAGCCACCGACTGATTGCGATGGTGCGTGATGGTCAACTGATGAAAGATGGCTTTAAATTTCAACGTATGGCAGATCAACCCAACCATGAAGCCACGGTTTATATCAACAGTAAAGGCTTTGGTACGGCCAGTATTGCAGGTCATGACGATTTACTCTTACCTGAACGTGAACTCCGTCAGGTGTTTAATGGTGATCGGGTAAAAGTGCAACAAACTTCGGTCGACCGTAAAGGTAAAGCTTGGGGCTTTATTTCTGAAGTTGTACAACGTCGCGTCAAACAAATTATCGGTAAAGTTTCGCAACACGATGGTGAATACTTTATTCAACCTGCAAATCCGAATGCGCATCAGCCTATTACTCTAGAAAAAGAGTTAATTGAACATGCCAAACTTAAACTAGGCGATTCAGTTCGTATTGCAATTGATGATTATCCAACCCGTGAAGAATTTGCCACAGGCCACGTGATTCAATCTATGGCGGACAAAGCGGATACTGAAATCATTATTCCGCAAACCATTTTAGAATTTGGTTTACCTTACGAATTTCCAGAAGAAGTCCTCAAAGAAGCGGAAAGCTTTAAAGAGCCAACGGCCAAAGATCGTGAAGGTCGCATCGACTTACGTGACCTACCTTTAGTCACGATTGATGGTGAAGATGCCCGTGACTTTGATGATGCTGTGTATGCTGAAAAACGCTCTGGCGGAGGCTATCGTGTAGTGGTTGCCATTGCCGATGTCAGTCATTATGTGCGTATTGGAAAACCGCTGGATGATGAAGCGCAAGAGCGTGGAACTTCCGTTTATTTCCCTCACTTTGTTTTGCCAATGTTACCCGAGGCCCTCTCGAATGGATTATGTTCTTTAAATCCCCATGTCGACCGTTTATGTATGGTCTGTGATTTAAAACTTTCCCGTGCGGGTCGCGTGACAGACTTTGAATTTTACCCTTCAGTCATGCATTCCAAAGCACGCCTGACTTATACACAAGTGGCACAATATTTCGATGGCGATAGTGCTGCGGTTCCTGAAGACCGTGACGTACGTAAATCACTGAATACCCTGTTCCAACTGTACCAAGTTCTGAAAGATTTACGTGGCAAACGTCATGCGATGGAATTTGAAACCGTTGAAACCTATATGACCTTTGATGACTTGGGCGGTATCAACGAAATTCTGCCACGTACACGTAACGATGCACACAAGCTCATTGAAGAATGTATGTTATTGGCGAACGTAGCTGCGGCAGAGTTTGCTCTCGAACATGATATTCCAATGTTGTATCGTGTGCATGAACCACCTGAGTTCTCACGCATTCAAAAAGTCCGTGATTTTGTCAAATTATTGGGTTTAAAATTCCCCGATCAGCCAACTCAAGCCGACTATCAGGCGGTGATTGAAGCGACCAAAGACCGTATTGATGCACCGAGTATTCATGCGGTGTTATTACGTTCTATGATGCAAGCCTATTACGGCGCGAAAAATGCGGGACATTATGGTCTGGCTTATGAAGCCTATACCCACTTCACATCACCAATTCGTCGCTATCCAGATTTACTGTTACATCGTGCGATTAAAGCCAAATTAGCCAACAAGCCATTCCCGCTGTCAGGTGCGGCATTGGATGATGCAGGTGAACATTTCTCGCAGACTGAACGTCGTGCAGATGAAGCGTCTCGCTCTGTGACCATGTGGTTAAAATGTCATTATATGCAACAGCACTTGGGCGATGAATTTGTCGGTGTAATTTCTGCAGTAGCCGAATTTGGTTTATTCGTCACCCTAAAAGACTTGTATGTTGATGGTATGGTACATGTCAGTCAATTGGGCGATGACTTCTTTGTCTTTGATCAAGTTAGCCAAAGTCTAGTGGGACAAAACCGTGGGCAAACGTTTGGTTTAGGCGATGAAGTTAAAATTAAAGTGGCAGGTGTCAATTTAGAAGAGCGTAAGATTGACTTTGAACTGATTCAGCAACTGACGCATGCAGGACGTGCGATTCGTAGCCGTGCACCGCGCGTTGCCAAAGCTGGGACTGCTCAAGTGAAGGAGGAAACCTTTAATCCTCGCACAGCAAAAGCGCCTGCTGAAGCACGTGAGTCTGGCGATCAACCTGTTGCGAAGAAGAAAGCCAAGTCTAAGCCAAGTTCTTATGCTAAAAAAGCCGATAAGAAAGCATCAACCAAGACTGATGTAAAAGCTAAAGACAAGGCCAAGAAGAAAAAAGCCAAAAAGAAAAAAGCCAACGCAAAAGTGCGTAGCGAATAACTTCAGATAGGTGTTAAGTCTCTAGGCTTAACACCTTTTACTCCAAAAGTATGAAATTCATTCGACGTTTTATCAATAAACCGATTAGCCAGTATCATCCACTGTTTTACTTCTTATCGACCCGCACCCGACGGGCATTACGCTATTGGCAATGGAAAACTGATGGTCAAGATTATGCTCAACAAAAGTGCCCAACTCCTTTGCCCTATCGAGTTAAAAAGCATCAATCAGTTTTAATCCGAAAATTAGGTGACAGTGAGCAGCACTGGCAACACAACAAAGTCATTAATCTAAAAATAGCCAGCCCTTGTATTTCAGGCATTTTGATTGCGCCCAAACAAACATTTTCTTTCTGCCAATTGGTTGGACAACCTACACAAGCCAAAGGCTATGTTGAAGGCATGGAGCTGAGTTTTGGCCAAGCACGAGGCGGGATTGGCGGTGGAATTTGCCAAATTGCCAATCTGATTCATTGGTTGGTACTCCATAGTCCACTACAGGTGGTACAACGCGCACAGCACTCTTTTGACCCCTTCCCCGATCAAGGACGAGTTTTACCTTTTGGCAGTGGTGCCGCGATTTTTTATAACTATATTGATTATCAATTTTATAATCCAACGCCGCATACCTTTCAAATTCGCCTATGGTTTAGTGACAAATGTTTGGAAGGAGAGCTACGCTGTTCGGCAGATTTGGGTTACGTCTATCATGTATTTGAACAACAGCATGCTTTCTTAAAAATTGGGCAAGACTACTATCGACAGAATGAAATCTGGCGCCATCGCAAAGAGAAATATAAAAGTGGTGAAATTCTGGAAACGGAATGTATGACCCGTAACTTTGCCAAAGTCTTGTATATTCCTCAGCATATAGATCAATCTTTTAGCTCTTGGACTGAATTTAGCTCTGAACAGCAAACTCGATCAATTAAAACTTGATTTCCCGCCCAAGAGTCCCTACATCTAGATTAAGTTTAAAATGAAATGGCGACTGCACATGCACTTAGATCAAGCAACACTACCTGTTCCTCAGTTTGATCAAATTCAACTTAGCGACTTAAAACAACAAATCGAACAAGCCATTCAACACGGTCAGCAATTTTTAGCTGAACTTACTGTCGTACCTGAACAACATGCAGCACAACTGCAAGTCTTGAGCCAAGTCGATGAACTTGAAAATAACATGAGCGAATCTTGGGGAGTGTTATCCCATTTGAACGCCGTGATGAATAATACTGAAACTCGTGATGTCTATCAGTCTTTACTGCCTGCACTAAGTGAATATTACACAGCGCTTGGGCAACATACGGTGCTCTATCAGACCTATCAACAGATTCAAGATTCGACAGAATTTAATCAACTGCCTGCGGCGCAGCAAAGTGCCATCAAATTGGCATTACGTGATTTCAAACTATCTGGTGTAGCCTTAGAAGGTGAAGCGAAAAAGCGTTATGCTGAAATCTCAGCACGTTTATCACAGCTATCTTCAGACTTCTCCAACCATGTATTAGATGCCTCTCAGGCCTACTTCAAACCTTTAAGCGAAGACCAACTCAAAGGTCTACCTGCCAGCAGTATTGAATTATTAAAACAATATGGTCAACAACGTGAACTTGAACAAGCAGTTGCCACTTTAGATATTCCTGCTTATTTGGCAATTATGACCTATGCAGAAGATCGTACTGTGCGCGAAGAATTATATCGTGCTTATACCACTCGCGCTTCCGATCAGGCAGAACAAGCTGAATTTGATAATACGGCGGTGATGGAAGAAATCTTGAGCCTACGTCAGGAAATGGCACAGTTGCTCGGTTTTAATAACTATGCAGAATTGTCCCTTGCGAGCAAAATGGCACCTGATGTCGACACTGTCGCCAACTTTTTAATCGAGTTGGCTGAACATGCACGTCGCCCTGCTGAGCAGGAAATTGCCGAGCTGAAAGCGATTGCACAACAAGATGGGGTTCAAATCCTAGAACCGTGGGATACAGGTTTTTACTCAGAAAAGCTCAAAGTTCAGCAATTCAATCTGTCTCAGGAAGATTTAAAACCCTATTTCCCAGCACCGAAAATCATACAAGGCTTATTCAGCATTGTTGAACGCTTATATGGCATTCAAGTTGTGCAGCGTGAAGCTCCAGTTTGGCATCCAGATGCACAATATTTTGAACTGGAAGATCAAGGTAAAGTGGTTGGTGGATTCTATTTCGATCTTTATGCGCGGAGTGGAAAACGCGGTGGCGCATGGATGAGTGGTTTCCGCTCACGCATGCAAACTGCACAGGGTTTACAAAAACCAATCTGCTATATGGTATGTAACTTTACTCCACCCGTTGCAGAACAAGCAGCTTTACTCACTCATGATGAAGTCACCACGCTATTTCATGAGTTTGGGCACGGCTTGCATCACATGCTGACTGAAGTGGATCATATTTCGGTGGCGGGTACTCACGGCGTGGCTTGGGATGCGGTAGAATTGCCAAGTCAATTTATGGAATTCTGGACATGGGACAAAGAAAGTTTGGATTTGCTTAGCGAGCATATTGAAAGCAAAGCGGTTCTCCCTGAATCCTTGCTCAAAGCATTACTCGATGCCCGTTTCTTCCAGTCTGGCATGCAAACCCTCCGTCAAATCGAGTTCGCTCTATTTGATCTGAATATTCATCGAACTGCACCTGCCCTTGATGCAACAGGTATTCAAATAACGTTAGATCAAATTCGTCAGAACTATGCCGTTGCCCCAACAGCATCTTATAACCGTTTCCAGCACAGCTTTAGTCACATTTTCGCCGGGGGTTACGCTGCGGGTTATTATTCCTATAAATGGGCGGAAGTTCTAGCCAGTGATGCCTTTGATCGTTTCGAAAAAGAAGGTATTTTCAATACCCAGACTGGCAAAGAGTTTCGACAGTTTATTCTAGCAGTTGGCGGAAAAGATACGGCACTTGATGCATTTATCAATTTCCGTGGTCGCGAACCAAAAATAGATGCATTATTACGCCATCAGGGTTGGACGAACGCAGATAAAACCGCTTAAACTACGTCATTATTGTTCACAGGGTGTTATTAACTGACATGAAAAGACAGTTTATCGCAGGCGCAAAATGTCCTAAATGCGGAGCTTTAGATCGTGTGGTTAAAATCATCACTGTGGATGACGAGTGGATTGAATGTATAACGTGTGAATATACAGAAAAGCGCCCGACCCATGTCGAGTCTGCTGAACCTGAACATCCAGACGAAATTGGGGTCATTCAATTCAAACCTCGTCAGCCTGAATAACAACAAGGTTCAAGTCATGACGTTAGATCAAAGACAAAATTCAAAACTTTTAATGGGGATTATTGCTGGACTGGTGGTATTGGTGGCTATCTTTTTAGCTTATCAATGGATGTCGAGCCCTCAACCAAAACATGAGATTGAGCAGCAAGTTGTACATACTCCTGCAAAACCAGTCGTGAAAGAGGCTGCTCCTGTGGTGGAAAATTCGGCTTCTACGGCGGTTGCAAATACGACGGCTGAAGCACCGATTCAATTGGTCGATGAAGCCATTTTAAAACAAGATGTGCCGAAAAATGCCAGCTTGGCCAAAGAAGAAATTGCCAAATTGGATGACATTCAGACACAACTGAATGAACAAGAGAAAACATTGAAAGCGCAACATACTGATGCAGATGACCTAATAGCCTTGAAAGAAGAACAAATCAAGTTGCTCGAAGCACAACTCGCGCAAGCTCAATAACTTATTTCTTCAAATTTGGCTAGAATAGATCGGCTTATGATTATGCCGAATTTTCGTATGAACCTCTCCCCAACCAATCGCAATCTGGTCAAAGCGCTTGGTTTTTTAACCCTATCTGCTTTTTTATTTTCGCTGATGGGAGTATGTATTCGTTATGCTTCTCATAGCGTAGATAATCCCACCATCGTTTTTTTCCGAAACTTTATTGGCTTATTCGTCTTTCTGCCAATCATGTTCAATAAAGGGTTGGGATTTTTTAAAACCACAAAAATTTGGATGCATACTTGGCGCGCAGTCGTTGGTCTGATTGCCATGTATGGCTTTTTCTATGCAATTGCTCACTTAAAACTCTCCAATGCGATGGTTTTCACCTATTCCTCGCCCATCTTTATTCCACTGATTGCGTGGTTATTTTTAAAAGAAAAAATTACTCGCTCCATGTTATTGGCAGCGGCAATTGGGCTGGCTGGCGTTTTGTTTGTAGCAAAGCCAGATTCAGGGCTATTTAACCAAATTTCCCTAATTGGCTTAATCGCAAGCTTTTTAGCAGCAATGGCATTTGTCACTGTGCGTGCGCTGACCAGCACTGAACCTCCAGAACGAATTGTATTTTACTTCTGCTTCATTGGCACGCTCATTTCGATGCTGCCAATGTTTTGGTTATGGCGACCTTATACACTGTACGAACTTGGTTTTTTAATAACTGCAGGCGTATTAGCGAACATCAGTCAGATTTTTATGTCTAAAGCCTACCAATTGGCACCCGCTGGTCAGATCGGTCCTGTAAACTATATTGCCATTATTTTTGCAGGGGCTTGGGGCTATATTTTCTGGCAGGAAACTCCTGATCATTACAGTTTAATTGGCTTCAGCTTAATCTTAGCTGGCATTCTGTTTTGTAGCCCCCTATTTCAACAACGCAAGAAAACATAAAGCACCCGAAGGTGCTTTATCTGTTATTCGAATCGCTTAATGATACCAACCGAACAATTTAAATAAGTAAGGGATATAAGCAATAATAAGCATGGCAGGGAATAATACCAATAACGGTAAGATCCAACGTTCATATCGATAATAGAACGATTCATGTCGCACTTCTGCATCGGCTTCAGCCACTTCTGCATCACCAATCGACTGACGTGCCAGTAAATGATTAAGTGCCACTGGAGGAGTCACATAACCCAACTCAAAACCAATTAAGGTAATCATCCAGAAATGTACAGGATGGATACCATATTGATAGGCTACAGGAGCAACGGTTGCAGAAATTAAAATAACAGCACCAAACGGATCCATAATCATACCAACGACAATCATCAAAGCTACGATCATGGTAATAACCAAATAAATATTACCAATATCTGTTGGGAACAGGCTCATGACTTCCACCCGCTCAAGGAAACCTCCGACGCTGACTGACAGCGCCATAAGGATGACCAACGCCCCAATATGCCCAACCGTTTCACTGGTCGAAATATGCATCGCTTTCCAGAAACCCACTTGACGCATCGGGGTTAATTTTTCCGAATGCTGGACCGTATGATTGACAACCAGCTCATCTGCTGCATGTGCAGGATGAATCCCCTCTCGATATTCTGCTGTATTGAGTAAATCTGCGCCAGCCATAGCAGGTTGTGTAGACGATGCATAATTCAAATCCAACGTTTCATCCCAATGCCCTACAGCTTGAATCGGCGCTGGTTCATGGCGTAACTTATCGAATAACACCATAACCAATAGAATGATTGGCATCATGACTGGGGCTGTGAATTCATTCAAATCTGTCGATAACGCATATTTATAAAACAGCCAGATCAGTACAAAAATTAAAATATAAGGCAAGACCGGTGCAATCGCACGCACCGACTTTGGAGAAGCAATATTCAAGGGTGCGATACGAAACTTCTGCTCTGCGAGGAACAAAGACACCACTAAAAACAGCGTTGATGTGAGCAAAAAGGTATAACTACCATATTGATACAACCAGTCTGTGGTGACTTCTTTATTGAGTGATGCGACTACGACAATCAACAAACATGGTCTTAATACCACCCCTAAAGAACCTGACATGGCTGTTGCAGCCAAAGCAAATTGGCGACGTCCACCTGCATTCCAGACTTCTTTATAAATGATTGCTCCTGCGGCAATCACGAAAATCCCCGATGCACCAGTGTAAGCTGTCGGCAATGCTGCTGCGATCAGAATGAGCCAAGTTAAAGTCTCAGGTGCCAGATTCCATGGACGTAAAATATTCAGGAATAAATCCACAATTCGAGTTTGCTTTAACAGCATCCCTGCCCAGATAAAGAGCGCAAGATTTAGGAAGATACTGGAAAACTCGACCAATTGTCCTAAGTAAATCCCTTGCCCCATCGGGTAATCCATGAAGAAAGTAAAGGCAACTCCTGTGATGACCGCCATATAGGCATATAAAGGGACACTCAAAAATGCCATGCTCAAGCGCCCACCCTCTTGAGTCGGCTGGGGTTGTTTCACGACATGGAATAAACTAATGACCGTCAATACACCAAATAAAATGATCCACATCCAATAAATACTGAACATTTCACCTGTCATTGGGACACCCGAGTTTTGCACAGAGTGATACTGACTTAAACTAGAGGCCGCCAGGAAACCATTTGCCAGCAACATAAAAAGGCTATAAACCCGAAAATCAATTTTGGTTGTCGGGCTACGTAAGCCAATATGGTGCGTTTTTAAAGTTGCACTGATTGCCGCAAATACCACCATCAATACCAACAAAATGGCGCGATTCTCGCTACCAAATTTAAACACACCAAAGAACGTCGTTTCCACGGTACGGTAGGTTCTTAAGGTTGGATGTGCCTGCATATGTTGCATTGCTTTATCATAAAACTGATATTTTTCTTCACATAAATTTCGTGCCGCAATAATCGAAGCTCTGACATCTGACTCAGATGCTGTACCAAAAATATCAGCAAATTCATCAGCTGCATTGGTTTTCATTTGTGTTTGAACCAAAGCATCCACATTCGGATTTCGGTCACAATCGGGTTTGCTTGGCTCAGCTCTCAAAAAAGAATATTGCATGCCCTTGTCAGGGTCACCATATAGGCTTTCACCCATCCGCAATAATTGTCCATGAATCATTTCACCTGTGCCAATAATCAGTGTCAAAACCAGTAACACCAAAATCACAAAGGCAGAGATCCATTCTGTCCAAATATATTTAAACAGGTCTAATCCAGACCGTTTCTGTCCTGCATCATACATATGTGTTCCTATTTTTATTTTACTCATCATCAATGATGACGTAGAGATCCTCTATGAACAGAACATCTCCATATTCTGTTCTATCTTTATTTTTCAACTTCACTCTGCATGACTTTAAGATTGAAAAAAATGACTGCTTTTATTTTCTTTCTGCTTAAAATGTCAACTCTTTGGCTGAAGTGACTGTAAATGAAAAGGAAAATAGACGGCAGCTAATAGCATGCCCCAGAGTGCACCAAGTAAATGGGCTTCAATCAGAACAGGACTTCCTATCAATTCTGCGGTGCTGGTGTTGCCTATTGTATTTTCCCAAATTAACTTCAGCACAATTAACCCCAACACGCCCGCAGCAAACTTACGTTCATGTGCATAAGTTAAATGGACAAGCGCGACCGCAACATAAGCACCATGCAATACACCTGAAAGCCCAGCATAAGCTTCAATGTCAGGAAAAGCATAATAGAAACTTAAGCTAATACACACTGGAAGCACTAGCAGTAATGCAGCCAATTGCCAAATTCGAACATGAGGAAAAATAAAAGGAAAACACGCAAAGGCAAGCATATTCAGCAAATAATGTATCCATCCGACATGCACCCAATGTGCCGTCCAAAGACGCCAGAATTGCTCTAACAAATCTGGGCGCCAATAGATAAAATAATCTGCAAAAATCTGTAAACAGGCAGATATTGAGGCAACTCCTGCAATAAAAACCACCTTTCGAACAAAATATGGGACATTCATCAGCATCTCCCTCGATCTCTCAGCAAATCCTTTGCTTCATTCAGTTTCACGCCACAGCCTATTCTTTTGCAGTACTTGCAGCATCCTCCGAGGCATTAAATAAATCATCCAGACCCGAGCTAACGTCCTGTTCATCCCAGAATTGCTGCATGCCATCATCGGCTGTACGTTTGCCTGTGTGTTCCGTCCAGTAGCGGTCTGAAATACCTTGCACCATACTCGCCGCCATACTGTCAATCAACTTGAACTGGGGATTAACAGGCTTTTCATCTGAACGCGCTGCAACGAAATGTTTTAAGGCATCACGAATTTTGGCATCATCGCCACTGGCTTGTGCTGCTACCGCATATAGGGCATGAGATAAGCGTACACCTTTTTGCTCACCAATTTGCATGGATTGTTTTAGGGTTTGGTATGGATCTGGTTTACCATCTCCCGCCCCTGGCAGTAAGGTCCAAATGGCCGCACGTGTTGCTTCTGGTGCACCCCAGAACTTTTCATTGTTCAAGCAAACCATCCCGCGCTCTACAATTGCTGCGATATCTTTCGGTACATTCACCGAACCACCTGCATTAATGTCATTGGTCATGGCTTGTACACCACTGAGCAAACCCAGCAAATACACGGTCTGATCAATGTCACTTTTCATTTTTGGGCAACTCTCACCCAATTCTTGCTTATACTTGGCTTGCCAGCGCTTCTCTAAGAGTTGATAACCTGCATATTGCCGCTGTGCCGCTACAGCCGACCAACGTTTTTGCTCAATACGCGCATCTTGTGCTTCTGTGACTTGTCCTGCTTTAGACGCACGCAAATAACGGAGTTCAGCATCGAGTGCTCTGTTTTCGGCACATGTGCCCGCAGCAGAATAGAGTAAAATTGCAATACGTGTCGGGTCTGCCCCCATCTCTTGGGTCGACATAATTGCAGGTGTTAACGCATTCCCCGAATTACACACCATATCCGCATCTTCCATGGCTAAAATGGGCGGAACAATATGCTTTTCGCTAAATCCTAAAGCGACATTCGCGCCAGATTTCACTACATGCGAACATCCTGTAAGTACACTTGTTGTAATCATTAAAATCGCCATACCTTGGCCAATTTTCTGGACTTGTGACATCTTCCTGTCCTCTATATTTTTTGTTTGTGTCCTTCGCAGTAAACATAGCAGAAGCTATTTTCGAAGAAAAGAGTATTTACTCTAATTCAAAGGATTACTTTGCCATGAAAAATAAAGAGAAAAATTGACTCTAGCGGCAGGATTATTAAATTTTGGGCAAAAAAAAGTAGCATTGCGACGGTTCAGCACATGCTACCTATTAAATGAACGCCCAATGGGCTTTATGTTTGTGCAAATCGATCCTTCAGCACAGTTCCTAAACGTCCTATAACAATTGCCAAGACAATCGCTACCATTAGAAACGACCACGTTGGAAAAATCATACTGATCTCCTCGTTCGCTGTTTGGTGGTTTTAATGTACAGAGAAAACACAAATGTATCTGCAAAAATTGTCTGACAATTTATACTTTATGCCAATAAATTTATTTTTTGTCTAACAACGTATTAACAACTTAATATTAAATACTTGTTTTTTATATTTTAATTAATTTAATAAAATTATTAACTGTCTAACAATTAGAACATTTTTGCCAACAATTTCAGTTTTTTCCACTCCACAAGCGTTAATTGGTCATACCAGATGACATAACTACAAGATGACTGCTGTTGGAAATAAAGCACAATATAAAAATGATGATCAACCACTCGCGTAAGCCGCATGTGCTTTACAGCTTGATCTATAGACTGAATAGACCATTCATCAGCCGAAAATGCTTGAAAATAATGCAGTGTAGAGCGCTTAAATTGCATCCACCATGAAAATAGCAAAATAATCAAAATAACAACTGCCAACCAAACGGGCAGTAAAACTGAAACTAAACATTGAATAAGAAGCAACAAACCTATTTGAAACACAATCGCCATGCGACTGCGTTTCAAATAATATGCAGTATTAGCCATGAACGTAATGCTTTAATTTAAGAATAAACGTCTTAATTTCAGCACGCGGCGGTTCGCCGACTTCCATAAACCAATCGAGTAAATCAGGGTCTTCTTGTTCAACTAATTCTGCAAATAACGCTTTTTCTTCAGGAGATGCAGCTAAATAATAATTTCGAACATATGGGTCAAAATACACATCAATTTCCTTTAAACCGCGACGCGCACGATAAATCACTTTGCGTTCTTCAAGCGTCATTTCTTCGCTCATTGTATTTCCCCTAGACCAAACAGAAGTGCCTTAGTTTAACCGAATCATTGGCGAAATTTCGAGACATTTCCCCTGAATGACCAAATCTACCATTTTTTTCATGGAATTGAGCATTGCTCACATTGCCCAAGTCACAACAGATCTTTTAAGTTCAACCTCACAATGATAATTAAAGGACATCATCATGCAATCTGGAGCCATTCGCCCACTGCCCCACATGCTACCAAGTCAACTGTTCAATGCGGAACATGAAGCCTTCCGTGACACCGTACGGAAATTTTATACTCAAGAAGTTATCCCCAATACTGAAAAATATGAACAACAACAACATGTTGATCGGGACTTATGGACTAAGGCAGGACATTTAGGCTTACTCTGTGCCACCATGCCCGAAGCGTATGGTGGTTCTGGTGTCGACCGCCTATACAGCATGATCCTGATTGAAGAACAAGCTTATGCGATGGACTCTGCAACAGGGTTTTCACTACATTCGGACATTGTCGCTAATTATATTCTGAACTTTGGAAATGAAGCACAAAAGCAGCATTGGCTCCCTAAAATGGCGACAGGTGAAGTGGTCACCGCGATTGCAATGACCGAACCAGGTACAGGCTCTGATTTGCAAGCGATAAAAACTACAGCAGTCCTTGATGGTGATGAATATATAATTAATGGCTCCAAAATTTTTATTACCAATGGCTATTTGTGCGACATGGCAATTGTCGTCTGTAAAACAGGCAACAGTGATAAAGGCTCTGCCAATTTATCACTTATTATTGTTGAAGCTGACCGTGTCGGTTTTAGTAAAGGCAAACCACTGCATAAAATCGGCATGAAAGGGCAAGACACTTGCGAGTTGTTCTTTGATAATGTTCGTGTACCCAAGCAAAATCTACTTGGCGCCGAGGGAATGGGCTTTATAATGCTGATGAAAGAATTGGCATGGGAACGCATGTTAGTTGCTATTATCTGCCAAGCTGGCGCCGAGGCAGCATTTGCACATACTGTTAAATATACGAAAGAACGACAGGCCTTTGGTAAGAGCATTTCCAGTTTTCAAAATACTCGCTTTAAATTAGCTGAACTCAGAACTGAAATCGATTTCTGTCGTACCTACCTTGATCGCTGTATGCAGTTACAACTCACAGAAAACTTAGGTGTCGATGCCGCAGCAGCTGCAAAATACAAAATTTCAGAGATGTTTTCTAAAGTGGTCGATGAGTGCTTACAACTACATGGTGGATATGGCTATATGCTAGAATATCCAATTGCAAGGGCGTATATCGATAACCGCGCCAATCGCATTTATGCAGGCACCAATGAAATTATGAAAGAGCTAATTTCACGAACTTTATAACATCATAAAAAAAGGAGCTTAATGCTCCTTTTTTTGATTACTTCATAGCTCAAGAGACCAATTTAGGCTTACGTTGATCGTGTGATAATGCTTTCTTAAACTTTAATACAGCATCTTCGAAAGTTGCATTTTTTAACTCCTTACGATCGACCAAATAGTTATTGGTGACTTTCCATGGTGCATGCTTGCCTTGTTTTGGCATCACATTCGCTGCACGGGCAATATAACCAGAAGTTAAACTCCCCATCACCGTATCTTCAAGTCGTTCTGTTTGATCACCCTGTGGGATCACCTCTACATAACCCTTTTGATCCATATAATTGATCAAACGACAAATATAATCAGCCGCAATATCCACCTTTAAAGTCCATGAAGCATTAATATAACCAATAATCATCGCCATATTCGGTACATCACTTACCATCACCCCTTGATAGAGCATATGTTTTGAGGTATCAATTGGCTGACCATCCAGTGTTGCCTTGAGACCACCTAAAATTTGAATATCCAAGCCTGTCGCTGAAACAATAATATCTGCGTCAAGATGTTTACCCGACTTTAACAAAACCCCATTTTCAGTAAATCGCTCAATTAAATCGGTCTCTACACTGGCTTGACCAGAACGTAAAATTTTAAACAAATCACCATCAGGCACGACACATAAACGCTGATCCCAAGGATTATAACTTGGGGTAAAGTGCTTCATATCGACTTTACCTTTCAGTTGCAACTCAATTGATTTTAATAGCAATTTACGCAAGAGCTTTGGTTGCTTTTGTGCCAATGCATAAATACCACGCTGCATCCCGATATTACGTGCACGAGTCAATTTATACGCAAGGTCTTCAGGTAAAATTTTACGCATTTTATTATAAAGAATATCAACTGAAGGAACTGACGCGATATAAGTCGGTGAACGTTGTAGCATCGTCACATGCCCTGCTCCACCTTTTGCCATGGCTGGGACTAAAGTGATTGCTGTAGCACCACTCCCAATAATAAGCACCTTTTTTCCACGATAATCTAGATTTTCTGGCCAATGTTGGGGATGAATAAACTCACCTTTGAACTCAAGCTGATTCGGAAATTTCGGTTGATAGCCATGTTCATAATTATAATAACCCGTACAACCTAAAATAAAATTGGCCACCCAAGTCTGCTTCTTTTGATGATCATCTTCAATTTCAACCACCCACTTTTGAATACTTGAATCATAATTGGCAGAAATGACGTTGTGTTTAAAATGAATTTTAGAAGCAAGTTGATATTCTTCTACTACTTCTGCCAAATAGCCTTTGATTGCAGCTCCGTCAGCCAATACACTAGATTGCTGCCAAGGTTTGAAATTATAACCAAAGGTAGACATATCAGAATCAGAACGGATACCAGGATATTTGAACAGATCCCATGTTCCGCCAATACTCTCACGTCGTTCAATAATTTCATAAGAACGATTTGGATTATTCTTAGATAAATGAGCAGCTAGACCAATCCCTGAAATACCTGCACCAATAATCAATATATCAATTTGCTTTTCCATGTTGTTTTTATAACCTGACTGATAATTCCATTTTATTAAAGCACAAATCTGACAATGATCAATGTCAAGTTAAGTAAATTCAGATAGAAATCATGTCATTTCAGGACAAAAGTAAATATTGTCAAACAAAAAACAATAAAAAAGGTCGGTTAAAAACCGACCTTTTTTTAAGAACAACTGAGTTATCCTGCGAAATTAGTTAACTTCGCGATCTACTAGTTCAACGTAAGCCATCGGTGCAGCATCACCTGCACGGAAGCCCGCTTTAAGAACACGTAGATAACCGCCGTTACGTTCTTTGTAACGAGGGCCAAGAACGGTAAATAATTTACCAACAGTTGCTGCTGAACGAGTACGAGCAAACGCCAAACGACGGTTTGCAACAGTATCGTTTTTAGCTAAAGTGATTAAAGGCTCAGCAACGCGGCGTAATTCTTTAGCTTTAGGAACAGTAGTTTTAATTAACTCGTGTTCGAACAAAGAATTAGCCAAGTTTTGGAACATCGCTTTACGATGACTGCTTGTACGGCCTAATTTCACACCACTATTACGATGACGCATGGTGATAGTCCTACTTAATTAACGGCTACGATAGGCGAAACGATCGTCCATACGGAGACTAGCTGGTGGCCAGTTCTCTAAACGCATGCCGAGCTGTAAGCCTTTAGAAGCCAGAACATCTTTGATCTCAGTAAGCGATTTTTTACCAAGGTTAGGAGTTTTAAGTAACTCAACCTCAGTGCGCTGTACAAGATCACCAATGTAGTAAATATTTTCTGCTTTTAAACAATTCGCAGAACGAACAGTAAGCTCTAGATCATCTACTGGACGAAGCAAAATTGGATCAACTTCTTCACGAGGTTCTTGAGCAACAGGAGCTTGATCTTTCTGAAGGTCAACAAAAATTGCAATTTGTTGTTGCAAAATTGTCGCCGCTTTGCGGATTGCTTCTTCAGGATCAACTGTACCGTTTGTCTCAAGATCAATGATCAGTTTATCAAGGTCAGTACGTTGTTCTACACGCGCATTTTCTACGATGTAAGACACACGTTTGATTGGGCTATAAGAAGCATCTAACTGTAAACGGCCCACTGGGCGAGTTTCGCCTTCTGGGAAACGTGAATCAGAAGTTTCATAACCACGGCCTTGAGCAACTTTAAGGCGCATTTTTAATGAACCAGTTGCACTTAATGTACCGATCAAGTGTTCAGGGTTAACCACTTCAACATTATGAGGTAAACGAAGGTCAGCAGCAGTAACATCGCCAGGACCTTGTTTCTCTAATGTCAAATAAGCTTCATTTTGATCGAACAGCTTAATAGACAATCCTTTTAGGTTCAGCAAGAGCTCGACGATGTCCTGCTGCAAGCCTTCCAAAGTACTGTACTCGTGCTCAACACCTTCAATTTCAACTTCAACCACAGCTGCGCCAGGTAAAGAAGAAAGAAGGATGCGACGTAAAGCATTACCAAGAGTATGACCAAAGCCACGCTCTAAGGGTTCTAGAATAACTTTTGCCGAGGTCCCGCTAACCGCTTCGACCTTGATCGCTTGCGGAGTTAGAAACTCATTTGCAGTACGCGTCATTATTGCTACCTCAAGGATTATTTAGAATACAATTCTACAATCAAGCTTTCGTTGATTTCAGCAGGTAAATCAGAACGATCTGGTGCAGCTTTAAATGTACCTTCCAACTTAGAATGGTCAATTTCCATCCAAGAAGGAATACCACGTTGAGCAGCTAATTCAACTGCATTTTTAATACGCAATTGTTGCTTAGCGCCTTCGTGAACTGCAATCACGTCACCAGCTTTAACTTGGATAGACGCAATGTTAACACGACGACCATTTAAAGTGATAGAACGGTGAGATACAAGCTGACGAGCTTCTGCACGTGTAGAACCAAAACCCATGCGATAAACAACGTTATCTAGACGGCTTTCAAGCAATTTCAACAAGTTTTCACCTGTTGCGCCTTTAACACGAGCAGCTTCTTTATAGTAGTTACTAAATTGACGCTCTAAAACACCGTACATACGACGTACTTTTTGTTTTTCACGTAATTGTAGTGAATACTCAGATTGTTTTGCACGGCTTTGACCATGTTGGCCAGGAGCTTTAGCATGTTTTTTAGTCTTAACGTCAAATGGTTTAACGCCAGATTTTAATTGCAGGTCTGTCCCTTCGCGGCGAGAGAGTTTGCATTTTGGACCAATATAACGAGCCATGAATGTTTCTCCTTACACGCGACGTTTTTTAGGTGGACGGCAACCGTTGTGCGGAATTGGAGTCACATCGGTAATGCTGTTAATTTTATAACCCACTGCACCTAATGCACGAACCGCAGACTCACGACCAGGACCAGGACCTTTTACAAGGACGTCCAAGTTTTTCAAACCGTAATCTAAAGCAGCTTTACCAGCAACTTCAGCAGCTACCTGAGCAGCGAACGGAGTTGATTTACGTGATCCACGGAAGCCTTGTCCACCTGAAGTAGCCCAAGCCAATGCATTACCTTGACGATCAGTGATCGTTACAATGGTGTTATTAAAAGAAGCGTGAATGTGTGCGACACCTTCAGAGACGGTACGAGTGACCTTCTTGCGTGCGCGAGTATCTTTAGCCATCTTTTAGCTTCCAGAAATCTTATTTCTTAATAGGTTTGCGCGGACCTTTACGGGTACGTGCGTTAGTTTTGGTGCGTTGTCCGCGGACAGGCAAGCTGCGACGATGACGAAGACCGCGGTAGCAGCCTAAATCCATTAAACGTTTAATGTTCATGGAAATTTCGCGACGTAAATCACCTTCGGTTGGAACCTTGGTAACTTCTGCACGAATCGCATCAAGCTGAGCATCATCTAATTCACGAATCTTTGTTGTTGGAGCGATACCAACAGCAGCCAAGATGTTCTTAGCAGTGTGGCGACCAATACCAAAGATATAAGTGAGAGAGATAACAGCATGCTTGTTATCCGGAATGTTTACACCGGCAATACGAGCCATTCAATTTTCTCCAAAAAGGCAGTAGAGATAATCAACCGCCCCACAAAAATCTTGAGGGGCGGATAATAACCTAATTAGCCTACTGAAATCAACAGGTCTTGATCAGATTAACCTTGACGCTGCTTATGACGAGGTTCTGCGCTGCAAATTACGCGAATAACCCCATTACGACGGATAACTTTACAGCTACCACAAATTTTCTTTACAGAAGCTTGTACTTTCATGATGAAACCTCTAAGTGCGCTTATCCCTTCGGATGAGCAGTCGTTTTTCTCATTAACGTTTGATTATCGTATTGATGAGATGTGAGATGTGCTTGCAATTGCGCCATGAAATCCATAACAACAACAACAACAATTAGCAAAGATGTACCACCCAGATAGAATGGAATACCAAAAGAACTTTGCAAAATCATTGGCATTAAACACACGATCGCAATATAAATCGCACCAATAAACGTCAAACGATTGAGAATATGATCTAAATAACGAGCAGTTTGCTCACCTGGGCGAATACCAGGCACATAAGCTCCGCTGCGTTTTAAGTTTTCTGATACTTCTTTAGGACTAAATACTAGCGCCGTATAAAAATAACAGAAAAAGATAATTAACGCACCAAAGAGCACCAAATACAACGGCTGTCCAGGCGACAATAAAAGAGCCAAATCTTGAAGACTGCGTTTGATTATACCTGCACTCGGATCTGAGCTACCTACCCACTGTCCTAAACTCGCTGGAAACAAAAGCAAAGAACTGGCAAAGATTGCTGGGATTACACCTGCCATATTAATTTTTAATGGCAAATGCGTTTGTTGTGCAGTAAATACACGACGACCTTGTTGTTTTTGAGCATAATTTACTGGAATACGACGCTGCGCTTTCTCAATAAACACAATTGCTGCTAATACACCGAGAGACAATAAGCCAAAAATAACCAAGCCAATCAGACTAGTTTGACCATTATCTACTGATGAAATAGATTGCATAATTAAATTAGGCAATCCAGCAACAATACCAGCGAAAATGATCATGGAAATACCATTACCCACTCCGCGTTCGGTAATTTGTTCACCCAACCACATTAAGAACATAGTACCTGCAACCAGTGAGGTTACAGCAGGAACATAGAAGGCTAAACCAGCTGAAAGGGTAATCCCTTGACTGATCAAACCTGCGCACATCCCAGTTGCTTGCACCAAAGCTAAAAGCAACGTACCTTGACGTGTATATTGGTTAATCTTACGCTTCCCTTGCTCTCCCTCTTTTTTCAAAGCTTCGAGTGATGGAATCACAGTCGACATTAACTGCACAATAATTGATGCAGAAATATACGGCATAATCCCCAAGGCAAGAATTGACATTCTTTCTAAAGCACCACCTGAAAACATATTAAACAAACCAAGGATTGTGCCCTGGTTTGCATTAAAAAGGTTTTCAAGTGCAGCATTATTAATGCCCGGTACTGGAATATGCGCTCCTAGTCGAAAAACCAACAATGCACCGAAGAGAAATGTCATTCGGCGAATAATTTCACGATATTTCACGTAAAATGGTTGC
This sequence comes from Acinetobacter tandoii, assembly GCF_008867985.1. Classification (NCBI taxonomy): domain Bacteria; kingdom Pseudomonadati; phylum Pseudomonadota; class Gammaproteobacteria; order Moraxellales; family Moraxellaceae; genus Acinetobacter; species Acinetobacter tandoii. The sequence continues at coordinate 47,764 of NZ_VXLD01000003.1, forward strand.
CCTTTCATCATGTGAACATGACCTGAAGAACTAGGAGACATAGACACTCGCGATTACTCCTCGACTTTGCCGCCAGCAGCTTCAACAGCAGCTTTAGCGCCTTTAGTCAATGCAACACCTTGTACAGTGAATGCACGAGTAATTTCACCAGAAAGTACGATACGAGCACGAAGCATATCTTTACGTACAACATTCGCCGCTTTTAAAGTTTCAAGTGAAACAATATCACCTTCAACTTTAGCAAGCTCTGATAAACGTACTTCAGCAGTTTTTAAAGCGATTTGGCTAGTGAAACCGAATTTAGGTAAACGACGATATAACGCAGTTTGACCGCCTTCAAAGCCTGGACGAGTACCACCACTTTTACGTGAGTTTTGACCTTTGATACCACGACCACCAGTCTTACCTACGCCAGAGCCAATACCACGGCCTAGACGAAGATTATCACGCTTCGCACCTTCTGCAGGTGCAAGTTCATTTAAACGCAGAGTCATGGCTTATTCCTCTACACTAACCATATAGTAGACTTTGTTGATCATACCGCGGTTAGAAGGCGTATCTTGCACTTCTACAGTATGACCAATACGACGCAGACCTAAACCTTGTAAACAAAGCTTGTGATTTTTCAAGCGATGAGAAGAAGATTTAGTCTGGGTAACTTTAATCGTTTTCATGATTGATTACCCTTGAATTTGTTCTACAGAAAGACCACGTTTAGCAGCTACTTTCTCTGGAGAAGTCATATCACGCAAACCTTTGAAAGTTGCATTTACAACGTTCGCAGCATTTGTAGAACCGTAACATTTAGCAAGTACGTTATGTACACCTGCAGCTTCAAGAACGGCACGCATAGCGCCACCAGCGATTACGCCAGTACCTTCAGAAGCAGGTTGCATGTACACACGGCTTGCACCATGACGTGCATTCACAGGGTGTTGTAAAGTAGTACCAGCAAGGTCTACAGTAATCATGTTACGACGTGCAGCTTCAAGTGCTTTAGAAATAGCAGCTGGAACTTCACGCGCTTTACCACGACCAAAACCTACACGACCGTTACCATCACCCACAACAGTTAATGCTGTGAAAGAGAAGATACGACCACCCTTAACAACTTTGGCTACACGATCAACGGCAACCAGCTTTTCAACAAGACCTTCGTTTTGTTCAACTTTAGCCATGATTAGAACTCCAAGCCGTTTTCACGAGCAGCATCAGCCAAGGCTTTGATACGACCATGATATTTAAAACCAGAACGGTCAAACGCAACTTTAGTAATACCAGCTGCTTTAGCACGTTCTGCGATTAAAGCACCTACTTTAGTCGCTGCTTCAATATTACCAGTTGCACCAGCACGTAAAGTAGCATCTAAAGTTGAAGCTTGCGCTAAAACTTTGCCACCATCTGCTGAGATAACTTGAGCATAGATGTGACGCGGAGTGCGGTTTACACACAAACGAGTCGCACCCAATGCACGAATGTGCAAGCGTGTGCTTTTCGCACGACGCAAACGGGATTGTTTCTTTTCGTTCATAAGAACCTCGCGCCTTATTTCTTCTTAGCTTCTTTACGAAGTACAACTTCGTCAGAATAACGAACACCTTTACCTTTATAAGGCTCTGGCGGACGGTAACCACGGATATCCGCAGCAACTTGACCTAAACGTGCTTTATCAGCAGATTTAAGGATAATTTCTGTTGCTGTAGGAGTTTCAGCAGTTACACCTTCAGGAAGCGTATAGTCGATCGGGTGAGAGAAACCAAGGTTAAGGTTAACAACGTTACCTTTAACCGCAGCTTTATAACCAACACCGATAAGTTGTAACTTACGTTCGAAGCCTTCGCTAACACCTTTTACAAGGTTGTTAAGAACAGCGCGAGCAGTACCAGCTTGCATCCAAGCGTCTTTCGACTCAGCTTTTGGAGCAACAGCTACAATACCGTCTTCCTGTTTAAGCTCGACCAGCGCATGCAGGTTGAAAGACAATGTACCTTTACTGCCTTTCACTTCGACCTGCCGGCCGTTCTGAGTAACTGTAACACCGTTAGGTACAGTTACTGGGGCTTTAGCCACACGAGACATGAGGAATCACCTATTAAGAAACAAAAGCAATAACTTCACCACCAACGCCTGCAGCACGTGCAGCGCGATCAGTCATGATGCCTTTGCTTGTAGAAACAATTGCAATACCTAAACCTTGCTTAACGCTCGGAAGTGCATCTTTACCGCGATATTGGCGAAGACCTGGACGGCTTACGCGCTTCACAGTTTCGATAACTGGCTTGCCTTCGAAATATTTTAAAGTGATGGTCAAAGTAGCTTTACCTTCAACGTCAGCAACTTCTACGTTTGAAACATAACCTTCTTGTTGAAGTACGTTAGCAATTGCAACCTTCAACTTAGAATTAGGCATAGAAACTGCTTGTTTCTTAGCCATTTGTGCGTTACGAACACGAGTTAACATGTCGGCAACGGTATCTTGCATACTCATTTATAGTCGCTCCTTACCAGCTTGCCTTAACAACGCCTGGTACATCACCTTGCATTACTGTGTCACGTAATTTGTTACGGCTTAAACCGAACTTACGGAAGTAACCATGAGGACGACCAGTTAAACCACAACGGTTACGAAGACGCACTGGAGACGCATTACGTGGTAATGCTTGTAACTTCATCATCGCTTCGAAACGCTCTTCGTCGCTTGCATTTACATTTGCAATCGTAGCTTTTAATTCAGCACGTTTTGCAGCAAATTTAGCAACTGTCTTTTCGCGTTTCAATTCGCGATTAATCATACCTTTCTTAGCCATATCGACCTCTTATTTGAACGGGAAGCCGAATGCACGCATAAGCGCACGGCCTTCGTCATCGGTGCGAGCAGTCGTAGTAACAGTAATATCCATACCACGAATACGATCAATCTTATCGAAATCGATTTCAGGGAAAACGATTTGCTCTTTAAGACCCATAGAGTAGTTACCACGACCATCAAATGATTTCGAAGAGAAACCACGGAAGTCACGGATACGAGGGATCGCAATAGAGATCAAACGGTCTAAGAATTCGTACATGCGTTCGCCGCGTAAAGTAACTTTACAACCGATCGGCCAACCATCACGGATTTTGAAACCAGCGATTGATTTACGAGCTAATGTAAGCACTGGTTTTTGACCAGCAATTGCTTGCATATCAGCAAGAGCACCATCAAGGAGTTTTTTGTCAGCAGCTGCTGCACCAACACCCATATTGATCGTGATTTTAGTGATGCGTGGAATATCCATCACATTTTTAACGCCTAAAGTCTCTTGTAATTGAGCTTTAAGTTCGTCATTGTAACGCGTTTTAAGTCTGGCCATTGCCTTCTCAACCTATTACTTCGCTACCGCCACTGATTCACCATTTGACTTGTAAACGCGAGTTTTCACGCCTTCAATCACTTGGTAACCAACACGGTCAGCCTTTTGGGTTGTAGCATTAAAAATTGCCACATTAGAGATATGAAGCGAAGCTTCTTGTGTAACGATAGCGCCTTCAGCACCTGTTGCACGGTTCGGCTTTTGATGCTTCTTAACCAAGTTAAGGCCTTCAACCATAACACGGTCATTAGAAACAGACAGAACAGTACCCTGTTTGCCTTTTTCCTTACCTGCGATCACAATTACTTGATCGCCTTTTTTAATCTTAGCCATGATTGCCTCTTATAGAACTTCAGGAGCCAATGAAATGATTTTCATGAACTGTTCAGTACGAAGTTCACGAGTCACTGGTCCGAAAATACGAGTTGCAATCGGCGCTTTGTTGTTGTTCAAAATAACAGCTGCGTTATCGTCGAAACGAATCACAGAACCATCTGGACGACGGATACCGAATTTTGTACGAACTACAACAGCATTCATCACGTCACCTTTTTTAACACGTGCGCGCGGAATAGCTTCTTTTACAGTAACTTTAATAATATCGCCAACTGAAGCATAACGACGATGCGAACCACCAAGTACTTTAATACATTGTACGCGGCGGGCACCACTGTTGTCTGCTACGTCGAGCATAGTTTCGGTTTGAATCATTGCCCTACTCCAAAACCGTGCATCACCGGTCGCAATTTCGAAAGGCTCAAAGAGTACTCGAAATTGACCGATGATGCAAGAACGTTTAATTACTCAGCAGCAGCTTCAACAACTTCAACTAATGTCCAAGACTTAGTTTTAGAAATTGGGCGGCTTTCTTTGATTGTCACAACGTCGCCTAATTTAGCTGTGTTGTTCTCATCATGAGCATGTAATTTAGTTGAACGGCGGATTGATTTGCCATACAACGGGTGTTGAACACGACGTTCGATAAGCACAACAATAGACTTGTCCATTTTGTCACTTACGACTTTGCCGGTTAACGTGCGGACTGTTTTTTCACTCATTGTCCGTTCCCCTGTTTTTCGGTAAGGAGGGTCTTAATACGAGCAATAGTTTTACGAGTAAGTGCAACTTCGTGCGATTTACCCAATTGACCAGTTGCTTTAGCCATACGAAGACGGAATTGGTTAAGCTGCTGCTCATCAAGCAAAGCTGTCAACTCTTCTACCGACTTTTCACGTAGATCTTTAGTTTTCATTACATTACCGTCCGAGTCACGATAGTGGTTTTAAACGGAAGCTTAGCAGCAGCAAGCGTAAATGCTTCACGTGCCAATTCTTCGTTCACACCTTCCATTTCGTACAGGATCTTACCTGGTTTGATTTCACAAACCCAGTACTCCACATTACCTTTACCGTTACCCATACGAACTTCTAATGGCTTTTCAGTAATTGGTTTGTCTGGGAATACACGAATAAAGATCTTACCACCACGCTTAACACGACGGCTAATGGTACGACGCGCAGCTTCAATTTGACGTGAAGTCATACGACCACGTTCAGTTGCTTTAAGCGCGATTGAACCAAATGATACTGTACTACCACGGTGCGCTAGACCAGTGTTACGGCCTTTTTGCACTTTACGGAATTTGGTACGTTTAGGTAGCAACATGGATTATTCTCCCTTGTCAGCAGCACGGTCATTACGACGTCCACGACGTTGCTCTTGACCTTCACCACGACCACGACCGCGTTTAGCTGGACGCTCTTCAGCTGGAGCTGGGTTCATGACTTGTTTCATGCCACCCAAGATCTCGCCACGGAAGATCCAAACTTTAACACCAATCGTACCGTAAGTCGTTTCAGCACGCATAGTTGAGTAGTCGATGTCCGCACGAAGCGTATGTAAAGGTACACGACCTTCACGATACCATTCTGTACGAGCGATCTCTGCACCACCTAAACGACCAGAAACTTCAACTTTGATACCTTTAGCACCAGCACGCATAGTGTTTTGAACCGCACGCTTCATAGCACGACGGAACATAACACGCTTTTCTAATTGAGAAGCAATTGCTTCAGCAACTAAACGAGCGTCTAAGTCTGGGCGATCGATTTCGTTGATGCTTACTTGCGCTGGAACACCCATAATGCTGGTAAGTTCGCGCTGTAATTTTTCAATGTCTTCGCCTTTTTTACCGATAACGATACCAGGACGAGCAGTGCTAATAGTTACTTTAGCAGCGCCTGTTGGACGTTCGATAAGAATATTGCTGATCATTGCATTCTTAAGTTTTTTAGTTAAAAACTCACGAACTTGCAAATCTTTAAGCAAGTATTCAGCGTATTGTTTCGGATTCGCATACCAGTTAGCGTTATGACGTTTCACAACACCTAGGCGGATACCGATTGGATGAACCTTCTGACCCATATCAAACCCCTACCTTAACGGTGATGTGACAAGTACGCTTAGTAATACGATCTGCACGGCCTTTAGCACGTGGCATAATACGTTTAAGGCTCATGCCTTCATCAACGTAAATCGTAGAAACTTTAAGGTCGTCTACATCTAAACTGTTATTGTGTTCAGCATTCGCAATTGCAGATTCCAATGCTTTTTTAACTAAAACTGCAGCTTTTTTGTTGCTGAAGTTTAAGATATTAAGCGCGTGAGCAACTGATTTGCCACGGATAAGATCTGCAACCAAACGAGCTTTCTGTGCCGAGATAGCGGCACCGCGTAATTTAGCAGTTACTTCCATCATAGCACCTATTAACGTTTAGACTTCTTGTCAACACCGTGACCACGATAGGTACGAGTTGGCGCGAATTCACCTAGTTTGTGACCAACCATGTGTTCAGTAACAATTACTGGAACGTGGTTACGGCCATTATGTACAGAGATTGTTAAACCAACAAAATCCGGGAGGATCATCGAACGACGTGACCAAGTCTTGATCGGCTTACGGTTGTTAGCAGCAATAGCCGCTTCAACTTTAGCGAACAAGTGCGCATCGACGAATGGACCTTTTTTCAATGAACGAGGCATTAATCAGATTCCTTTACTTGACGCGACGATCGCGAATAATCATCTTAGTCGTACGCTTGTTGGTACGTGTCTTGTACCCTTTAGCTTTTTGACCCCATGGGCTTACAGGTTGAATACCTTTGTTACGCCCTTCACCACCACCGTGTGGGTGGTCAACTGGGTTCATCGCCATACCACGAACGGTAGGACGAACACCACGCCAGCGTGCTGCACCAGCTTTACCTAGTGAACGAAGGTTGTTTTCTTGGTTAGAAACTTCACCCAACACAGCGCGACATTCAACGTGAACTTTACGCATTTCACCAGAACGAAGACGGATGATTGCATAAGAACCGTCACGACCCAACAACTGAACAGAAGCACCAGCAGAACGAGCTAATTGCGCGCCTTTACCGATTTTAAGTTCGATGTTGTGAAGTGTAGAACCGATAGGCATATTGCGAAGTGGCAAGCAGTTACCTGGACGAATTGGAGCATCGTTACCAGATTGTACTTTATCGCCAGCACGCAAACCTTTAGGTGCGATGATATAACGACGCTCACCGTCAGCATACTTCAACAAAGCGATGTGTGCAGTACGGTTAGGATCGTATTCGATACGTTCAACTACAGCAGGAATACCATCTTTGTTACGTTTAAAGTCAACAAGACGGTAGTGCTGCTTGTGACCGCCACCAACGTGACGAGTCGTGATGTGACCGTTGTTGTTACGACCACCAGTACGTTTTTTAGCTTCAACCAACGGAGCATACGGAGCGCCTTTGTGAAGATGGTCGTGAACGACTTTCTCTACAAAGCGACGTCCAGGAGACGTTGGCTTACATTTTTGAATCGGCATAATTTTCGTCCTTATTCCGCTGCGCTTTCAGCGGTATCGCCCAAGTCAGCCATTTCTACATCTTGGCCAGCTTTCAGGGTGACGTATGCTTTTTTAACATCAGAACGACGTCCTAATGTTTTACCAAAGCGCTTAGACTTACCTTTAGTGATCGTTGTGTTAACTTTAACAACTTGAACACCAAAGAGTTGTTCAACTGCTTTTTTGATTTCAAGTTTGTTTGCATCAAGTGCAACCTTGAAAACTTGAACACCAGCAGTCTCACCTAAAACTTGTGCTTTTTCTGAGAATACAGGTCCTTTTAGGACTTGATAGATACGTTCGTTGTTCATCCGAGTTCTACCTCAATTTTCTTAGCAGCAGCAACAGACATAACAACTTTATCGAACGCGATCAAGCTAACAGGATCGATTGCAGTAGCATCAACCACATCAACGTGTGGAATGTTGCGCGCTGCTAGATATAGATTCTCATCTACAGCATCAGTAACGATCAATGCGCGAGTAGCATTCAAGTCGTTAAGTTTCGCAAGCAATTCTTTAGTTTTAGGAGCTGCAACAGCAATCTCTTCAACTAGTACAAGACGATCTTGGCGAACAAGTTCAGCTAAGATACATTGCATTGCACCGCGGTACATTTTGCGGTTTACTTTTTGAGACCAATCTTGTGGACGAGCAGCAAAAGTTTTACCACCACCAACCCAGATTGGGCTACGAATAGAACCAGCACGCGCGCGGCCAGTACCTTTTTGACGGAATGGCTTTTTACCACCGCCAGATACGTCAGCACGTGATTTCTGAGCTTTCGAACCTTGACGACCACCAGCTAAGTAAGCTGTAACAACTTGGTGTACAAGAGCCTCGTTAAATTCACGACCGAAAGCAACTTCAGATAATTCAACAGCAGAGCCGGAAACAGTTTTTAAATTCACGTTATTTCCCCTCAGGCCTTGATCGTAGGACGAACGGTAACGTCGCCACCAGTAGCACCAGGAACCGCGCCTTTAACAACTAGAACTGAACGTTCTGTGTCGATAGCAACGATCTCAAGACCCTGAGTAGTTACGCGTTCAGCACCTAAATGGCCAGCCATTTTTTTGCCTTTGAATACGCGACCAGGAGTCTGGTTTTGACCAGTAGAACCTAAAACACGGTGAGAAACTGAGTTACCATGAGTAGCATCTTGGGTACGGAAGTTCCAACGCTTAACACCACCTTGGAAACCTTTACCTTTAGACGTACCAGTAACGTCAACGATTTGACCAACTGTGAACAAGTCAACAGTTAGAACACCACCAACTTCACGACCTTCAAGATCAGCTTCTGTAGCGCGGAATTCTTGAACTAGACGACCAGCAGCAACACCCGCTTTAGCGAAGTGACCTTTCTGAGCGTTAGTTACGCGAGATTCGCGACGTTCACCAGTAGTGATTTGAATCGCTTGATAACCATCAGTTTCAAGCGTTTTGATTTGTGTGATGCGGTTAGGATCAACCTCAATCACTGTTACAGGCACAGAAACACCAGCATCTGTAAAGATACGGGTCATACCGCACTTGCGACCGACTAAACCAATAGCCATGTGCATAACCTCTAAAAAAGCGGCCTAATTAACTAAAAACGTTAATTAACCGAAAGCCTTAACCCAAAGCGATCTGAACATCAACACCAGCAGCAAGATCTAACTTCATCAATGCATCAACAGTTTTATCTGTAGGTTGAACGATGTCGATCAAACGCTTGTAAGTGCGGATCTCGTATTGGTCACGAGCATCTTTGTTTACGTGCGGTGATGTTAAAACGTTAAAACGTTCGATGCGTGTTGGCATCGGGATTGGACCACAAACTTGTGCGCCAGTACGTTTTGCTGTTTCTACGATCTCTTGAGCAGATTGATCAATTAAACGGTGATCAAAAGACTTAAGACGGATACGAATTCTCTGGTTAGACATACCAGTTAACTCCAAGCCAAATATATAAAGAATCACCCTTGACGCATCTCACCTATTGGTAAGTGTCAAAGGCAGTGAAAATCACTAAGGTCATGATCGATGCCATGACTGTCACGATGCTAACTACTTTCTTCGCAGTTAACCCCCTTCCTTTGAAGGGTGAGTCATTATATCGATTGTTTAACGCTTAAGCAAATCCATTTTGTCTTTTTTGGTCTTTTTTTCAAATTTTGATGATTTTCATTTGTTTACTATTTAATCATCATGCTGTTTTTTGTAAGACATATTCAATAGCTTGATTGAGCAATTGATTTCCTTGTAAAAAGTGTGCTTTTGAAGAGTGTTTTAATTCACTTTCAGTTTGTACAAAGGCCCCAGAAAAATGAGCCAGCTCTTCGTCATTTTCCAAAAATAAACTTAGGGTTTCAGGCGTGATTTCGGGATGAAACTGAAAACCAAGAACATTTTTACCAATTTGGTACATTTGATTACGACACACATCATTTTCCGCCAAATGAATGGCGCCTTTAGGAATCTCAAAAGTCTCACTGTGCCACTGCATGACATTAAAATACTCAGGTAACTCAAAGCAATCTTGTGGTACATGTTTTACTTTTCGTACCGTAGTCCACCCCAACTCTTGCGCACCATTTTTACTGACTGCTGCGCCCAGAGCATTCGCAATCAATTGCCCACCCAAACATAGCCCAATAGCAGGTTTACCCAATGCCAAATAACGTCTTAGCCAACGCTTTTCGATTTTTAACCATGGATAATTAACCTCATCATTCACACTCATAGCTCCCCCCATGATAATGAGAAGATCCACATCTTCAATTTGTGGTAAGGCCTCAATCTCTAGAGGTAAATCCACAGGCAAGGCAAAGAATTCTGTGGCCGTAATTTGTGCCTGATGTGCTTTTAAAAACTCATAACAACTACCGAACCCTTCACCAGCAATATGCTGAAAATAATGTACTTTTAAATGCGACTTCATGCGCTGTAACCTATTGTTGTAGCTTTGCTTAGATTTAGCAAAATTGAAGCCAACTTTTGATTTGGTTGCTTGTTTTTACAGTTCTTCCCAATTCGGTAGCGAAAATTAACTTATTCTCTTAATCTAGATGACATCTTACGCTTTAGATGAGTCACATCTTGAACAAGAAATTTCAAACTGCGCTAATTCATGCACCAAGAAAAGCACCTCAGTATATTTCCAGCGTTCAACCTCCCCTGTTTCGTGCATCTACCATTATTTTTGAAAATACTGATGCACTATTTAATCGCCACTGGACTGACCCGTATGACTACAGTTATGGCACACATGGTACACCCACCACGTTTACCTTAGCCGATCAGATCGCTCAAATCGAGGGTGGCGAATACTGCTTATTGGCACCTAGTGGACTATCCGCAATTAATTTGGTCAATTCTGCATTACTGGCACAAGGAGATGAAGTCTGGGTACCCGATAATGTCTATGGTCCAAATATGGAACATCTGCGTAATTTGGAAAAACGCTATGGGATTCTGGTTCGAGTTTATAACCCTATAGATGTAACCAGTTTCACCCCCTCTGAACATGCCAAACTCCTTTGGCTCGAAGCTACAGGATCAGTCACCTTAGAATTTCCTGATTTGGTTGGCTTAGTTCAAAAAGCACAAGCTCAACAGATTTTGACCGTACTGGATAATACTTGGGGTGCAGGTTTAGCATTTAATCCTTTCGATTTTTCTGATGAACATTTGGCTGTAGATATTAGTGTGCATGCCTTAACCAAGTATCCAAGTGGTGGTGGTGATATTTTAATGGGCTCAGTCGTGACGCGTGATCTGCAATTGCATCACAAATTGTTCCGTATGCATGCCATACAAGGGATCGCGGTGTCTGGCGATGATACTGCTCAGATTCAGCGCAGTTTGGCACACATGTCCATCCGTTATGATCAACAAGCTCAATCTGCCTTGAAGTTGCTCGCATGGTTAAAACAGCAACCACAATTTAGTCAGGTGTTACATCCTAGTGATCCAGATGCCGCAGGACATACTCACTGGAAACAAGTCTGCACAACAGGAAAAAGTGCAGGCTTGGTGAGTGTAATTTTTAAACCCGAATATGACTTAAAAGCAGTGCGTAAATTTTGTGATCATCTTAATTTATTTAAACTCGGTTTTAGCTGGGGTGGTCCAATCAGCTTGGTTATGTTGTATGAACTCAACCATATGCGCTCACTAAAAAATACACATTTACAACAAGGTTTATTGGTCCGCTTTTGCATAGGACTAGAAGATGCTGAGGATTTAGTCCAAGATATTCAAAACGCATTAAAACAGCTCGAATAAATTCTAAAATAGGTGAAAAATGAGTACACCAATCGTTATTGCAAAAAAAACTACTGATACCACACAAGCTATTGTTTTACATTCTCAATTTGCCAATCGACACGGCTTGATTGCAGGCGCAACAGGTACTGGTAAAACCGTGACCTTAAAAGTCTTGGCAGAAAGTTTTTCACGCATTGGTGTGCCCGTTTTCCTTGCAGATGCCAAAGGTGATGTCTCAAGCCTTGCACAAGCAGGTAGTAGCAATCCAAAATTTGACGAACGCATCAAAAGCCTAGGAATTGATTCTATTCCTTTTGCTGCCTCACCTGTGATGTTCTGGGATTTATTTGGCGAACAAGGACATCCTATACGCAGTACGGTTTCTGAAATTGGGCCACTTTTACTGGCACAAATGCTGAATTTAAATGACACGCAAGAAGGTGTTTTATCGGCAGTTTTTCGGATTGCCGATGATCAGGGGTTACTGCTCATTGACTTTAAAGATTTAAAAGCAATGCTTAGTTATGTCAGCGAGCATGCCGCGGAATTCAAAGCCGAATACGGTAATCTATCACCTGCCAGCCTAGGTGCCATTCAACGTAACTTACTGGCGCTTGCTGATCAGGGTGGAGATCAGTTTTTTGGTGAACCTAGTTTAAATATTCTTGATTTTATTCAAACTGATGCTGATGGCCGAGGTTACATCAATCTGCTTGCAGCGGATAAATTGATGAACACCCCTAAACTGTATGCCACCTTTCTACTCTGGATGCTCTCTGAATTATTCGAGCAATTGCCTGAAGTCGGTGATATGGACAAACCGAAACTGGTATTTTTTTTCGATGAAGCCCATTTACTTTTTGATAATGCCAGTGCTGCACTGCAAGAAAAAATTGAACAAGTGGTGCGCTTAATTCGATCCAAAGGTGTCGGAATTTATTTTGTCACTCAAAATCCGCTGGATTTACCTGAAACCGTACTTGGGCAATTAGGAAATCGGGTACAACATGCTTTACGCGCATTCACACCTAAAGATCAAAAAGCGGTTAAAACTGCTGCTGCAACATTCCGTGCCAATCCTGAATTTAATGTTGAACAAGCTATTACCGAATTGGGCGTAGGCGAAGCCTTAATTAGCTGTCTAGATGAACAAGGTATACCGCAAGTTGTCGAGCGTGCATGGGTGATGCCTCCCTACTCATCTTTTAGCCCCATTAGCCCAGAACAACGTCAAGCATTAATTTCACAGAGTATTGTTGCTGGTGTTTATGAACAAAGTGTAGACCGAGATAGTGCTTACGAACGTTTACAGCAAAAAGTTGTTGAACGCCAACAGCAAGCTATTCAAGTTGAACAAGAGAAACAACTTGCCAAAGAACAAGAAAACCTTGCGAAACAACAGGCCAAAGAAGCTGAAGTACTGGCGAAACAGCAAGCACGTGAGGAAGAACGGATTGCAAGAGAACAACAAAAAGAAGCAGAGCGTGCTGCCAAACAGCGAGAAAAGTTAATTCAAGACACGGTCGGAACTTTTGCCAAAAGTGCCGCACGCAGTTTAGGTGGCTCGACTGGACAAAAAATTGTGCGTGGTTTATTAGGCTCTTTGTTTGGTGGGAAATAGCATTCCCATCACCTTGGGGCGTAATCTGCACATAAAAAACTTAGGTAAATCATACAATTCTTATTGCCAAATTTTCAGCATAAACCCATAAATTTTTTATTCCATAAAATAAATATGGTTTTATATTAAAAATAGATTGCAATTAAAATATTAAATATGTATTTTAAATACATCTTATAAATAACAGCCAAGTGAGATCACCTCATGACTCCACAGCAAATTGAACTTGTTAAAGCTACTGTCCCTGTTCTTCGTGAAAATGGCGTTGCATTAACTGGCTATTTTTATAACCGTATGCTAGGCAAAAACCCAGAATTAAAAGAAACTTTTAATATGGGACACCAACGTAGTGGTGCACAGGCACAAGCACTTGCAGGTGCTGTTCTGGCTTATGCAGAAAATATTGAAGACCCATCTGTTCTTCTGCCTGTGGTTGAATTAATCGCACACAAACATGTCAGCCTGAATATTCAAGCCCCTGACTATAATATTGTGGGTGAAAACCTTCTGCACTCAATCAGTGAAGTCCTTAATATCTCAATGGAAGATCCATTAATTGATGCGTGGGCAGCGGCTTATGGTCAGTTAGCTGATTTGTTTATTCGCACTGAAAAAGCGATTTATGATCTGCACCAACAAACAAAAGGCAGTTGGTTAGGCTGGCGTAATTTCAAAATTGCCAAAAAAGTGGTTGAAAGTGATGAAATCACTTCTTTCTATCTCGCTCCTGTTGATGGTGGTGCATTACCAACCTATCAAGCAGGTCAATATATTTCAGTTCGCGTCTTTGTCGAAGAATTAGGTTTAAAACAACCTCGCCAATACACGTTATCGACTAGCCCACAAGCTGACTATTTACGCATTTCGGTAAAACGTGAAGATGAAAAAGGTGATTTAGCTGGCGGATGGGTTTCTAATACGCTTCACGGCTTAGAAGAAGGTGCCGAAATTGAAGTTTCCGCACCAACAGGTAACTTCTACTTAATTGATAGCAGCAAACGCAATGTCTTTATCAGTGGTGGTGTTGGATTAACCCCAATGATTGCCATGTTAAATCAATTGGTTACACTAGACATGCCACAACCTGTAAGTTTTATTCATGCTTGTCGTAGCAGCGAAGTACATGCCATGAAACAACATATTCATGCACAGAAATCGAAGTTCCCTCGCCTCAGCACATTTACGGCTTATGAATTTCCACATGCAACTGATGTCTTAGGTGAAGATTATGATGTCGCTGGACGCCTAGACCTCGGCACAATGGATGCAGCTCTTCTACCTGTCAATGCAGATTACTATCTTTGTGGTCCAATGCCATTTATGGCTGAACAGCATAAAGCACTGGTTGCTCGTGGTATTAAACCTGAACAAATTCACAGTGAAGCATTTGGTACAGGCGGGGTTCGTATTTAAACCCACCCTCGCATACATACCTTATAAGGCTAGTCTATGATAGACTAGCCTTATCTTTTCATCTCAAAAAAGATGAGCACAATCATGCAGCTAAATAAATTTACCGATTATGCCCTGCGCATTCTAATGTATATTTCGCGACCAAGAGAAAGTGCATATACCATTGCTGAAATTGCGGCTGACCTGCAAGTGTCTCAAAACCACTTGGTCAAAGTCGTCCACTTTATGGGCAAACAAAACTGGTTGATTACCACACGTGGTAAAGGTGGTGGTATTCGATTACACCCAGATGCTGTACATCTAAAAGTCGGTGAGGCGGTTAGGACTTTACAAGGTGAAAACCAGATTGTTGAATGCAACAATCCCCCTTGCGTACTTAGAAGCCAGTGCGGTCTAAAAGGTATCTTAGATCAGGCACTCGAACAATTTTATCAGTATTTAAATCAATACACTTTAGGCGAAGTGCTTGCTCGTTCGAACATTAACAATACTAAAACCATTAAAAATGGTATTGAGCTACTTAACCTATAACATTTTCAAGCGCTAAGAGGAAAATTCGCGTGCGTGGGCGACTTCCTTTATACTAGGCACTTGAAAACCAGTGAATGAAGTTGAGTTATGCACCACAGCAGAGGAAAATCAAAAAACAGTAAAACCGCGCAGGCGCCTAAGCAAAAGATCAGCTATGAAAAAAAGCTTGATCCTGCGATTACTGAATATGCTGTACGTGCACTCAACTGGCTACGTAAAGCCGCTTTTTTAATGAGTGCACCCAAGCTCAGTATCTGTGTAGAAGATACTGGTTATGAAATTGCTTTTGCTGGACGCTCCAATGCGGGTAAATCTAGTGCAATTAATGCATTAACCAATCAAAAGCAATTGGCACGCGCCTCAAAAAAACCTGGTCGTACCCAAATGATCAACTTCTTTAGTCTGGGCAATCCCGATCAGCGCCTGGTCGATTTACCTGGCTATGGATACGCAGCCGTGCCTGAAGCCATGAAAATCGTATGGCAGAAAGAGCTTGAAAATTATCTGATTCATCGTAAAAGTTTACAGGGCTTAGTATTGTTGATGGATATCCGCCATCCCCTACAACATTTCGATGTGATGATGTTGGAATGGGCATACTCACGTAAACTATTTGTCCATGTGCTGTTGACCAAATCAGATAAGATGAACCGTGGTCCTGCCAACAAAGCCTTATTAGACGTTAAACAGCAATTGAAGAAAATGAAACTCGATTTCTCAATTCAATTGTTCTCCTCACTCAACAAACAAGGTTTAGAAGAACTTGCCAGTGTGATGGGCGGGCGTCTGAATTTCACCCTTGAACAAGCTGCCGAGTTTGACCTCGCGCTCATACCTGAAGCAGAAGCCGATACACTCGAAGATACTTTGGACGATGATGAGAGCGAGGCTTTTGAAGTAGAAGAACTTGAAGCCGAAACATCTGAGCAAGCACCGAAACCAGATTAAGTGCTGCCAAACCAAGATCAACTCATCATGAATTGACATTGAAATGTCCCGCATTGCTAAACACATTGTGGGACTTTTTTTTCATACTGTTTCGAATGCATCAAAAAATGCTTGAGACCGTAGTATGAAACTGTTACAACGCCTGAAAAAAACAAAAATTGGCTCTTCAATTCAATATCGTATTCAACCGCGCAAAGTGAAATTTGAATGGCACAATACGCCCGTGGACTGGGTGCCAGAACAACCTTTTGTCAGCTATTTTATTAATGAAATTAATATGATTTTACCTGCTGGCGAGTTCTGGTTTTGCCGTCTGTACAATAAAGTTCTACCGAAAATTCAAGATGAAAAACTCAAACAGGATGTGCAAGCCTTTATTCGTCAAGAAGCCATGCATGCGCAGGCGCATAACTCTGCCAACAAAGAATATTTACGCGAGCGACACATCGACATTCAACGCAATCTTGATGTTATGGATTTCCTATTTGGCAAATTATTGGCAGACCAACCTTTAGGTTTGAATGTTCCAAAACCCTTACAACATCAATGGGATTTATTCCGTCTCGGTATTATCGCCACTGTTGAGCATATGACTTGCGTCTTGGGCAAATATGCACTCTACAATACAGAGTGGCAAAAAAGTGGTGCAGATCCTGCCATGCTCGACTTAGTGAAATGGCATGGTGCAGAAGAAATTGAGCATCGGACTGTCGCATTTGATTTATATCGTCATTTGGGCGGAGGCTATCTGGCACGTTATTACCTCAGTGTTGTGGTCATTGCTGCAGTACTGGGCTTGTGGGTGGATGGTACGGCTCATATCATGCAACAAGACCCTCGTTTTAAATCAATCCGCCCTGCTATCTACAAACCATGGATTTGGCGTGAATGGTATGCTATTTCTCAACGTAACAATGGTTTATTACCAAATCCACTCTGGCTTATCTCGCAACAATTGGGCTATCTGATGCCATGGTACGACCCTGTACATGAAGCCAAAACTGAAGATGCGATTGCTTATCTCAATCAATCCCCTGCTGCACTTCGCGCGATGCTTAAGGTCGCATAAATCAATTACCCATATGTCGGAACACTACAAAAAGCAGGCTGAATTTGCCTGCTTTTTTGCTCATGCTGAAAGTCACTTTCCGATTGAGTACTCCCCCTTATGCATCCTCATCTCAGTGTACTGACCCTTGCAGTTCGTGACCTCCAAGCAGCGCTGGATTTTTACTGCCAAGGACTGGGCTTTAAAAGTGACGGCATTATTGGACAAGAATACGAAAATGGCGCCGTTGCCTTTATTGAACTGCAATTAGGTTTAAAACTGGCTCTTTGGCCGCAACAGAGTTTAAGTCAGGATTCTGGCTTGGCTTTAACGCCTTTCTGTCCGACTGGATTTTCGCTAGGACACAATGTCGGCTCAGCAACCGAAGTCGATGCCATTATGGCACTCGCCGAAAAAGCGGGTGCAACCATCACCAAAACTGCACAAGCCACTTTTTACGGTGGCTATGCCGGCTATTTTCAAGACCTAGATGGACATCTTTGGGAAATTGTCTGGAATCCCTGTTGGGAATAAAGCTAGCTGTTTGGTTCCGTCACAGTTTCACGAGTATGACGATCAACCACCACACTAATCATCATGTCTCCCTGAACATTGACCACGGTTCGGACCGTATCCAACAAACGGTCGATCGGCAGTAAAATCGCAATGGCTTCCGCAGGTAAACCCACCGATTGCAAAACCATAATCATGGTGACCATGCCTGCACTTGGAATACCAGGGGCACCTAATGATGCGATCATCGCAGTTAAGCAAACAATCAGTTGTTGACCTAGACTTAAATCCAAACCAATCAGATTGGCGACAAACAACGCCGCTGCAGCCTCGTACAAAGCGGTACCATCCATGTTCAACTGCGTACCCAGCGGAATCACAAAGCCTGCGGTTGCAGGACTGACTTTGAGATTTTCTTGTGCACATTTCATGGATAATGGCATGGTAGCTGAACTGGAACTGGTTGCAAATGCTGTAATCAACGCAGCTCGCGTACCTTTAAAGAAGGTTACAGGGTCCATCTTGCCAAAAATCCATAACAGTAACGGCAATACCACCGCACCATGGAAAATGGTGGTTCCTGTCACCACCACAGCAAATTCGGCTAAACGACTGAGTACAGAAAGGTCTTCTGTGGCAATCAACTTGGCTAACAGGGCAAAAATCCCCAATGGTGCAAGTTTCATTACCCAACGAATCATCAGCATCATAATTTCAAAAAATTGTGCTGCGAGCTGACGTACCGCTTTAAAACGCTCACCACCATGTACCAATGCCACACCAATAAACAGTGCAAATACCACCACAGCCAAGACATTGCCTTCTGCAAAGGCTTTAAATGGATTAATTAACGTATTCTGAATAAAATTGGTAAAGAAAGATGTTGGCGTTAAGGTATCAGGCGTTTGATATTGATTCATGTCATTCTGGAATAAAGTGATATCTACTCCCTTACCCACATCGAATAAATGTGCACAGCCGATGCCTAGAATTAATGCCAATGTGGTTGTCGTGACGCAGCAGGCAACCGTGATCTTCCACACTTTTCCAAGTTGCCCACCTGCTTGTAAATTGGACACCCCAACCACAATCGAGCTAAAAATCAGAGGAATTAATAGCATTTTAAGTAAGCCAATGAAAATGCTACTGATAATGCCCAAGCCATATAAACTGCTGGTAAAAAAACTACTCTGTGGAAAGACACTGAGTAGAAAACCAAAAGCAATCCCCAGAATGGCAGCAATCAAGATTTGGGTATTTAAGCTCATATCTGCTGTAATTTTATCTTTTAAAGTCACATCACTATGGCATATCTTGTGTGTAAAAATCGAATTTTTCTTATCCAAAAAATAAAGCCGTCTACCCCCCCTTATGTAATTGATCACTTGCATGGAGCGTACGTATTGCAAAAATATCAAAAAAAAGCCTCATCTACATGAGGCTTTTCTAACATTTAAATCTTATTGGGTTTCAATTTCTCTGAGCCGAATCAAGCCTTCTTGAGTCGTACTACAAACCAACTCACCATTTTGCCACATACGTCCAAAATTTAGTCCCCGCGAGTTGGCACTTACCGTTGCATCCATGTCATACAACATCCAGTCATCCACACGGAAAGGTTTATGGAAATACATAGCGTGGTCAATACTGGCACATTGCAAACTTGGTGATAACCAACTCAAACCATGTGGACGTAATGCCGTGGTCATTAAAGTAAAGTCTGAATAAAATGCAGCAATCGCTTGATGTAATGAAACTTCATCAATCTCAGCCGCAATACGGTCATGGGTGCGTATGTAGTGCGCATAAGAAGGTGCCGCTGGTTGTGGCTGATATGGATTCGCTGGGTCGATCGGACGAATCTCCACATGACGATCACGCATAAAACTAGCCCGTACGTTTTCAGGCACAAACTCCACCATCATTTTTTTCAGTTCCGCTTCCGATTTCACCTGCATCGGTGCGGGATAATCAGGCTCCTGAATCTGATAATTCAAGCCTTCTTCTGGCTGAGCAAACGATACCATTGCGGTAAAAATGGTACGTCCATGTTGAATGGCACGCACCTGACGGCTGACAAAACTTTTGCCATCTCTTAAACGATCCACTTCATAAATGATCGGAGCATTGACATCACCACCAAAGAGAAAATAAGCATGTAAAGAATGTGCAGGACGGTCTGCCGTATAAGATGCGGCACGTAAAGCCTGCCCCAAAACTTGACCACCAAAAACACGCTTACCTACCAAATTACGACTTTGACCGCGAAAAATATTCTCTTCGATTTTTTCAAGGCTAAGGAGTTCAACCAATTCTTGAGTTAAGGCATTCATAGCAGACCCATTTTAAATTTTAGACACACCCATGTTGGTGTTCATTAGAAATAACCATAGAGCGCTTGCTCTAAAACTATATTACCTAAATGTTGACCGATCCCCTAGAGATTAATTGACCGCACTGTCACTGTAATTTTCAAATTTAATTGCTAAAAATATGCAGTTTAACGCTAGAATCTTGGCATAAGCAGTAAATTTGTCAGAAAATGACATCTAGTTTTTGATTACAATTACGCAGAATAATTTCCCCTGTGCATTTTGGGGCTTCGTACCGTATTAGGAGTGTTTATGTCCAAGCGTGGCTTTGGTCAAATGTATCGCCAGCTTTCCAGCAAGCTACTTGACCTTGTGGTAACCCCTCATATTTTGGGTGAAGTACCCAGCAACCCGACAGCTCCAACCACCAGCGAAGATCCTCATGTTGCCAACACACCGAGTAAGAAAGTGGTGTGTTACGTCTTACAAAACTATTCGCGTAGTAATGCCTTGGTGGTCGATGGTGAAACCCGTCGTTTAAAACTGCCTGCGGCATTGGATTCGCTCTTGATTGGCGAACATAAAGAAAAAGCCTCCATCTTATTTTTACAACATCATGATGAGCAGAACCTACTTAATCCGCCACCCAATACCTTTCCACCCCGTCTATTACGCCTGATCGATTTACTCGAAAAGCATCCTGAACTAGACATTGAACTGGTGCCTGTAACGGTGCTGTGGGGTCGTTCACCAGACAAGGAAGACTCTTGGTTTAAATTGTTATTTACCGATACATGGGCAACGCCAAGCCGTGTCAAACAGATGGTAAATATTGGCTTGCATGGACGTGAATCTTATCTGGAATTTCACGAAGCCCAGTCTTTACGTGACCTGATTCAGTACGCTAAAACCACCCATCCAAATTTATCGCCTGCAACGTATATTATTAGCAGCTTGAATAACTACATGGATGCGCAACGTGAAGTCGTGCTCGGTCCTGACTTATCTGACCGTCGTAACGTCATGCACAGCCTAATTAAAGCACAAGATGTGCAAGATGCAATTCGTCGTGAAAGTATCCGTAGCAAAATCAGTATGCTTGAAGCAGAACGTCGTGCGATTGGTTATTTAAATGAAATCGTCTCGGATTATTCCTCTTCAGCCGTTCGTTTTGCGGATATGGCGCTCACCCGCTTGTGGACACAGTTGTATGATGGCGTCGAAGTACATAACTTCAGTACCGTGCGTGAACTGGCAAAAGAATATGAAATTATTTATACCCCATGTCACCGTAGTCATATCGACTATCTGTTACTGTCTTATGTGATTTATAAACGTGGTTTGATGGTACCGTACATTGCGGCGGGCGATAACCTGAATATGCCATTTGTGGGGCAACTACTACGTGGTGGTGGTGCGTTCTTTATTCGCCGTACTTTCCGTGGCAATGGTTTATATACCACCGTATTTAAAGAATATTTATACAGCATTCTGTCGCGTAATACCCCTTTGGAATATTTCATTGAAGGCGGACGTTCACGTACAGGACGCCTGTTACCTGCTAAGACAGGTATGCTTGCCATGACAGTTCATAGTCACTTACGTGGACGTGCCAAACCAATTGTGTTTGTGCCAACCTATATCGGCTATGAACGCCTGATGGAAGGTTCGACCTATGTCGGTGAAATGCAAGGTAAACCAAAAGAAGCAGAATCTGTGCTTGGGATTGTGAAAACTCTACGCAAAATTGAACGCATCTTCGGTAAAGTGCACGTAAACTTTGGTGAGCCTGTATTCTTGGATGACAAACTCAAAGCCTTTGGCGCTGACCAGATTCGCATTGCAAAAAATGATGATCCAATTCCAAATGAGGTCTCTGATGCAGTGAACAGTGCGGCACATACCATTTTAGAAAACATCAACCGTGCCGTAGTGATTAACCCAGTATCGTTATTGTCTCTGATTTTACTAGCGACACCAAAACATACTCTGGACGAAGAGCTGTGCATTAAACAGTTAGATGCATATCGTAATTTGCTCACCGCACTGCCTTATGATGAACGTACCCAAGTGACGCCGCTTTCAGGCAAAGAAATTATTGCCTACGGTTTAAAACTGAAACTGATTAAGCGCGTGAAGCACGTTCTAGGCGATATCATTGCGATTGAAGACAATCAAGCGGTGTTACTCACCTACTTCCGTAACAACATTGTGCATGCCTTTGTCTTGCCATCTTTGATTGCGGCTTTGGTTGAACATAACGGCAGTATCAAGCGTCACGATTTATGTAATGTCATTCGTACGCTCTATCCATTCTTGAAAGCTGAGCTATTCCTAAAATGGGATGATGAGGGCTTAAAAGCGCAAATTGCAGCTTATGCAGATGCTTTAATTAGTGCAAAACTCATCACTGAAGATACGGAAGGACATTTAATTTCCCCTGCACCGAACAGCGAAGAACACAATCAATTGTTAGTCCTTGCAGGTCCTGTCATGCAGAGCCTAGAGCGCTATTACATGACTTTGGCACTGATTACACAGCGTGGTTCTGGCAACATCTCGACGCGTCAAGTGGAAGAGTTGAGTCACTTGGTGGGTCAGCGCCTCTCTGTACTGTATGAGTTCAATTCGCCAGAGTTCTTTGATAAAGCTTTATTCCAAGGTTTTATCCGCGTACTAACACAGCAAGGCTATATCAGCACCAATGCCGAAGGCTCGATTGTGTTTGACAGCAACTTTAGCAATATTGCTGCCAATGCCAATTTGGTACTGGATGATGTGACTTTGCAAATGTTGCAGCACATTACCACCTTTAGCGATGAAGAGTTAAAGCAGGTGTTAGATGCAGTTGCTGCTCAGCAAGCGAAACGTCGTTTGAAGCGTAAGAAGAAGTAATTTTAAAAAGCATAGGTATCTGCGATTTTAGATACCTATGCTGTATGTATAACAAGACATTTTGGTCGATTTTGGATAATCGCTATTATATTAAATGGTAGGATTTTCAAATAAATTATGCATTACATCTAATAGCGCTTGAGGAGACTCTAACGGTATAGAATGAGCAACATCAGCTAATAAAATATGTTGAGCATTTGGAATAAGCTTAGCTATCTCTTCCCCTAGTTCAGGCGGAGTAGCTTTGTCTAATTCACCAGATAGTACAATGGTTTTTGCCGTAATTTTTGAAAGGTTTTCAGTAATATCTGATCGGTCTATTACAGCAGATTTCATTGCCTTAGCTAAATTAGATGGATCATGATCCATCATTCTAGTTAATTCTTGAGTTGCTTCATTACTATGGTTTTCTAACCATTGAGGTGTTAACTTTAACTTTTGAATATCCTTAAAAATTTCCAATCTCTTCGAAGGGTTAGAAAGTAAAATTTTTTCTCGTTCAACCCAAATTGAAATACGATCATTATATTCTTTCCGAGCAGAAGAATTTACTAATACAAGATTTTCTACCATTTCTGAATGCTGAGCAGCTATTCGCATTGCAATCATAGCACCTTGGCTATGTCCAACTAATGTTGCTTTCTCAATACAATACTCTTTCATCCAAATAGCAATATCTTCAGCTATTCCATCAAGATCTAATTGGTCACGCCAGCCACTTTTAGCATGACCCGGCATATCAAATGAAATACAGCGATTTTGTGGAAGGTTTTGAGTAATATGAGTCCAGAATGTTCTATCTAAAAATAAGCCATGTAAAAAAATAATCGGGGAACCATCTCCAATATCATCCCATTCATAGGTGATTCCGTTGATCATCACTCTCCGACTATGACTAGAATCTCTATGCACTTCTGAGAGTAAAAGCGAATCCTCAAATATTTGATAATGAATAATTTTATTTTCTTTTATTGTAAATTGAATTATATAGTCGCTATCAACAGTAGTCTGGGTTTTAAGAACTAAGTGTCTAAATCGCCCAATGACTAAAACCGTATTTCCCGCGCTAATTAACTTATTCATAGAAAATTGTAGAGGTTGGAACGCTTTAGGGAAATCTTCTAACCATTTTTTTATAGCTATATGTCCTTGTATGATTCCAACAGTTTTAACTATTGGATCTCCATCTATATGCCATATGGCTTGTGGGTGGATACATTCCAATGCTTTTTGAATATCATTCTGAGAAAAGGCGGACAAATATTGACGCACAATATCTATTTCAACTGAGCTATTCTCTAGATTAATGAAAGTATTCATGGGAGACCTTAAATTTTTATGAGTTTTAATATTACGGCTTCACTTTCCATGCATAAATGGATCAAAATAATTTACTATTTTCCAAAAATGGAAAGAAAAAATGAATTGGGATGATCTCCGCTTTTTTACAGCAGTGATGCAATATCAAAATATAAGTCGTTCAGCAAAAGAATTAGGTGTAAGCCCACAAACTGTTTCTAGAAAAATTACAGTTTTTGAAGAAAAGTTAGGAACAACTCTATTTCTTAGACATCCTCGAGGATATAAGCCTACAAAAGATGCTATGAACCTTATTGAAGAGGTTAAAAATGCAGAAAAAGTATTAAATACATTACAAAGAAAATTTACCAATAAATCTCAAAATTTGAGTGGTGTAGTGCGTATTGCCGCTCCAGAATTAATAGCCACAGAAATATTGATACCATCGCTTAAACCATTCTTAGATGAGTATCCTGAAATCAATATTGAATTAATTACTGGAATTAATTCTGTTGGTATTGCAAAGGGTGAGGCCGATATTGCCTTGAGATTAGTTCGACCAGAACAAGGAGCTTTAACCATTAAAAAAGTTGGAGTGATGTCCAGTGGTTTATATAGAGCCTCGTCGATTATGGAGGATATTAAAGAATCTAAATTGATAGGGTGGGACTCAAATATCGATTTACCATCATCACGTTGGTTGAAAAAAATTACAGGAAGAGAACCTGATTTAAAATTCAATAACTTAGCAACACAAAAAGTAGCTATTCAATCAGGACTAGGAATCGGAATTCTTCCAAGTTTTATCGCAACAGGACTAGAACGTATCGAACATCCTTACTTACTAGAAGAATCACTATGGTTAGTCACACATGCATCCAATATTTCAACTCCACGAATTAGACTCGTCTACGATGAGATATCTAAAATAATTTTAAAAAACAGTCCTGAATTGAGTGGATCATTTTAAGGTTTCGTAAAATTAGCATAAATACCTTATACCAACGTGAAAATTGAGGCTATGTCTTAATTTTTATCTGTTTTAAAAAATTTAAAAATCCTAAATCTTGATCTAGGATTGTTACTTATTACAACAACCATGATATTAAATGGACGAAGACTCACTCAAAACAAGGGCTTTAATTTTTACAGCTTTTTCAAAATGATCTAATTGATGTTGCATGATCCACCAAGTTGCGGCTTCCATTAAAAGCTCAGGATCATCATTTTTATTTTTGAAAAAAGCATAGAAAGATAAACCTACACTATCTCCCTTTTTTTGAATTTTCTCATTACATCCACTGATAAATCGTTCTCTTAGCTCTTTTCTCATATTTTTAACTTTTCCTAAAATCAGCATAAAAAACTTATGCAAAATTATTTATTTAATATAAATCATAATCTTAAATTAGATCATTCTAGTGAGCAGTATACTAGAATGACTTTTACATTACTTTTCACATTCCACGACTATTTTCCAATCAATGTTCCACATCTTTCATCGAACAAAGTACAAAATATTTTTCAATCATTTTTTTAACAACACCGAATAATCCTCAAAACAATTTGGATGCTGTAATTCAAAATCCATCTGCTGCATATTGGAAGCATAAATTCGCTTGCCTGACGCAACATCACTTTCCAAAACCAAAACTGGCAGCGCGAACTGCTGCTGAAACCACTGAATAATTTCATGCAAAGGAATGGGTTGATTATTCGTGACAATATAAGAATTTTTTTGATGTTCCACGTGAAGCAAATGCGCCAAAAAGCGGGCTAAATCTTCAATATGAATACGATTGCTATAATGAATGTTCGGATAGGTCGAAGTCTGCTGCGCCAACTTCACCATCCGTGCCACAGACGTCCCGTAAATGCCTGTCGGTCGAATAATTATACTTTGCTCAGGATACGCTGCCTGCCACAGCAATTCCATCTGCCGTAGAATTTCGCCCTGTACATCAATCGGCTGAGGCACACTCGCATCATCAATACGCTCCCCTGCTTGCTCACCATAAACTCGCGTTGAAGACACTACAATGACTTTTTTGACAGGATGAGCTTGTAAGGCCTTCTGCATCGCAGGAATGGCATCTACAAAAGTCGCTTGATAGCCTTCAGGCGTGCTCGATGCGGGTGATAACAACACATAAACCACATCGACAGGTGCGATATGACTCAAATTCAGCTGATGAATATCTTGAATTAAATGTGTAGCAAAATCCTGCACTTTGGCACTACGGCTAATTGTGGTAATTTGGTGCTCTTGCTGAAATAATTGTTTAGCAACCCGTTGAGATGTTTTACCATAACCTATAAATAAAATATGCATTTAGCACCTAATGAGCACTTTAGTTGAGGGGACATGGCCGCAGTCCAACAATTGCAAGGGGTTGGAAGTGCCTCTGCTGCATTACTTGAAAAACTGAATATTTTCACCACGGATGATTTACTGTTTCATCTGCCGCGGGATTATGAAGATCGTAGCACGATCATCCCCATGAACCAATTGGAGGTTGGGCGTAGCTATCTGCTTGAGGGTACGGTGAAATCAGTGGACTTTCCTCCGGGAAAGCGTAAATCCATGGCCATTTTACTGGATGATGAGCTCGGTAAAGTTACATTACGCTTTTATCACCTATATAAAGCCCTGACTGATCGCGGCAAAGTCGGCAATCGTTTACGCGTATTTGGTGAAGTCCGTGTTGGCGCACGTGGCTTGGAAATGTATCATCCTGAAATTCAGCTCATTACCGAGCATACGCCACTGCCGCAAACTCAGCTCACGGCGATTTATCCTGCCACCGATGGACTCACGCAAGCCAAACTGCGTGACTACGTTAAACATGCCCTAAAACAGCACAGTGATGATCTGCCAGAACTCCTGCCGCAGAAATTCACCAATGGCTATGCATTAAAGCAAGCCTTGTATTACATTCATGAACCGCCACTCGATGCCAATATGTTGCAGTTGAGCCAAGGCTCACATCCTGCACAGCAACGCCTGATTTTTGAGGAATTGGTGGCGCATCAAGTCAGCTTACTGACGCGCCGCGCCTACATCCAACAGATTGAAGCTCCCGCTTTTACTCACAGTAAAATCCTATCCAAACAATTACTGGCTGCGTTGCCCTTTAAAATGACCGCAGCACAGAAGCGCGTATCTAAAGAAATCTCCGATGATTTAAAGCAACACAAGCCAATGCTGCGTCTGGTACAAGGCGATGTTGGTGCAGGTAAAACACTCGTGGCAGCACTTGCTGCTTGTCATGCCTTAGAAGAAGGTTGGCAAGTTGCCCTCATGGCACCAACTGAAATTCTCGCAGAACAACATTATTTGAATTTTAAACGCTGGTTTGAACCTTTAGGCTTAACTGTGGCATGGCTATCAGGCAAGCAAAAAGGTAAAGCCCGTGCCTTGGCAGAGCAACAAATCCAACAAGGCTCGGCGCAACTGGTCATTGGTACCCATGCCTTATTCCAAGACAGTGTTGCCTTTCATAAATTGGGTTTGGTGATTATTGATGAGCAACACCGCTTTGGGGTCGATCAGCGTTTGGCACTTCGTAATAAAGGCGCACAGCAAACCACACCTCATCAACTCGTGATGACTGCAACCCCTATTCCGCGCACTCTCGCCATGTCCGCATATGGGGACTTGGATACCTCAGTGATTGATGAATTACCACCTGGTCGAACCCCGATTCAAACTGTGACCATCCCTTTGGACCGTCGTGAAGACGTCTTACAACGGATTGCCAGTAATTGTGCCGAAGGCAAACAAGCCTATTGGGTTTGTACATTGGTCGAACAGTCGGAAACTTTAGATGCTCAAGCCGCAGAAGCCACCTATGCCGAAATCAAGCAACGTTTCCCAACACTCAATATCGGACTGGTGCATGGCAAAATGAAAGCCGATGACAAGCAAGCTGTCATGCAACAGTTCAAGGATAACAAACTACAACTACTGATTGCGACCACGGTAATTGAAGTCGGCGTGGATGTGCCGAATGCCTCGATTATGGTGATTGAAAATGCCGAGCGTCTGGGCTTATCCCAACTGCATCAGTTACGTGGTCGTGTTGGACGTGGTGCTAAGGCAAGTTTTTGTGCCCTCTTGTATAAAAATCCACTGTCACAAAATGGACAAGAACGCTTACGTATCATGCGTGAAACCAATGATGGCTTTATCATTGCAGAGAAAGATTTAGAGATTCGTGGCCCTGGGGAATTACTCGGCACTAAACAAACGGGAGATATGGGCTTTCGCGTTGCCAAATTAGAACGGGATGATCATTTGCTCAATCAGGCACATTATGTGGCACAACAAATCCTGAAAGACTATCCAACTCAGGCCGATGCCTTACTCAAACGCTGGTTGCCTGAAGCCCCCCGTTATGCCTATGTTTAAACCTTTTTTATCCTCGGCTCAGCACTGGCTGCACTCAACGCTCCCATGTCAGTTTTGTGGACTTGAGCGTGGTCGTCATGCGAGCCTCTGTCAAGATTGCTGGAATCATTTACCTTGGTTCAAACAATCCGTGCAACGTCAAGAAATTGAGGTTCAAGTTGCCTGTCATTATGCCTATCCCATTGATCGTGTGATTCAGCAATTTAAATATGAGCAACAACTACATTTTCAAATCTTACTGACGGGATTACTCAAGCAACTGGACTATCGACAGATTCAGGCCATCGTTCCCATGCCAATTTCCACTCAACGTTTGGCTGAACGAGGTTATAACCAAAGTGTCATTCTGGCACAGCGTTTGAGTCAGCAGTTAAATATTCCTGTTTGGCAACCTATTCAACGGCAACATCAGCATTCACAGAAAGGCTTAAGCCGTTTAGAACGACTGGATAGCATAGAACAGCAATTTAAAATCGCCCCAACAAACGCTCTGCGTTATCGTCGCGTGTTAATGCTAGATGATGTGGTGACGACAGGCAGCTCACTTAAAGCATTGCAACAAGCTCTAAATGAACTGGGCTGCCGAAAAATTGAAGCTGCCTGTATTGCAGCAGCTCAATGTTAATTATAGAAGTACTGATTCAATCCATTTGAAAAAGCTATGCCTGTATCTTTAGATATTGACGCACCCATGGCAACACGATTTCTCGAGTCAATGGTGCCAAAGGCGTGCTCTGATCATCCAACTCAATCCACTTGAGTTCAGCAATTTCAGCTGCAATTTTTGGCGAGTTCGTTAGCTCCACTTGAAATACATGACTCACCAATAGATGATCAGGCTCATTGGCCGCAGCAGTTTCGAAACGTCCAACGTACTGTATAATTTTCGCCTGACAGCCAATTTCTTCCTCGATTTCACGCAAGATACAATGTTCAGGTGCTTCATCTGGTTCTAACTTGCCACCCACCTGCATAAAAAATCGGGTGTTGTGCTTACGCACCAATAACAACTGCTGTTGTGTATTCAACACAATACCCGCAGCGACAGTAATTTGTTTCATTAGGCGTGTTTCACCAAGTCTTGCTGCTCGGTCATACCCCATTTCGGGGTAGGTGCAGTAAATACATCAAACTGCTGTAGAATCGCTTCAACCGAGTTTTCAGCAATTAAGGTCTCTGTGAAACGTGAATGCGTAAAGCCTTTTTCAGTCGTTAAGTTGATGAAGTTAATCAGGTCATCATAAAACCCTTCAACATTTAAAAAGGCGCACGGTTTTAAATGAATGCCCAATTGTGCCCAAGTCCACTGTTCAAAAATTTCTTCTAAAGTTCCCGCACCACCTGGCAGTGCAATAAAGGC
This sequence comes from Acinetobacter tandoii, assembly GCF_008867985.1. Taxonomy (NCBI): domain Bacteria; kingdom Pseudomonadati; phylum Pseudomonadota; class Gammaproteobacteria; order Moraxellales; family Moraxellaceae; genus Acinetobacter; species Acinetobacter tandoii. The sequence continues at coordinate 77,624 of NZ_VXLD01000003.1, forward strand.
ATCGGAAAGTTCAGACATTTTGGTTTTACGTTCATGCATGTTTTTCACCACATGCAGCTCAGTCAAATCAGGATGAGCCAACTCACGATCGACCAAAGCATGTGGAATCACGCCAATCACTCGCCCACCTGCTTGTAAGGCACTATCTGCAATCACACCCATTAAACCTGAGCGCCCACCGCCATAGACCAGTGTTTTACCTTGTTGCGCTAACGTTTGCCCAACATGACGTGCTGTATCTAAGAAAATGGTGTCTGTACCAACCGCTGAACCACAAAAAACTGCAATAGAATGTGTCATTATTTCACCATGTTATGCTCTTGTCATACCGCGAAAGTAAAGTAGATAGAGATTTTTTCATAAATTAGCAATTCAATCAGTGTTTTTCATGAAATCCTTGTCTAAAATACACCCATCGATTTAACCCCATACTGCGTAAGGGAGAAAAGACATCCATGCTTGAAGCCTTTTACGCCACAGAGCGCGGTAGTTTAGAAGATGCCACCATTAATGGTGGTTTCGATTTACACCCAGAACTGGTCTGGGTCGACCTCATTGCACCTTCACAAGAAGAACAGCAATGGGTTCTAGATGCCTATGATCAAAATCTCCCCACATTAAAGTCATTAGAAGACATTTCTTCATCTGCCCGATTCTACCGTGATGATGATGGTATTTTGCATATCAGCACGTATTTTTTAACGAAAAATAAAAATTATCAGGTGGATGGTGAAGCGGATGATAATTCCAGTATTTTAGCCACAGTACAAACCGTCGCTTTTATTTTGCATAAAGAGCGCTTGTTTACTCTACGTGGTGAAAAACTGGTGGCTTTCCGTGCCTTTCGCGCACGCGCACGTCGCAATGATTACGAAATTGACTATAAAGACCCGACTTGGGTACTTTTAGGTTTACTGGAAGCCAAACTGGATGAGCTTGCGGATATCTTGGAAGATATCCACAAGGACTTGGAAAAATACTCCACAGAAGTGCTGAATAACCGTCATCGTGAACAAATTCTCGACCTCGATGACATGATTACGCGTCTGGCACAGTTAGAAGATATGCTGGGTAAAGCACAACTGTGTTTAATTGACCTGCGTCGTGTGCTGACCTTTTTATCTCGTCCTCGCGCCTTAGGCAGTCATATCTATGATGCGGACATTCGAGAGTTGAGTGAAGATGTACGCTCACTGGTCGAACATGATGCCTTCTTGTTCCAAAAAGTGCGCTTCTTGCTAGATACGACGTCAGGATTCATTAACACCGAACAGAATGATACCATTCGTCGCTTCTCGATTTTACCGAGTATGTTGGCTCCCCCAATGTTAGTGGCAAGTATCTACGGCATGAATACGGATGTTTTACCCTTCGCCCACGGCACTACCAGCTTTATCGCTGTTAGTATGATTATTGTTGGCTTCTTTATTGGGCCACTGATTTATTTCCGCTGGAAAAAATGGATCTGAATATTCTTTTTTGCATGGTGTGATCTGCGAAGTACAACAGCCCACTGTCTTTTTGAGCATAAGATTCAACATAAAAAAAGCACCGCAATTGCGGTGCTTTTTCTTTTAGATCAAATGCAGATCATCTTGCAGATGACAAGCCTGAATAATCTTCATCATTTTCTCAGGCACAGCCTTAAAATGTAAACCTTGTGCTTGTGGCGTTTGGCGTAACCAACGCACCAGTACCGCTAATGCCAAGGTACTTCCCTGTTGCAACTGTGCTAGGTTCACTACCATAGGCAACTGTTGTTTCTGAATCAATGCCAGACCCTGCTGATAGTATTGTTCAGCATTGTCATAGTCGATTTTTCCAGTGACTTGCAATTCCTGATTGACGAGACTAATCACCGTTCACCTATCTTATTTCTTCTTTACAGCTGCGTCAGCATCTGGCTCAAAGTTAGCAATCGCTTTATCCAGATTACCACCATTACGTTTCACAGTCGCCGCAAACTGGTTACGGAATTGCAAACCTAAATCGATACCCGATACGTTAATGTTACGAATCTTCCATTGGCTACCTTTATCCGCCAATTGGAACGATACAGGAATTTTTTCACCATTGTTATTAAAGTCAATGGTCACTACCGGATTAGCACTGCCTGTTGCTTTATAAGGGCGCATGCTATAAGTCTGGTTGCTAAACTTGGCAAAAGCTGTACCGTAGTTTTCAATCAATGTTTCACGGAAGTTCTTTTCAAACTGTGCACGCTGTGCTGCAGTGCTGTACTGATTGGTTGCATAAGTACCCATGACGATACGAGTGAACGCTTGTGAATCCACATACGGGTCTAAGTTTTGACGTACAATGGCTTTAACCGCTGCTGGGTTATTTTGCAATTTTGCATGGTCTGCTTTTAAGCGACCAATTAAACCATCCGCCACACGCTTAATAAATGCAGGAGGAGCTTCAGCTGGCGCAGCAAATGCAGTACCTGCAATCATGGTTGATAAAATGCTTGCCGTTAATGTTTGTTTCAACAACATATTCACTTCTAAGTTCCTCTTTCAATTATTCAACAAATGCTGGTTCAGCATCTGTTTTTTCAGTTGGTGCCTCAGCTTCTGCCGATGGAGTCGATGACTTACCTGCACCTGCTGTAATAAATTTACTAATCAAATCTTCCAAATCCATCGTACCCTGAGTGTTAGCGATTGATGCGCCACGCTTGATATAATTCAAGCCACCACCTGGAACAACTTTCAAATACTTCTCACCCAACAAGCCATTGGTTGCTACCATTATGTAAGCATCTTCATCAATACTGGTGATGGATTTCATGTTCGCAATAAGTTGCTGTTCCATTTCTTTTTGTTTCGCTGGTGTAGCTTCGGTATATTCTGTGCTATAGCGCAACTCATCCAACGCATTGTTTTCAACCGTTTTCAACTGTTCTGCATTAAAAGACGTTAGCTTGCCATCCAATTCAAAATGCACCGTTGCCAAACGTGTTACTGGATCTAGAGTAATATCTGTAACACGACCAATCGTGACACCACTCATCGTAACTTTGGCACGAGGCTTCAAGCCATTTACGTTATCAAATTGTGCCGTCATGCTATAGGCATCACGTAAGTTAGTGCCGACTAAGCCACTCACTTTCATTGCCAAGAAAAACAATGCAACACCGAAGACAATCACAAATAATCCTACGGCCAGCTCACTTGCACGTGATTTCATTAAACCCCTCCGAACATGACCGCAGTCAACACAAAATCAAAACCTAATACACAAAGCGATGAATACACCACGGTACGCGTTGTGGATGTTGCAATGCCTTCAGATGTCGGTACACAAGCATAGCCTTGGTAAACCGCAATCCAAGTACACAAAATGGCAAAAACAATACTCTTAATAATCGTGCCATTAAAGATATCTTTATAGAATTGCACATTACTTTGCATGCCACTCCAGAAAGAACCTTCATCTACGCCCAGAAAATCTACGCCGACCATTTTACCGCCAATAATACCAATCGCAGCAAACACCACACTCAACATCGGCAAACTTACAATACCCGCCCACAGACGTGGTGAAACAATACGTTTTAATGGATCAACCCCGATCATCTCCATACTGGATAATTGTTCGGTGGCTTTCATTAATCCAATTTCCGCGGTCAGTGCAGAACCTGCACGCCCAGCAAACAATAATGCGGCAACCACAGGAGCCAATTCACGTAACAGAGTTAACGACACCATGGTGCCCAACATGGCTTCTGAACCAATGTTGACCAAAATGGAATAGCCTTGTAAACCTAAAACCAAACCAATGAACAAACCCGACACCGAAATAATCAGTAAGGACATCACCCCGACACGATACATTTGGTAAACAAACAGTTTGACCCCTAACCATGTCGGCATTGAGCATAGAATTTGTAGCAACATAATGGTTGCAACACCGACACCCTGAACACTCTGAATAACGCGTCTACCTAATGAGGCAATAGCATTCATGCACTAACCTCGCCCGCTAAATACGCTTGATGACTAAACTGATATTCTACAGGCCCTTCAGCCGCACCTGTCAGGAACTGACGCACAAATGGTGATGCATTCGCCTGTAATTCAGCAGGCGTACCTTCACCTTGCACTTTCCCCTCCGCAACCACATAAATATAATCTGCAATCGAAAGCGTTTCTGCTACATCATGCGATACAATAATCGTGGTCAACTCTAGTGCTTCACGTAGAGAACGGATTAGTCGAGTCAGTACACCTTTAACAATCGGATCCTGACCTGCAAAAGGTTCATCATACATAATCAATTCTGGATCTAATGCAATTGCACGTGCCAAAGCCACACGTCGGTTCATCCCCCCTGAAAGTTCAGAAGGCATGAGCTGCTCTGTGCCACGCAGGCCAACCGATTCCAGCTTTAATGCGACCAATTCTGCAATTAAATGCTCAGGTAATTGGGTATGCGCACGCAATGGAAATGCAACATTTTCATAAACGCTCATATCGGTAAATAAAGCACCGCTTTGGAACAGCATGCCCATACGTGCTCGTGCCGCAAACAACTCATGTCGCGACATCTGACCAATATCTTTACCGTCAAGTAGCACTTGCCCATGATCTGGGGTTAACTGCCCCCCAATTAAACGCAACAGTGTCGTTTTACCTGTTCCAGATGGCCCCATAATGGCGGTAATTTGACCACGTCGAATCTTCAGACTGACTTGGTCATAAATGATTCGTTCCCCTCGCTTAAAACTCAGTTCTTTGACTTCAATCAAAGCTGAATTTTCAAGGGGTGCTTGATTATTCATAGCGGAGAAAGTTCCTGCAATTTTTCAGCACGCATACTATAAAGGATTGAACTATAAAATGTTACCTAGTTACGTCGGGTAAACTGTGTGCAATTTGTTTTTTGATTCTGTCATTTTAATTATACGAACCAAGGCGCACAGCATAGAAATTAGAACGCTGTGTTATATAAATTGAGCGTAAAAGAAAAAGATCAAATTGCTCAGCAAAAGAATAAAACCAAGATAAGGCATAATGACCTCTTTTAACGAATACCCTAACAGAGGTTGTTGTTCTATATTGTTGTTCATATTTGTCATATTTCAACATAAATTTGACTTAGTATACATTTTTTAAACAATAAACAAAATCTTTAAACATAAAAAAACCAGCGCTTTTGCGCTGGTTTCTTAGAAGGGATGATTTAGTCGTTAAACTTACGACGACGGTCACCGCCTTCACGACGTGGACGATCTTCACCACCGAATGAACGCTTAGGACGATCTTCGCCACCAAATGAACGCTGTGGACGATCTTCACCACCGAATGAACGTTTAGGACGATCTTCGCCACCAAATGAACGCTGTGGACGGTCACCGAAACCACCTTCACGACGTGGTGGACGATCACCAAAATCACGTTTAGGACGGTCACCAAAAGAACCTTCACGACGCGGTTTGTAATCTACACGGTTACCACGGTTGTCATCATTCGAGTCAAAACGCGGCTTATCATTGAAACCACCTTCACGACGTGGACGATCGCTGTTGAATTCGCGACGTGGACGGTCTTCAAAACCACCTTCACGGCGTGGACGATCATTGTTGAATTCGCGACGTGGACGGTCTTCAAAACCACCTTCACGGCGTGGGCGATCATTGTTGAATTCACGACGTGGACGGTCTTCGAAACCACCTTCACGACGTGGACGATCATTGTTGAATTCGCGACGCGGACGATCTTCACCACCAAACGAACGCTGTGGACGGTCGCCATCACGGCCACCTTCACGACGTTTGAAGTTAGATTCACCTTCAAAACGACGACCACCGCCGAAACCGCCACGACCGCCTTCACGACGACCGCCACCGCCATTGCGACCACGACCACCATCACGACCAGAACGTGCTGGAGGTGGAGATGGCTCTAAGCCTTCGATTTCAGAAACTTCTAAACGAGCATCTAAGTAATCTTCTAAAGCACGGATTTTGCCGCGTTCACGGTAAGTTGCCAAAGTAATTGCTTTACCTGTACGACCCGCACGACCTGTACGACCAATACGGTGTACATAGTCTTCGTTCTTCATTGGTAGACCGAAGTTGATTACGTGTGAAATTGTTGGTACGTCTAAACCACGTGCTGCAACGTCAGTTGCAACCAAGATTTTTGCACGACCTTCACGAATACTACGTAAACGACGGTTACGCACGGTTTGTGGCATTGCACCGTGAAGTGCAACTACTGAGTGACCCGCTTCAGCCAATTCTTCAGCAAGCATGTCTGTGTCTTCTTGCGTAGACGCGAAAACAACAGCTTGATCAAGATCTTCTTCGCTCAACCAGTGAGTTAAAAGTTTTTTCTTGTGCTCGAAGCCATCAGTCCAGTGTAGAGTCTGAGTGATGTCTGTGTTGGTAGAATGACCTGTTTCAATTGCAATACGTTCAGGATCATTCATCATGCGTTCAGCAAGGGTAATGATACGTGGTGCAAATGTTGCAGAGAACATTAATGTTTGTTTACGGTTCGCAGCAAGATCGCTAATCGCTTCTAAGTCTTCAGAGAAACCTAGGTCAAGCATACGGTCAGCTTCATCAACAATTAGCGCATCAACTTTGTCTAATTTAATTTGACGACGGTTCACAAGGTCAAGTAAACGACCTGGTGTCGCAACCACAACTTGTGCACCTTTTAACTGTTGGATTTGCTTGCCAAATGGCATACCGCCCATGATCGCAGCAATACGTGCACCTTTCATGTGACGTACAAATGCAATTGCGTCTTGGCTTACTTGTTGCGCCAACTCACGTGTTGGGCAAAGTACTAAAATATTTGGTTGGGTAATTGCTTTCATACGTTCTTTGAACGGAACGAAAGTCTCTTGACCTGCAAGTGCGTTTAACGTTGGAAGTAAAAACGCCGCAGTTTTACCTGAACCTGTTTGGCTTGATACAAGAAGGTCTTTACCTTCTAAAGCAGCAGGAATCGATTGTTCCTGTACAGGCGTAGGAGATGTAAAACCTAGGCTTTGTAGCGCTTGTTGTAACGATTCATGTAAAGAAAATTCAGCAAAAGTTTTGCTCATAGAGTTTTTCACCCGAAAACTGGGTGCTCCATTAAAATAAAGTCAGATGGACATCGGCAAAAAGCGGCACAGCAATAATCGCTGAAAATATAGAATCAGCGGCGATCCGAGAACGACGATGCGTATAACGCACATTTGATTACAGCCGCAACCTGAAGGAATCGCTTAAGCGATTGGGTGGGGCGCGAAATAATGTCCTCTCTTTGGACCGGACGCGCATACACAATGATAGAAGAGAATGTTCAGGTAATGAACGAAATTTAGTGCGTGGCAAGATTATAACAGCATATTTTTAAAAGTCACCTTTTTTAATCGACTTTTACCATTTTTTTAAAAAATATTATTTAAAGATGCAATTAAGGCTTGGAATTTTATATAAAAAAGCCCTCAAAATTGAGAGCTTTTTTATCGTCACTTGATCAGGTAATCATTCAATTACTTTGCTGCTTCGCCCCACGCTGGCACGACTGCCTGCATTAATGGCTTTAACATTTTCATTGAACATGCAAGTACTTGACCATTTTCCATAGAGTCGCTACCGCCACGTGCATCAACCACAGTGCCGCCCGCTTCTTTCACAATCAATTCGCCTGCTGCGATGTCCCAAGGCTTTAGACCGAGTTCGAAATAAGCATCGAAACGACCCGCTGCTACATACGCCAAATCTAATGCTGCTGAACCTGTACGACGATATTGCGCACCAGCTTCAGTTACATTTAACAATGAAGCAAAATGATTTTTTGCATAAGAAATCACTTCACCATTACGTTTTGCGCGGTAAGCATGTCCTACAGACATGAATGTATTTTCAAGGCTGTCTTTCACATTTACACGAATACGGCGTTGATTCATCATGGCACCACGACCACGACTCGCAGAGAACAACTCATCTTTCACAGGGTCGTAAATTACACCGTGTTGAGTAATGCCTTTATGTTGAACTGCAATAGAGATACAGAAATGAGGAACACCGTTAATGAAGTTTAAAGTGCCATCAAGTGGGTCAATGATCCAACACCAATCTGCGTCGTGACCTTTACCTTCTTGATAACCAAACTCTTCACCAAGGAAACTGTGGTTTTTATAGCTTTTACGTAGCGTATCGATGGTCAATTGTTCCAAATAACGGTCTACACGCGTTACAGGCCCATCAATTCCTTTTTCTTCGACTTGTAGATCAAGTTTATGACGATTTTGATGCGCTTTTAAAAGCTCTTGACCGACTGTTTGAGCCGCACGCGCAGCCATCACCACCATAGGTTCCATTGAACACCCACTACAAATTTGAAGATATTGATTAAAGAATAATGCATAAAAGCCCCTATATCTTAACAAATATAAGCGCTTTTAGGGAAAAAATGTTTCGAAAATTTAGCTTTTGATCAGCCTATACTTTGAACAAGCTTTAACCATGCTGATTCTATTGATTTAACAAGGCCTTGTGCATCTAAACCTGCTTGTTGCAACATTTGATTATGTGTTGCCTGATGCATAAAGTTATCAGCCAAACCTAAATTCAACATCGGCTTAACAATTTGCGCTTGTGCCAAATATTCATTCACTGCACTACCCGCACCTGCCATTACTGCATGTTCTTCTACGGTGACAAACAATTGAGTTTGATCGGCTAAGCGCGATAACATCTGTTCATCTAAAGGTTTCACAAAGCGCATATTCACCACACGCACGCCAATATCTAATTGCTGTGCCAGACTACGTGCAGCTTCTACAGATGCCGCAACACGACTACCAAAGGCCAGAATGCTGATCTGTTCATCAGCAGTTTCGTTCAATTGCAAGACGATTTCAGCACGCCCTATTTCTAGTTCAGTCATGTGCTGCTGTATTTCCACACCTAAGCCATTACCACGCGGATAACGAACTGCTGCTGGTCCAGGATATAAATAGGCGGTATGCAGCATTTGACGACATTCATTTTCGTCTTTCGGTGCCATGATCACCATATTCGGCACAGTTCGCATGAAGGCATAGTCATAGGCACCTGCATGCGTTGGACCGTCTTCCCCCACCAAACCTGCACGGTCAATTCCGAACGTCACATCCAGATTTTGTAATGCCACATCATGGATCAACTGATCATAACCACGTTGCAAGAAGGTGGAATAGATGGCAACCACAGGTTTTAAGCCTTCGCACGCCATCCCCGCAGCCAGTGTCACTGCATGTTGTTCTGCAATCGCCACGTCAAAGAAACGCTCTGGATATTGCTGTGCAAACTTGACCATACCTGAGCCTTCGCACATAGCAGGCGTAATCGCTAATAAACGTGTATCTTGTGCTGCTTCATCACATAACCACTGACCAAATACGTCCGAATATTTGGGTGCTGCTTGTGGTGCTGCCTTGGCATTTATTTTGCTAATGGCGTGGTATTTAATTTGTTCTGCTTCAGCAGGTGCAAAGCCTTTGCCTTTTTTAGTATAGACGTGAATTAAGCGTGGCCCACTGCGTTTTTTCAAAGCTTCAAAAACTTGCGTCAACTCTTTGACATTATGGCCATCAAAGGGTCCAAAATAATCAAAACCAATCGCTTTAAACAGATTATCAGCAGCTTCTGTTGCGGATTGATGCAAGCGTGAGTTATATGACCATTTTGGATGTGGTTGTACGTAGGCTTCGCCTTGTTCTGAAATATGTACTGACTGACCACTTTCCCAAATTGCTGCCAAATGTTTGGCAAAACCACCCGTACTGCACGAAATCGACATATCGTTGTCGTTGAGTACCACCATCAAGTCAGCGTTATGCGCCACGGCATCATTCATGGCTTCAAACGCCATGCCCGCAGTCATAGCACCATCACCCACAATCGCCACCACATCACAAGGATTTTGTTGGTAGCGACGCGCTAACGCCATGCCCAGCCCCGCTGAAATTGCAGTAGATGAGTGGCCAACCCCAAAAGTATCAAAAATCGATTCGTCTCGCGCAGGGAATGCTGCTAGACCATCTTTAGCACGAATGGTGGTTAATAACTCACGACGACCTGTTAAGGCTTTGTGTGGATAAGCCTGATGACCCACATCCCAAATTAGGCGATCATCTGGCGTATTAAAACAGTAATGCAAGGCAACTGTTAACTCAATGACCCCCAAGTTCGCGCCAAAATGTCCGCCGCTTTGTCCAGCTGCATACAAAATAAATTGACGTAACTCATCCGCCACTTGTGGTAGTTGATCACGCGCGAGCAAACGTAGTTGTTGTGGATGATCGATCGTATCCAGCAACGGTGTTACAGGGCGTTGAGTTGGTATTTCTGTATACAACATATGTGGCAAAGCCTTCTAAAGCCTGGCAAATCCTAAGCTAGGTAAATGGGTTACTCGATCATCGTGGGATGATATCACCTTCAATCAGCCACATTTCTGGCGATGCGTACTTGAGTACAAAACTCAATTGGCGTTTTTTGGTGCGTAGATTATCCTGAATAATATAGCTATTTATCAACTATTATCGTTCGCTTTCTACAAAAAAGAAAATCTTGCATACATTTTCAATGTGACTATTCTACTAATGTCCAAGCATTACGCTATACTTTAGTCAATTTATAAACTATTTAACGGGTTAAACAGTGCCTATAGAATTTGTCGCAACGTCTCGCCTTCCCACTGCTTTTGGTGAATTTAAAATTACGGTCTTTCAAGACCCGAAAACGGGTGAAGAACATGTTGCGCTCTCTAAAGGACTCGATACACCACCAACGGGTCCAGTATTGGTTCGCATTCACTCGGAATGTTTGACTGGTGATGCTTTCGCATCATTAAAATGTGACTGTGGTCCGCAATTACAAGCCACCCAAAAACTCATTAATGAAGTCGGACAAGGCGTCATTCTCTACTTGCGTCAGGAAGGCCGCGGCATTGGTCTTACCAATAAAATTCGCGCCTATGCCCTGCAAGATCAAGGACATGACACCGTCGATGCCAACCTCATGCTGAATTTACCTGCCGATGCACGTCGCTATGACATGTGTAGCATTATGTTGGATCATCTCAATATCAAAGAAGTTCGCTTGGTTACCAATAATCCATTAAAGATTAAAGCATTAACCGATCTTGGCATTAATGTAATTGACCGTGTACCATTAACGGTGGGTTTAAATCCGTTCAATGAAGATTATTTAAAAACCAAACATGAACGCATGGCACATATGTATAAAAAGGATGACTTTTAAGTCATCCTCGTCTGATTTATTTGCATATTTTTCAATCAATAACAGCATTTAAGTCAGCTAAATCGTCATCGAGAAAATACGGTTATTCGGCATTTTTCGACTTAAACGCAAATCGAATGCCATACAAATATTTCGCACAAAAGGTTTGCCTTGCTCAGTAATTTGAATGTGATCTGCTTCAATCGTTAACAAGCCATCTTTTTGCATTTCTTCTAGTTGTTGTAACACCTGTGGTAATTCTGGAAATCTCTGAGCTTTATCCTGCCATGACGTCGTAAAGGTACACATTAAATTCAGAATATGTTGCCGAATAACCAAGTCTTCATTGCTTAAAATATGCCCACGATAGACAGGGATTTCATTTTGCTCTAGGCGTGCATAATAATCTTCTAAAGTCTTTTCATTCTGCGCAAAGCTGTACCAACTATCACTGATGGACGAAAGCCCTAAACCAATCATGACCTGAGTTTTGGATGAGGTATACCCCATAAAATTACGATGTAAATTGGCTTGCTGAAAGGCTTGATACATTTTGTCATGTGACAAAGCAAAATGGTCCATGCCAATTTCATAATAACCTTGTGCCAGCAGTTTTTTCTTACCCTCTTCATAGAGCTGGCGTTTTAATTCGTCTTTGGGGACATCCTGATCTTTAAAACCACGTTGTCCATTGCCTTTAATCCAAGGCACATGCGCATAACTATAAAATGCCAAACGGTCTGGACGTAACAGATTGGTTTGATCAATGGTATGTAAAACATCGGTTAAATCTTGGAAAGGCAGGCCAAACACCAAATCATGCGAGATAGAGGTATAACCTATTTCCCGCGCCCAATCCGTCACTTGTTGTACATGCGCAAAGGGTTGAATGCGATGAATGGCTTTTTGTACTTTTTCATTATAATCCTGCACTCCGTAGCTGACACGGCGGAAACCAAGGTCATATAGGGCTTGCAGATGTTCACGCGTGGTATTGTTCGGATGCCCTTCAAAACTAAATTCATATTCGTCCGAGATTTCCGCTTGCGACAAAATGCCTTGGATAAGTTGAGTTAAATGTTCGGCCGAAAAGAAAGTCGGTGTGCCACCGCCCAAATGAATTTCTTTGATAATGGGTTTTTCGACCAACAACTGACAGTACAAGTCCCACTCTTTTAACACTGCTTGAATGTAAGGCTGTTCCATCTCATGCTTTTTGGTGACGCGTTTGTGGCAGCCACAAAAGGTACATAGGCTTTCACAAAACGGCAGATGGATATACAAACTAATGCCTTCTCGGGCATTCGATTCATCAAATGCTCGCTTTAGGCTTTGCTTCCACTGCACCAAACTAAAATCTTGCTCTTCCCAATACGGCACAGTTGGATAACTGGTATAGCGTGGACCTGCAACATTGTACTTTTGAATAAGGGAATTGGCTTGAGTCATGGATGCCTCATCAGAATCTCTGCCTGATACAACAGGCGTGTTTCCTCTATTGTGCGGAGCTTAAATTCAGAATTCAACCTAGCCTTTTAGTCGGGATAATTTCTATGAGATCAGATAGATACTGTAATTCAAACCAACCAACTTATTTATCCAAATAAGAAAAAACCTTAATTTTTTTATGATTTTATGTTACATGTTAGGGCAACTTTTATTATTTTTTAGAGGGTTGAGATGCAACATCCAACGTCCACAGATATTCAACGTGTTCGTGACTTTCTTCTCGATTTACAAGCCCGTATTTGTGCTAGCTTAGAACAACAAGAACGTGCTGGCGGTGGAACTGCTGAATTTATCATTGATGATTGGCAACGCCCTGAAGGCGGTGGCGGACGTTCACGCGTATTACAAAATGGTACAGTGATTGAAAAAGGTGGTGTGATGTTCTCACACATCAACATTTCCAAACTGCCTGCTTCTGCCACTGAACGTCATCCTTCAATTGCAGGTGCAAAAGCCCAAGCCATGGGGGTGTCTTTAGTGATTCATCCTAAAAATCCGAATGTGCCGACTTCACATGCCAATGTACGGTTATTTGTAGCGGAGCCTGAAGGACAAGACCCAATCTGGTGGTTTGGGGGTGGTTTTGACCTCACCCCATTTTATCCTAACGATGAAGATGTACGGTCTTGGCATCAAACGGCGTATGACTTATGTGCTCCATTTGGCGATGGCGTCTATGCCGAGCATAAGCAATGGTGTGATGACTATTTCTATTTAAAACATCGTGATGAACAACGCGGTGTTGGTGGTTTGTTCTTTGATGATTTAAATCAATGGGACTTTGAAACCTGTTTTAACTACATTCAAGCGGTGGGCAATGGTTACCTAAACGCGATCCTGCCAATTTTCCAAAAAAATCAAGATAAACCTTATACTGAAGCACAACGTGAATTCCAGATTTACCGTCGTGGTCGTTATGTCGAATACAATCTGGTTTATGACCGTGGCACATTATTTGGGTTACAAACAGGCGGACGAATTGAATCGATTTTGGTCAGTTTGCCTAATTTAGCGGGTTGGTCATATCGCCCTGAATGGGAGGCAGACTCTGCCGAGAAAAAGCTCACGGATTATTATTTAAAACCTCAAGATTGGCTCAATCTACTCAAATAGACACACGCACTTACAATTTTGAAACCTTAAGTACGCCCTTTTTAACCAGATCAGGGCGACTTATAGCTTAGATTTGTATATTTCCCTGCAAACTCCCCGTAGAATGTCTTCTACAAAAATGTCTATTCTTTGCATTTATCAAAAATACTGTCACCGCTTTAAAACAGCATTCCCGCTCTTTACGGTTTAAAAATACATAAACTGAAGAAGGTATTTTTAATATATTCATTTTAATGACATGAAAATCTCGTATCGTTCTGTGCTGTCATCTGAGGTCTCTAACATGTTCACAAAAAAAGTTAGTTCAACCATCATGGTTTTTTCCTGCTTTGCTATTGTCTTCCTGAGTTCAATCAGTACGACTATTTTTTCCGAAAGTGCATTCAATGATAATGCGTCGATCAGTATTGCTGTACTTGCTGCAATTGGCTTAGCCCTGACCACTGCAAAACTCATCTTTGATACGATTCACAATATTTGTAATCCATAAGCACTTGATTTCCACCCCAGAAAAAATAGGTTAGCGCTTTAGCCTGAGTGCAATTTGCCGTATATTGAACGGCATTTCTCACATGGATTTTGTGCGATGAGCAAACAATTCGCTGTCATCGGCAACCCGATTGAACAGTCTCGTTCCCCTGAACTTCATCATGCCTTTGCAGCAAAAACAGGCATCGACCTCCGCTACAGCAAACGCTTAGCCCCTCTAGATGGCTTTGAAGCCAGTGTGCAAGATTTTTTCGCTCAAGGTGGCTGTGGTATGAATGTCACTGTTCCATTTAAAGAGCAAGCCTTTGCGCAATGTCAGGTACTGACCGAACGAGCCAAGATTGCCAAAGCCGTCAATACGCTATGGATGCAAGATGGCATACTTCATGGCGACAATACCGATGGTCAAGGTCTGGTCGATGCGATCCATGCTTTGGGATGGTCACTCGCTCAAAGCCGCATCTTAATTTTAGGTGCAGGTGGGGCAACACGTGGTGTGATTTATCCTTTGGTACAAGCAGGCGCGAAACATATCGTGATCGCCAACCGTACGCTATCTCGTGCGGAACAACTGGTGACAGATTTACAACAGTATGTGCCGCAAGCTGAACTCAGTGCGACAGCACTCACTACCTTAACTGGAGAATTTGATCTGGTGATTAATGCCACTTCTGCCAGTTTGAGTGGTGAAGCCTTAATCCTTCCAGAGCAACTGATTTTTCACCATGCTTACGAAATGGCTTACGGTAAACCCTCCAGTTTTCTTGACCAAGCCAAAGCACGCGGTATCCCAAGTTCTGAAGGGTTTGGCATGTTAGTTGGACAAGCCATAGAAGCCTTTTCCATTTGGAATGGGGTGAAACCTGAATTAAAAGATTTCCTTTAATCACTCAAGAACACCCTTGAGAAAATAAAAAAAGCCAACCGACTTAGGTTGGCTTTTTTGAATACATGACTTTATTTCAAATGCTTAACCACAGCGACATACGCTTTTTCATACAGATCATAATCCATAAAACCATCGTGGTCTTTGTTTAACTTGGCAATAGATTGCTCGGAAAGTTTATCCTTACGATCATCTGCAAATGCTTGCCCCAGTACCGCTGCCGCACTTTTTAAAGTTTTGGTTTGCTCAGCATTGAGCTCATAGTCATCCTGAAATAACTCAATATAATAATCTGCAAAGACCGCTTGCGGCGTTTTATACTGCTGAACTCGCTTGTTCCATGCCTGATATTCTTTCGCACCTTCCGAAGCGTCTTGAACAATACGCGCAGCGCTATAACCCAACTCATCAAACTGATCTGGATCTAGTAATTTGTGCTTTGCTTTCAGGCTATTCAAACGAGTTAAAGCTTTGCCTTTCGGCTCTTCTAAACGGTCATTGAAACGGTAAGCATAGACTTCTGCAATTTCATTTAATTCGCTATTGCTATAATGCTTCACTATTTCAGGGCGGTTTGCAGACAGCATCAAGACGAAGACCGATTGGTAAGTCTTAATATAAGAACCTGTGTTTGCAAAAGTTTTTTCTGCCAAGTCCGACAACTGCTGATCAAAGCTCAACTGTTCTCCCTGCTGTCCATCTACACCAGTTCCAGACATACCTAACGATTTGGTAAAGCCTGTCACTACATTTTCTAGCATTGAGCCTTTGGTGACTTCCTCAACCGATTTGGCATCGCGTAATGCTTTTTTATCAATCGGTGTGGCATGTCCATAATTCGAGACTTGCATATCTAGATTGATACCGAAGTTCCCAATGGTCTCATCAGCAAATTGTAATTGATATGCCAAATCTACTGCACGACCTTGATTATCCAACGCCACATCTATAGTGACTGGCATAGCCTGCCCACTTTCTGCTAAAGCAGCCTGAATTTCAGGTTGATGCTTAATCCAAAGCGCTTTAAACGCCTGCACATCGGTTAATTGATCGCTAACATAAGGTTCAAAAATATGTTCTACCTCTTGCATCGCCAACACTTTTTGCTCCAGTGCAGAAGCAGAAGCGGTTGATTTCGCTTTACCTTGCGCTGTTTGTAGCAACTTGATGCCATAGATATCTTGACAGTAAGTTACATCACCAATTGCGAGATGTTTTTTACTGCTCAACAATGCTTCACATGCCTGTTCCGATAAAAGTTGACTTGATGATGCTGCAGCAACTGCACCCGTAGCAACATCTTCTGCTACTTCATCTTCAACAGTTTCTTCCTGCGCTTCGGCAACCTCTTCTGTATGTTCAGATGCATCAGTTGATTCTTGCTCTGGATATAACAACTCATCCAAACGATTATTAATTAAGGTTGCTACACGCTCTGAAGATGCATAGGCTTGTGCACTCACTGATTCACTGCTTGCTGCAACCGCTGCGTCTGCAGCTTTTTCGGCCTCTTCTGCTACAATTGAAGCATCTTCACTAACGGTATCAGTTTCAACCACGCCCATGACTCGCTGAGTAAGGTATGGTTTATTAATCTGCTCAAACAGACTCATTTGCAGCATTAAATTGCCCAAATCACCTTGATAGCGGATTTTATTGCTGATGCCCTGTTGTTTTTCTGATGCTGAAACATGCATACGCTGCAATTGTTTAGTATCAGCCAATACATAAGGCAAAGCATTCATCTGTTTCAGGTAATCGACCAGTTTAGGCACATTTACACGATCAAGATCTTGTTTATATTTAGAAAAATCTAAATATGCATAAGATGCCTGACTGTCTTTATTGACCAAGTAAGGCATGAACGCAAAATAATTGGCATAGAACTTATAGTTTTGAAAATCCACCACCATTGGGAGCTTCGCTTCAACCAATAGCGTTGGTTTTTGATACTTGGCCACCAGATTTAAAGATGCCATTTTGTCTCGATAATGTACCGAACCATCATAGCTAATTTTTAAATCATTCATAAAATTCATCAGACCTGCAGCAATGCGGGCAGATGATGAATCCGAACCTTGACCGTAAGAATACGGGCTTTGCTCTGCAAGAATCGCCTCATACAAGGCCTGCTTCTCTTGTTTACTCAACGACAACTTTTGTTGTTTTAAGTACTGATCTAACTGCTTTTGAATGGCGGGGTCTAAATTCTGCGTCGAATTAGAAGTTGTTTGGGTATTGGCAACTTTGCCTTTACTGGTATCAAACTGGAAACCCATGTTACCGCGATAATCGTAACTCGGATATTCATACATCGCATTGACGCCAGTAACCGCTTGTTGTTCCAAAGAGGTATTGGTCGAATTAGATGTATTCGAATTGGATTTTATGACATGCTGAGAGCAACCGACTATGCTCAAACTTAAAAGACAGCAACTTAAATATTTTAAACGCATAGGTTTTTTTAAACCCCTTATTTATTTATACTTTAAGACATCAAAAAAATTGATTAAATGATCAAAAGACCGCAGATACTGTAGCAAAAAAATACAATATTTTGATAACATTTTTTACTTTAATTAGCCTTTCTGACATTTCTATTGGGCTACACTATCAATGTATTTTTATAACTAATGTGAATAATCAAATTATCGATTCGGATAATCCAAAACTATTTCTAAATTAGGATTAATATCATGCCAGCATATAAAGCTCCCCTACACGACATTCGTTTTTTAATGAATGAAGTGTTTGATTACCCTGCACATTACAAAACTTTATCCAACGGCGAACTCGCTGATGCTGACACTGTAGACATGATTCTAGAAGGTGCAGCGGATTTTTGTGAAAACGTACTTTCGCCAATTAATCAATCTGGCGATGAAGAAGGCTGTCATTTTGACAATGGTGAAGTGAAAACGCCAAAAGGTTTTAAAGAAGCCTATGACCAATTTGTCCAAGGTGGTTGGCAAGGTTTATCTTTCCCTGAGGAATTTGGCGGTCAAAACTTACCACAATCTTTAAACTTGATTAAATCGGAAATGATGGGGACGGCAAACTGGTCATTCCAGATGTACCCTGGTTTAAGTATTGGCTGTATGAACACCATTTTACAGTTTGGTACAGATGAACAAAAAAATCTGTATATGCCAAATTTGGTTGCAGGGACATGGTCAGGTACCATGTGTTTAACAGAGCCACAATGTGGTACAGACTTAGGCCAAGTCAAAACCAAAGCAGAGCCAAATAGCGATGGTACCTATAATATTTCAGGCACCAAAATTTTCATCTCTGCGGGTGAACAAGATTTAACTGAAAATATCATTCACATCGTTCTCGCCCGCCTTCCAGATGCACCTGCTGGCACCAAAGGTATTTCTCTGTTCATTGTGCCTAAATTTTTGGTGAATGAGGATGGCAGCCTCGGTGAACGCAACCCTGTAACGTGTGGTTCGATTGAACATAAGATGGGGATTCGAGCTTCTGCAACAGCAGTCTTAAACTTTGACAATGCTGTAGGTTATTTAATCGGTGAACCGAACAAAGGCTTACATGCCATGTTCACCTTTATGAATACTGCACGTATTGGGACCGCGATTCAAGGTATTGCACATGCTGAACTGTCTTTCCAAGGCGCGTTACCTTATGCCAAAGAACGTATGTCAATGCGTGCCCTTTCAGGTAAAAAAGACCCTGAAAAAGTCGCGGATGCGATTATTCACCATGCCGATGTGCGTCGTATGTTGTTGACTCAAAAAGCGATTGCTGAAGGTGGCCGTGCCATGATTTATCATGCTGCACAAATTGCCGACAAAATGGCCGATGCATTAACACTGGGCGATACAGCCGCATTTGAAGCAGCCGATGATCATTTAGGTTTTTACACCCCAATTTTAAAAGGCTTTCTAACAGAATTAGGCTTAGAAGCAGCCAATCATGGTATGCAAGTTTATGGTGGTCACGGTTATATTAAAGAATGGGGGATGGAACAAATTGCACGAGATGCACGTATTTCAACCCTATACGAAGGAACTACAGGTGTTCAGGCACTGGACTTGATTGGTCGTAAAGTTTTACTGACCTCTAAAGGTAAAGTGATTCGTGACTATACGGCTGAAATTTTAAAATTCTGTGGTCAACATGCACGCAATAAATACATGCGCCGTTTTGCGTGGGATTTAACCAAGCTTTGCGCACAGTGGAATGCTTTAACTGTGCGTATTATGCTTGCAGCACGTAAAGACCGCGATATCGTATCAAGTGCATCTGTAGACTTCCTCATGTTCTCGGGCTATGTGATGATGGCTTATTTCTGGGCGCAACAAGCGGCAGTAGCTTCTGCTAAACTTGCAGCAGGTGAAGGTCAAGAAACCCCAGAATTTTATAAAGCTAAAATTAAAGTCGCAGACTTCTACTTTGAACGTTTGCTACCACGTACACAAGGTCATGCTGAAGCGATGGTCAACCCTTCACGCACCATGACCTCATTAGCTGCGGAACATTTTAGTTTTGATTACTAAGTTATAAACTCAATAAAAAGACCGCTAAAGCGGTCTTTTTTATTCTTCGCATCTCTTTTCATTTCTCTACTGAACTTCTTCCAATAAAGCCTGAGCTGCCATTTTACCCAAGGTATTCGATGCCAATGGACTATCGCCTGTAATTAACTTACGGTCACGAATACATTGTCCCGACATCTCTTTATTGACCACCTCAACACCCAATTGTTCGAGGCGTTCCGCCAATAACCAAGGTAACTCCCCCGGCATATAACCAATATCTAGGTTTGCTCCTTGATCTAGTGCATCAGGGAAAACACACATTTTATAGCCTTTAAAAATATAATTTTCTGGTGCTTCATTCACAGCTGCTGCCAATAATCCTGCTGGCCCATGGCACAAAGAAATCACAAATTTATCTTTGGCTACCGCCCATTTCAATAAAGTTTTTAAGTCTTCACTTTGAGGTAAACCAATTAAAGCACCATGCCCACCGGGAATAAGGACAGCCAAATAGGGAGAGTCCTCACCTAAACTATTTTTCAATACATCTGCAAGTTTTAAAGGCTTTTTAAACTGGGCTAAATATTTTTGGAATGTTGCTGGCACCACAGCATCTTCATGAGGCATCGCCCACATTTCAAGCTTGACGGGATTGCCCGATAAGGTCGCAATATCAATTTTGAAACCTGCACGATCTAGATGATACATCGGCAACAAGGTTTCTACAGGATGGTTGCCCGTAGAGAAGAATTTGCCATTTTTCATGAGCAAATAGCGTTCATCGCTTGCAATCATCAGAATTTTTTTATTCCCAGTATAAGGCGTTGGATAGTCCGTGCCATCAAAATCAGTTTTACTGGCAGTGTATTGAGAAAGTGAGTAAGGCGAAGGGAAAAAGGCATTATCTTCAGCTAAATCAGGGGTTGGATTACGGTCTTGGCTGGTCTGTACCATGCGAATTCTCCTTTATTATTGCGTGGTTATTTTCAACTTTTCGAAACTTAGAGTCCTGTACCGCAGCTCATTTATTCAGCATAGCAAAGTTTCACAGTGGCACTGTTTTTAAGATGTAATTCGAAGCTTTTCTTTGCAATCAATAAAAATTTGGCCAATAAAAAACCCCGACATCCTGTCGGGGTTTTTCATATTCAATGCTGAGGTATGACTCCTGTCTTACCTTCGTCCTTGTGCAGATCTTTATTGTTATTCTATTGGAGCATCCTGCTCTCTATGGTTCTATCTTATGAAAATCATGATGCGGCGCATAGGTGCAAAAAGCGGGAATTGATGTAAGCTAATTCGTACAAAGTCAAAAAACGTCGCATAAGATATTTTAGCAATACAATAAAACTTCTTAAAAAAACATACTCAAGCCATGTTTTTAATTTAAACGATTGAAAGGACGGTGCAGTTTGAAAAATCAGTGTAGTTCAGCCTTTCACAATCAACAAAAAGTCCAATTCATCTTGAATTGAACTGCTAGATAGAACCTTCAAACTTGACCAATCATTTTTAGTTTCAATAAGATGCGATACCTGTCAATAAAAAAATAATGATTTATTTAAGCTAAAGAAACTCTTCCAGCACCGAATTTAAAAACACATGCCCCTGCTCGGTACATGCCAAACGAGTTGCATCATCCGACATCAACTTTCGACTACGGAGTGAAGTTAAGGTGTCGGCTAGATCATCCAAACTCAAACCTGTACGCTGCGCATAATTTTCGGCAGCAACCCCATCATTTAAACGCAACACATTCATCATAAACTCAAACGGCAATTCATCTGCTTCAATCCGTTTAAACTGCACATGCTCCGCAGGAACTTTGGCTAAATAATCTTTAGGTAAACGGGTTTTCTGAAAACGGTACACGCCATCTGGCTGGGTAACTTTGGCATGTGCGCCTGCCCCGATTGCCAAGTAATCGCCAAACTGCCAGTAATTCAAATTATGTGCCGAAGGCAATTCTTTACGCCATGCCGAAACTTCATAGTTAATAAAACCTTGTGCTTTTAAATAAGCTTCACCCTGCACTTGAATTTCTTCAAGTAAATCATCTATAGGTAAAATAGGCTGCGTTCTAAAGAACACCGTGTTCGGTTCAATGGTTAATTGATACCATGAAATATGAGTTGCACCATTTTCCACCGCCAGCTTTAAATCCAGTAAAGCCTGTTCTAAAGTCTGTTCAGGCAAACCATGCATTAAGTCCACATTAATCCGCTGAAATCCTGCATCACGTGCCAAACCAATCGCAGAAATCGCATCGGCATTGCTGTGAATTCGTCCCAACTTGGTTAAATGCTCGGTGTTAAAGCTTTGAACCCCAATTGAGAGGCGATTAATGCCTGCTGCCAAATAATCAGCAAAAGGATCATGCTCGACCGTACCTGGATTGGCTTCTAAGGTAATTTCACAGTCGGCCTCAAAAGGCAACAAGGCTTTTAATTGGCTAAATAACCATTGATAACCTTGTGCAGAAATAAGCGAGGGCGTTCCACCACCAATAAATACGCTATGAATGGCTCGACCTTGAGCAAATTCAACTTGGGTCTTAAAGTCCTCAACCAAAGCCTGTAAATACTGTTGCTCCAAATCCAAAGACAGTTTGCCATCTGGCACCGCATGAGAATTAAAGTCGCAATACGGGCACTTACGCACACACCAAGGCATGTGAATATATAAAGACAAGGGGATATTTTCAGGATGTAAATCAGTCAAGGAAAAGACTCTAAAGCACAATGGGAATCTTGCATATTTTAACATGACTGCATCAAGACACTTATGAAATCTATGTGTATTTGGATTAGACTGATAAAAAGACAAGAAGAATGAATGGGTTAAAATGATGAAAATATCGAGTCAATTGCTGTTTTTCTTACCGCTTGCATTCGGTATTGGTATTGCCATGACCTTTCAAACTGCTATTAACAGTCAATTAAGAGAACATTTACATTCCCCACTACAAGCAGCATTACTGTCATTTACTGTGGGAACTATCGTCTTAGCGTTGTTTGTGCTATTCCAACCTGTACCTAAACCTAATTTACAAGATTTTTCCAGTATTCCTTGGTACTTGTGGCTAGGTGGATGCTTAGGGGTTTATGCCATCAGTATAAGCATCTATACTGCCCCTAAATTAGGTTTTCTCACGTTCTCAGGTTTGGTTATTTTTGGCCAAATTCTGACATCGATGATTTTTGACCATTTTGGTCTACTTGGTACCGACAAAACGCCTGTGAATTGGCAGCGTTTACTCGGCGGCGTCGTAATTTTTATTGGTGTGCTTCTCACTTTACAACGCTAAATCTATTCTGACCAAGCACATAATGAAGATGAGTAATTTTTGTGTCGAATGTCATATCTACCCGCTATGAATTAAAACAACTTTTCCATTTAATGTTACCCATTTTGGTGACGCAATTTGCCCAAGCTGGTTTGGGATTAATTGATACCATTATGGCAGGACATTTATCTCCAAACGATTTAGCCTCGATTGCTGTTGCGGTTGGTCTTTGGATTCCTGTCATGCTGCTGTTTAGTGGCATCATGATTGCGACCACACCTTTGGTGGCGGAAGCCAAAGGGGCGCGTACCCCTGAAAAAATTGCCACCATTGCCCGACAGTCTTTATGGGTCGCTTTTATTTTAGGAACCATTGCAGGACTTGTTTTACAAGTTATGCCGTTTTTACTGCCACTGTTTGGTGTACCTGAAAGCCTACAACCCAAAGCCAGCCTATTTTTACATGCAATTGGTTTTGGTATGCCTGCTGTGACCATGTATGCGGCGCTGCGCGGCTATTCCGAAGCTTTAGGCTATCCACGACCTGTCACCGCCATTAGCCTTCTAGCTTTAGTCGCACTGATTCCGTTGAACTTTGTGTTTATGTATGGCTTAGGACCTGTACCCGAATTGGGTAGTGCAGGCTGTGGCTTTGCAACGGCCATTTTGCAATGGTTGATGTTCTTGACCCTTGCCACCTATATTTTTAAAAGCAGTGCATATAAATCGACACAAGTCTTTGCCCTATGGGAAAAAATTGACCCTTACTGGATTAAACGCATTTTAAAATTGGGTTTGCCGATTGGTTTAGCTATTTTCTTTGAAGTCAGTATTTTCAGTACTGCGGCGATTATTCTCAGTCCATTGGGCGATACGATTGTCGCTGCCCATCAAATTGCAATCTCGATTACCTCACAATTGTTTATGATTCCAATGTCCTTGGCGATTGCACTCACCATTCGTGTTGGAACCTATTATGGTGAGAAAAACTGGGCAGCCATGCGCAAAGTTCAAACTGTCGGATTGACGGCGGGCACCTGCTTTGCCCTTATTACCATGTTGTTACTCTGGGTGTTCCGTGCCGAAATTATTGCGATTTATACATCGGACTATGATGTGGCACAAATTGCAATGTATCTGGTTTTATTTGCGATCACCTATCAACTCATGGATGCATGGCAAGTCAGTGCTGCGGGCTGTTTGCGTGGTATGCAAGACACCAAAGGGCCAATGTGGATCACCATGATAGCCTATTGGGTCGTGGCTTTTCCTGTCGGTATTTATTTGGCGCGCTTTACGTCCATGCAAGCAGCAGGCGTATGGGTCGGCTTGATTGTCGGTTTAACCGTGGCTTGTGTGCTCTTGCTCAGCCGCCTCTATCTCAATAATCATCGTCTCAAACAATCGGCTTAATCAAAGACTATATTCCCTTGTAACTTGAATACGAGGGAATACTTCCTATTTTAAACCCACCAGTCTGTTGCTCCAATCAAACTCGTCACAGCTTTCAGCATTCTATTGATCTTTTTTATCCTGTATTGATGCCCAATAATTCAATGTATTTGAGCCTTAAATACAGAACAACAACCATAAAAGTTGAAAATTTGAAGCGAAAATTTAAATATATTCACGCATTTTTAACAATTTAAAATAGGCAAACTTAGTTTTAACGCCTATGATCAAAAACACTCAAGATTAAGATCTTTCCGAGGTACACTGCATGGCCAAAACGACTCGTACACCTGGTCGTCGCTTTATGAAACTTGCTAGTATGACTGCAAGTATTGCCACCAAAACCGTGTCCAACTCTATTAGAAACTTTAATGCCGATGAAGAACAAAAAAATGCGGCACGTAGCCAGTTGTTTCAGGATATTGGGATTCAAATTGCAGACACGCTCGGTGAGATGAAAGGCGCCGTGATGAAAGTGGGTCAAATTGCCTCACAATATAAAGATATTTTTCCGCCTGAAGTATCACGAGCGATTGCCAAACTGCAACGTCAAGCCCCTGCCATGCCATTTGGCGAAATCAAAAAACAAGTCGAAAAAGAACTAGGCAAACCCTTAGATCAAATCTTTAAACAGTTCGATGAACAGCCTTTTGCCGCTGCCTCGATTGGTCAAGTGCATAAAGCCATCTTGCCGCATGGTGAACAAGTGGTAGTGAAGGTGCAATATCCTGGCGTAGATGAAGCCTGTGAGAGTGATCTCAAACAAGTAAGACTCGCCTTGCGTCTGATGGGGGTATTAAAGGTTGATCGTAAATTACAAGATCGTTTATTTAAAGAAATCCAACACAGTTTAGACAATGAACTCAATTATCAGATTGAAGCACAGAACTTGGAAGTCGCACGTACCTTCCATGAAAAACTCGACAGTAAAATTATTATTCCCAAGGTCTATCCCGACTACTCTTCACGACATATTCTGACTTTGAGCTTAGAAGCTGGTGACAGTATTGAAACTGCCAGCACTTGGCCACAACAAACCCGTAATGAATTGGGACGACGCTTACTGCGTGCGATTGGGCAGGAAATTTTTTATCTGAAACGCTTTCACTGTGACCCACACCCAGGTAACTTCGCATTTCGTGAAGATGGCAGTGTGATTATTTATGATTACGGCGGTGTGAAAGTGCTGTCTAATGAAATTGTGCATCATTTCAAACAATTGATCCAAGCCTCACGTCGACAGGATATTTCCGAAATTGAACAGCAACTGAATGCCTTACATGCCATTGCTGAACAAGGCAAATTCCCAGAACCTCTATATCAAGCTTGGTTAGAAGTGTTAATGCGTCCACTGACAACACATTATGATTTTGCAGAAAATTCAGCGCATCATGATGGCATGGAACTGGTGAAATCATCCCTGAAATATTGGGATGTGTTTAAACCTTCTCCTGACACCTTAATGGTCAATCGCACCGTCTCTGGACATTATTGGAATCTGATTCATTTAAAAGTAAATGATAATTTAAATGATGTTTTTGAAGAACTTGTCCCTTCCCCGCATATCCAATAAAACGCCATAAAAGACTGATCATGATATCAGTCTTTTTATTTAGATTATTTGTGTTATATTATAACATATCAATTTAAATTCAATAAGGAGTCTTAAAATGCGTCCGAACATTCATCCCGAATATCGTGAAGTACTGTTTCATGATACCAATGCCGATGCTTACTTTATTATTGGAAGTACCATGCATACAGCGCAGCAAAAAGAATATCAAGGACAGGTTTATCCCTATGTCAGCTTAGATATTTCCAGCGCCTCACATCCGTTTTATACAGGTGAAGTTCGTCAAGCCAGCAATGAAGGTCGCGTTGCCAGCTTCAATAAACGTTTTGCACGTTTTCAGCGTAATCGTTAAAAATTAATCTTGCTTTAAGTTTGACGTTCTAAACTACAACTATTCAGAAGTCTAAGTCTCTATCCTCCACTTAGACTTCTTTTTTTTTACTTAAGTTTTTAATGGCAATAGATGGGAAAAAATAACATAGCCCACGGCCAGAAGAATCACTCCAAACATCACACTCGAAACAGCGTAGCCAATTGCCCACATGGCTTGTCCTTCGCGCAGTAAATTAAAGGTTTCTAAGCCGAAACTCGAAAATGTGGTGAAGCCTCCTAATATGCCCACCATTAAAAATAAACGTGCATTATTCTGTAAAGTTGGATATTGCTGACTAAAGGCAAAAAATACACCTGCCAAAAAACAACCCAGCAAGTTAATACACCATGTTGCCCACGGAAAGGTCGAACTGGATTTAATGAAATAGCTGCCCAACCCATAACGAGAAACAGCACCGATTGCACCACCCAGTGCCACTAATAGCCAATTCATGCCTTGATCATCTTCGTTCAAATAAACCCTGTTATCCTCTTCCCATCCCGTATTGTCAACGCTCACTCTGATAAAATCATGACAGAGCCAACATAAAAAGCATCCGAATTTAGACAAAACTTGCTATAGTCAGAACCCATTTTCTACTGTGTTTGAGGACATTATGGCTCAGGACTTACTGGCGCAATTACAATCTGGCGAAGCTAAATTTTCAGATGTGTTGGCTTATATCGAAGCACGTTATACCCACACCCCAACTGCGTTTAAAAATGGACAACACAGCAATGCTGCAAGCGAAAACCAAGGCAGTGCTAAAGTTTTTTCTTTTGCCAAGCTCAATGATTTAAACCCTGAGCAAACCTTGTCTCTATTTGCAGAGCACTATGCTGCGGTACTGGCAACGCCTGAAGCAACAGATCATCAAAACATTCGCCAGTTCATGCAAAATGGCTGGGCAGGTATTGAGTTTGAAGGGCAAGCGTTAACTGCAAAATAATTGCTCGTTCACCAATAAAAGCACTGTTCAAATTTGTCCTGCTCTTCACGATGAAATAAAGGTTGAACAGTGCCCGAGCGCATCGAATTAAGTTTTGACTTTCTCAATCCAAACAATAGATTTCACACGAAATAATTCACATGCACCATCGCCAGTATCTGTGGGCGTTAAAGATGAGCGCCAAACCAGATCTTTGTCTTTAACCTCGACCAAATCTCCCTGTAAGCGTACCAAATCTCCTCGTTTTACTTTTTGAATTTGCTGTGCAACCTTAGGATTGGCAGGAATAATATGCATATTCGATACCATTTGCATGGCTTGCTCAGTTGGCACTGGCACTTTATCCATTTTCCAATTCAAGTAGCGGTCATACTGATTAACCGAAATATGACGGGCAATTTCAGGTTCCGCAAACAGGCCCCAGCTCACTGCATAATCAATGGGTGAAAACTTGGCTTGCTCATCATCAGTATAGGTTTTAGAACCTAAAATCCGAAAATCACCTTTAAAGGGCTGCAATACCGAAATTGATTGATCTTGAATAATTGGTGCCAAACCTTTAGCAATATTATATTCGACAGAAGATGCCATTGAGCCTGTACTCAACATACTCAAACCGAATAATGAAAGTGCGATCATTCGAATGTTCATGGCGACCTCTTGTATTGCTTTTAAACCTGTTCTAGTGTCAAGCATACGCCTGAATAACAGCTTAAAATTTGCAGAATTGGTAACAATATAGAAGAGTTTGGTCACAACCCACCAAGTCAACAGCTATTTAAATTGGACAGATACCACCATGCTTTATCAGTTTTATCAACAACAGATTTTCCCTCACCTGCTCAATCAGGTGATGCAAACGCCCAGTTTAATGGATAAACGGCGTGAACTTTTACTGCCTGTTGCAGGTGAAGTACTCGAAATTGGCTTTGGTACAGGCATCAATTTACCATTTTATCAAAATGTAGATTTACTGTATGCCCTTGAGCCTAATCAAGATATTTTCAAATTAGCCTCGAACCGAATTTTTGCAAGTGATATCGACGTTCAGCATTTACAAGCCTGTGCGGAACATATTCCCTTAGCCGATCACTCTATCGACCATGTGGTCAGTACTTGGACCTTGTGTAGCGTAAAACGACTGGATCAAGTCTTGCAAGAAATTCAACGCGTACTCAAACCGACGGGAACTTTGCATTTGGTCGAGCATGTACTCAATACCGAAAATAAAAAAATTCGCCAACTGCAACATCTGATTACACCTATTCAGAAACGTTTGGCAGATGGTTGTCGCTTAAATCGCAATATCGAGCTGGCATTAGCTAAAGCAGGTTTTCAGCTCGATCAGTATGATTATTTTTATGCTGAAGGCATTCCAAAAATTGGGCAACAAATGTTATTGGCACGTGCGCAAAAATTACCGTCTTCTTAAATGCAAGACTGTCAATATTTAAGGTGTTGCGTTAACTGTCTTCAAAATCAATCCGAATGGTCTCAAAACGAATTCGACCTTGCTGAATGGCTTGTGCAATCGCTTGCTGACCTTTAGTAAGTCGCGCGCCGCCACTTTTAATATCGATGAGTACAATCTCCACATCATCAACTTTGCCTTGTCCATCGCGCAAATCGGTATAACCATCAAAGACCACATAATCTACAGGATCACCTAAAAACTTGGCATCACTGGGTAAGTATTGAAACTCAGGTAAAATCGGGGCAAATTGTTCCGCCATTTTGCCTTTTAATACTGCACGGCTGGTATTTACACTGCGTTTTTGTGCCTGAGTAAGGGCTTGCTGATGTTCCAATTGCAACTCTGCAATATAGCGTTCATATTCAGCTTTAATTTTGCCGTTACGGGTTTGACTTAAAATTAATGTCGTCAGTACAACCCCTATACATGCCCCTATCAGCATAGCCATCCAAATCGACATGCATTCATCCTAATTTCAAATAAATTTTGACTTACAACTTTTGTCCTGTGCCCTAGTCTTCGCACAAAAGAATGATATGCTAGGACTGAACAGAATTAAATCTTTAGGGTCATGAAAACAATTTTAATTGCCAATCAGAAAGGGGGTTGTGGGAAAACTATCACAGCGATTAGTCTTGCCGCAGCATTAGCTCAAAAAGGCTATAAAGTCGCTCTTGCCGATGCGGATAATCAGAAATCCGCACGTCAGTGGCTGAAACAACGCCCTGAAACTGCTGCGAATATTCAAAGTCTGGATTGGCGTCAAGACAAGTCCGTGGGCGAAAGTCCAAAAAACATTGAGTATCTGGTCATTGATGCGCCTGGGGCGTTATCAGACAGTCAAGCCGAACAATTAATCAGTGAAGCCCACGCCATTATCACACCATTGCAGCCTTCATTTTTCGATATCGATAGTACCCGTCGCTTCTTAAAGCATTTGCAAGAGATTAAGCGTATTCGTAAAGGAAAAGTGCAAATTTTGCTATTGGCAAACCGCGTAAAAGCCAATACTTCGGGTTCAAAAGAAATTCAAGAATTCTTCAGCAAAATTGAACAGCAACCTATCGCATGGATTTCAGAACGTACTGCTTATGGACAACTGGCGATGCAAGGTTTAAGTGTATTTGATAAATCTCAGAAAAACTATGTCACCCTGCAAAGCCAATGGCAGCCTGTATTGAACGCCATTATTGATGATCCAAGCGAATGGTTTTGATTTTTGAGGGATAACACAACCACGTCGAGATTATGTGAAACTTGCCGAGCACTCATTTTCGAGTGTGCTGTTTTCGGTTAAGATGAGTTTGAACTTTAATATTAATCAGTGAAAAATAGTGCAACAATACGCGCCTACAATACAGAAAGTCTTGTTATTTGGATTGTTTTTTATCCTGATGTTTTTGGGCTTTCATGTGCTCAAATACTTTATTGTGCCAGTACTGTGGGCTACGATTATTGCCTATATGACTTGGCCGCTGTACCAGTCAATTTACCGGTCCTGTGGTCAACGCTCTACTCTCAGTGCCACATTGATGATCTTGTTCATTATCTTGGTCATTGGAATTCCACTCACATTTGCCATTTTTATTTTGCAGCATGAAGGACGTAATCTCTATTACGAACTACAGAAGCAGGTCTTTTCTGGGCATTTCAATGTTCCACAATTTATCCGTGACCTGCCTGTGATTGGTAAAGAAATTACACGGACTCTCAAAGAATTAAATCAAGACCCAAACAGTATTATTCAGAATATTTCCAATTGGATTCAAGGTCATCTGAATTATGGCAAATTTTTACTGAATGAAATTAGTAAAAATATTATTAAACTGTGTTTTGCCATCATGTCGCTGTTTTTCTTTTACCGTGATGGACAAACCATTTTAAATCAGGTGAGTAAAGCACTGGAAATGGTTATTGGTCCACGTGTACACCATTATATTGATACCATTTCTGAAACCACACGTGCTGTGGTTTATGGTGTAGGTTTAACTGCTGTTGCCCAATCCTTCTTGGCAGGTCTGAGTTATCTGGTTGCAGGTGTACCGAATCCAATGGTACTGACTATTATCACTTTTTTACTGGCACTCATTCCCTTCGGTCCTCCTGTGGCTTATACCTCCGTTGCCCTCTGGTTATTTGCTCAAGGGCAAACCATAGAGGCAATTGGTGTCATGGCATGGGGCGTCTGTATTGTCAGTACTGCGGACAACGTGATTCGTCCTTTGGTCATTTCTGGCGCAACCCAGATTCCGTTCTTACTGATTATGTTTGGGGTATTGGGCGGTATCGCCAGCTTCGGTTTGGTTGGACTTTTTATTGGTCCCGTAATTTTAGCGGTACTCCTCGCCATTTGGCGTGAATGGCTGCATGAAACTCATGAAGAAGAAGCACTCATGATGCCTAAAGCGAGTCTCGCTTATGATCTGGATAATGACTTTGATCCCCCCAAAGATCCTCCTAAATAAAACCATCTCTGAAAGCCAGTGATATATCCACTGGCTTTTTTATTGATGAAACTTATACATTCCCAAACGCAATCAATACCTTATTCAGGCTGAATATCTGATTAAATAGTGATCATTCATATCGATCACAGAACAAGGAACATGAATGCGAACTTCTTACTTTAATACTGGGATACTCACGCTTTGTACTGCTCTGCTGATTGCAGGTTGTAGTACCACCCCCACCCAATCTACGTCTAATGTACGTACTGTTCAAATAAACAGTGTTTCTGCACAAGGCATTGGTGCTTCGGTGGGAACCGTAACCTTACAAGACAGTCCTGTCGGCTTAATCATTCAAACACAGTTAACCAATCTGCCTGCTGGCCCACATGGTTTTCATATCCACGAAAAAGGTTCATGCGAACCTGCTGAAAAAGACGGCAAAATGGTAGCTGCTTTAGCTGCGGGTGGGCATTACAACCCAACTCAAGTTGCCCACCATGGAACACCTATGACAGGTCATATGGGTGATTTACCTGTGTTACATGTCAATTCTGCGGGACAATCACAGCTCAAACTGATTGCACCACGCTTAAAATTGGCAGATGTTCAAGGTCATGCCCTGATGATTCATGCAGGTGGTGACAATTATGCCGATCAACCTAAACCATTAGGTGGTGGTGGAGAACGTATTGCTTGTGGCGTCATTTAAACAAAACTGTGGATAAGTTCGGGGTTATGCACAAGTGCAAGTTCACCATTTCGACCGTGTTGATAAACCTAGACTTATCCACAATTTGGTCTCATCCACATGCATTTTGATAAAATAATTGCGATAAAATCGGCAGAGCCAAAGAAAAAATAGATCTAAGCCTTGAACAATAATGACTCCAGAATTGACAGTTGAGCTAAAAAAGCTCAGGCTAGTGGAAAACGATAACACTCTATAAAGAACAATACTGTGAATCCTTTACGTCAGTTTCTGCATCCTTTTTTCACCAATTCTATTTGGGTCTACTGCTTACAAATTTTGATTGTTTTAACTGGAACAACGCTCGGTTTGTTCTATACAGGACATCAACTTTTAATTGTCCCTGTCACTTTGGGTGCGATTGCCGCAGCTCTTACCGATTTCGATGATCGGCTTAGTATTCGTCTGCGCAATTTGTTCTATGTCTGTATTTTATTTTTTAGTGTCAGCAGTATTCTGGAATTTCTTGCCCCGTATAAATTGCTGTTTATTCTTTATCTATCTTTATCCAGTGCCTTCCTAATTTTGATGGGTGCATTAGGGCAACGCTATGCCACGATTTCTTTTGGCACCATTTTACTGTCCATTTACACCATGTTTGGGCTCGGTGAATATCAAGCATGGTATCAACAACCCAGTTATTTTGTTTTAGGTGCGGTGTGGTACGGACTCAGTTCTATACTGTTCTATTTGCTCAAACCCACACAGGCCGTCCAAGATAATTTAGCGCAAAGTTTTCAGCAACTCGCAGCTTTATTACAAGCAAAAGCGCGACTGTTTGATCCTGATAATATTGAGAATGTCGAAACGCTGTTATTTGAGGTTTCCCTGAAAAATGCGCAAGTGGTGCAACGCTTAAATCATTGCAAAGCCTCACTGCTGACCCGTTTAAAAGCTTCACGGGCCAATCAAAAAACCATGTACTGGCTCAATCTTTATTTTCTGGCGCAAGACATCCACGAACAAGCCATGTCCAATTATTTACATTACGAGAATATTCATCGCAACTTTAGCCGCACCGATTTAATCTTTCGGATTCAAAAAAATATTCGTTTGCAAGCCAACTCCTGTCAAAAATTGGCAGAATGTATATTGCAGCAACAGGCTTTTGAATTGGATTCGACACATGCATCCGCTTTGCAATACCTAGAAGATTCCATGCACCATTGGGTTTTAGATCATCCTCATAATATTGAAGTCAAAAACTTGAGTTTGGTGTTACGAAATTTACGCAGTGTCCAAGAACAATTTTCCAACTTAGCCATTGAACAAGACCATTACCAACAGCATTACTCTACGCATCAAGACAATTTAAATCTGTTAGATGATGACATTCATGGCATACAAGACCTGTGGCTCAAACTCCGTCAACATTTAACCCCAGAATCGGCTCTGTTTCGTCATGCAGTGCGTATCGCCTTTGTCTTTGCGGTAGGCTATGCCATTTCTTTATTACCATTTGCCAAACATGGTTACTGGATTTTACTCACCAGTTTATTTGTCTGCCAAATCAGTTATTTTGCCACCAAGAGCCGTTTAAAGCTGAGGACCCTTGGAACAGTTTTGGGCGTGATTTTAGGTATACCACTACTGTATTTTGTGCCCAGTATTGAAGGACAACTGATCCTGACCATTTTATCTGGGGTGGCCTTTTTCTATTTACGCTCACAAAAATACGCCATAGCCACACTCATGGCAACCTTGATGGTGTTGCTGATTTTCAACCTCAAAGGTGCAGGTTATGACATCATTTTGCCACGCATTATAGATACCCTACTCGGCTGTTTCATTGCATGGTTTGCAGTCAATACCATTTGGCCAGATTGGAATTTCCGTAATATTTCAAAAAATATTCTGAACAGCAGTAACGCAACCTTGGATTATTTCACGGCCATTGTGGAGCAATATCAGCAGGGTAAAAACAACAGTATGGCTTACCGTAAGGCGCGTCGCTTAGCGCATGACGCGCAAATTGAACTGTCTAGCATGATTTCCAGTCTAAGTGCTGAACCACAACCAAACCCTGAACTGATTCAACATGCCTTCCGTTATCTAGTCTATAGCCATAGCCAACTCAGTTATATTGCTGCTTTGGGCAGCCATCGTGAGCAGGTTCAAGATCCTAAAATTTTGGAACTGTTGCAATGGTGTTTACAGACCTTACAAGATAGCTTAATCCTACAACACGAATTGGATCAACAACACATCCAAAGCAAACTGGATGAACTTCAATATATGAGTAATGACTCTGAACTGCCTGAACATTGGCAATTGGTGCTCAAGCAAATGAGTCTATTACTCGAAACCTTGCCTGAATTATTAAGACTGAAACAACGCTTATTGGCATTAGAAATTAAATAAATATGAATCATACAAAACATTCAAAATTTTGTGCTGATTCATTCAGATTGGTCACTGAAGACAGCTAAAGTTTTGTCGATTAGCCTCACTTTTTATGTATAAAGATTCACCCGATTCAGCTAGAATCGAGATTCATTCTCAATTTTATTGTTTTGAATATGAATATTAAAACCTTGCGTATTGTTGGTTTTCTAGAAGGCTTATCTTTTCTACTTCTCCTGTTTATTGCCATGCCTTTAAAATATATTTGGGGCAATCCAATCTTAGTGAAATTCGTCGGCATGGGACACGGCATTCTGTTTATTCTATTTTTGGCCGTGCTATTTATTGTCTGCGAAAAACAGAAATGGTCGATTAAAATGTTTATTCTCGGTTTTATCGCCTCAATTTTACCCTTCGGCCCCTTTGTTTTTGATCACAAATTAAAGAAATTTGAATCTTAAACAATTGCATGTTCCTAGTATCAATAAAAGTCAAACAGGCAAATATTTGCCTGTTTGAACAAAAAGTTTTAAGCAAATTAAAACTCACCTTTGGCTTTACGCTCCAACAAGACCTGTTGCAACATACGTCGTGGAAAACTAAACCACAGTGCAATCAAAACAAAACACGCCAAGCCATAGGCCAGTAAGTGGTACTGCTCATACAGAATACGCACCCCTTCAATAATAAAAAAGAAACTAAACATCAACAGCATCGACACGGCGGCAGCCACAGTGCCTTTCGACACTTCAGAAGACATTAAAGCAAAACGGTACAGTACCGAAAAACTAATCCCCTCACCAAAGCTGATCAAGGTCATCCCGACAATTAAGCACAGCAAGAAATAATCCCGCCAGAAGATACCCGCCAGAATCAGCAACGTGCCCAACAGCATAATCGGTAAGCCCATGATCACTGTTTTGCCCAAAGCCAGTCGATCAATGATTTTAATCAACACCAAATTACCCGCAATCAACCCGCCCAATACGGGGAACTGTGCTAGACCATACTGCAAACTGCTGAGCCCTAGCTCTTCGACTAACATGACTGGCGAAAGTGCAATCCATAACATCAAAGGCATACTGACCATTGGCAATGCCAAGGTTAAACCTAGAAACCGTTTATTTTTATAGACTCGTTTAAAGTCCGAAAAAATATAACGTAATGGCTGTTTCACCACGGTTGGTTGTGTTGTAGGCATTTTTGCTTTTAAACCAAACCAACTCAGAAAGGCCAATAAAGCAATCCCGATAAAACCCCAATGCCATGACACATGGTCAATCAGGAATGCCCCTAAAACTGGGCCGAGCAAAGGTGCAAGTAAGGAAATATTGGCCATCAGTGCCATGACTTTAATGGCATCACGCTCTTCAAAAGTTTCCTGAATGGCAGCATAACCCACGGCTGAAATCACGGTTAACCCTATGCCTTGTAAAAAGCGTAGGGCCAGAAATTGCTCAATATTGTGGGTCAGTAAAATCAGTAAACAACAGACGCTAAAAAACAGTACGCCTGTGAGCAGTACTTTTTTACGCCCAAGTCGATCTGATAATGGACCCAACAGCCATGCCACACAGGCTCCACCCAACAGATAAAAAGACATGGATGATGGTGCCCAACTGCTGCTGACACCAAATTCTTTGGTAATGGCTAGCATGGCAGGTTGGACTAAATCATTTCCGATATAAACGGAAAATTCGAACAGCACCAAAGCTAAAGGAAACATCAGCGTAGTGCGGTTCAACGTGGTCGTTTGAACTTTTTGCATTATTTTCTACAGATCATGATGGTCTGGTCGAGGTCTTACGCTATTTTTCGGGAGATAAACGTCAGCCCAATGACCAGCACTGAGAGATTTATTTAAATTACGTTTTTTTGAATGCGCTAAGGTTTAGCGGCTTAATACACCGTATTCACAAGGTGTCTAAGACAGTTTAATCAATTTCAGTTGTGAGATTTTTATCACTCAAGCTAGTACACCCACTAGGTCAAGTGGGTGTAGTTTAGCAGTTTATGCGTTGGGAATTGTAATTTTTGTTGTTATCACTAAGCAGAGATTTCTGTTTTGACGTTAAAGGGATCTTTTTTGCGATGCAGATGATCTGGCTTCATAAATAAAGAACAAATAATCGCAAAGACTGCCATACCCGTAATATAGCCAATAATTAAATGTGGACTACCATCACCAATACTTAACAGCTTGGTTGCAATCAGTGGAGCTAAACCACCACCTAATACACCCGCAAATTGCACTGAAATCGAAATACCGCTATAACGAATCTCAGCAGGGAATTGGCGTGCAAACAATTGAGCTTGTGGTGCATACATAATCGGAAACACGACACCAATTGCCAATACAATTGCAGTCCAAACCAGCACAGGATCTTTGGTATCCAACATAGTAAAAAATGGATAGCAATATAATCCTAACAACACCAACCCAAACATAAACATGTTCCGTTGCCCGACTTTATCTGAAAGATGTCCACATAAAGGTGTCATCACCATAATTAAGCCAGCGCCACAGATTGTGGCGAATAAAATATCCTGACGTGGAATGCCTAATTTAGTTGTGGTATATGCCAAGGTAAATGTAGAAGCAATATAAAACCAAGCATTCTCCGCTGCACGTGCAAAAATGATGGTCAGCAACTCACGAGGATGATTCTTAAAAACTTGTATTGCAGGCACTTTAATGTCTTGAGCCTGCTCTTTCACTTTTTCAAAATCTGGTGATTCAGGTACTTTGACCCGAATGTACCAACCCACACCGAGCAACAAAATACTGGCTAAAAAAGGTAACCGCCATCCCCAACTAAATAGCGTCGCTTCAGGGAGTAAAGATACAGCACCTAAAGCAAGTGAAGCCAAGAGTAAGCCTCCTCCTGCACTGGCCTGCGGTAAACTTCCCCAAAACCCTTTACCACCTTCAGGCGCATGCTCAACAGCCATTAGCACTGCACCACCCCACTCTCCACCCATTGCCATACCTTGAATAAACCGCAGCACCACTAAACAGAAAGTTGCCCAGTAACCAATGCTTTCATATGTAGGTAACAGCCCAATTAAAACGGTGGGAATTCCCATCATAATCAATGTGGTTAACAACATGGTTTTACGACCAATCTTGTCACCAAAGTGTCCAAACACTATCCCGCCTAAAGGTCTTCCAATAAATCCTACCGCATAGGTGGCGAAGGCTGCCAACACCCCTGTCAAAGGGTCTAAATTGGGGAAAAATAATTTATTAAAAATCAGTGCCGCTGCGGCACCATAAATGAAAAAATCGTACCATTCTATGGTCGTTCCCACCATGCTGGAGATTCCTGCCAAACGGTGCGAAGACTTTTTATGTGGAAGACCCGATCCTTGTATCTGCTCCATATTTACCTCTTGTATTTTTAATATTGTCTTCTGTTTTCACTTTCAAAACCGATCCTGATTTTTCTAAATAAAGTGATGACTGTTACATTGTTATACGCAATTGAATGCCGAGGATTTTCCTAATTTATAAATGAAATATTATAAAAGTGAACTAAAATTAACTAATTAATTAATGTGGATTAATCCTTCAACAGAGTCAATCTACTTAATTACTTAAGTAGTTTTTAATATTAAATTTTCCATTTAACTACAGTAACTTAATAAAACAATGTCTAATTTTTATTCCATAACATGTATCTAGCCATCACAGTGTTTTAATAAAAAAATCAGCGCTAAACGCATCCAAAAGGGTAAAAAGGTCATTTTTTACAATTGTCAATTCGGCGTAATTTACTATATTGCTTAATATACTAAGTATGGATACTTATTATGATGAATTATAATAAATTGGCTTTTGCTTTTAGCCCTGCACCAATTGTAGTGCTTAGCAATCGGCACATGGTCGAAATGAATAGCGCTTTCTCACAGATGTTTGGCTATGAACGTGAAGAGCTAATGCATCACTCGATTATTAAAATTTTCCCCAGTATCGAAGACTATGAGAAAGTTGGAAATGATGCTTTGCAAAGTTTATTGCAAAAAAATAGCCTGTATTATTCCGATCAACGTTTTATGCAGCATAAAAGTGGAGAAATTTTCTGGACACATACTCATGGGCGTACGCTCACGCCAGAAGACCCTTTTAAATTAATGGTGTGGCATTTTGAACGTATTGAACAACATCCCCTTGTAAATAAGCAAAAGTTAACGAAACGAGAGTCTGAGATTACTCAACTGATTGTCAACGGATTAACTTGTAAAGAAATTGCACGGAAGCTGTCACTCTCGCATCGAACCGTAGAAGCTCATAAAGCCAATTTAATGAAAAAACTCGATGTCCATTCTAAACATGAACTTAGTTCCAAAATTATTATTCAAAATAATCTGATACATCATAAGTAATTATTTTGATTTATTTTTCAGTGAAGCCCAAATACAAAAGGCGTAAATTAATACGCCTTTTTATATCTATTGAAATCCATATTAAGCCAAATTAAGAACACTTCGCCGTTTGGAAATTCTTGGTATTTTTACCACGCATACATTGATACGATTTTTCAGTTTCGATCAATTTCCAGTCATTATCCATATGTTTAAAACTATAAATGGTACGAATCGAACGAACAGAATCATCCATTAAACCTGTTTCCGTCACTTTCACTTGTGCAGCCGTTGGTGCTTCTACACTGTTAAAAAATTGACGAATTTCCACAGTCGATAATTCTTTGACTAAATCTGGACGCTCTTTTAATACTGTTGCTAATGGCGTATCTGGACTACTGACTTTATTGACTAGATTTTTTGTTGTCGCACAGCCTGCCAATAATCCTAAGCATAAGGCTGAAACCGAAACTAAACGCAACATGACAAATTCCCCATAGATATCATTACATACCCGTTATGATGCAATGCTTAGCCACATAACTCTATGGCAACAATGTAGCGTTTGTTTTTCTTGGTCAGAAATATGTATCCCTTTTTATTCAAGCAATAAAAAACACCGCAATGTTGCCATTACGGTGTTTAGTATTTCATTCAATTTTAACTTATAAATCGAATAATTTACCCGGGTTCATAATCCCGTTTGGATCGAAAACTTTTTTCAAGGCTTTCATGTATTCAATTTCTTCGGCACTACGTGAATATTCCAAATATGGCTTTTTGGTCATGCCCACACCGTGCTCGGCAGAGATAGAACCGTCATATTTTTTCACAGTATCGAATACGTATTTATTCACCACCTGACATTTTGCAAAGAATTCATCTTTGCTTAAATCGGCAGGTTTAAGAATGTTTAAGTGCAAGTTACCATCACCAATATGACCAAACCAGCAGATTTCAAAGTCTGGGTAGTTTTCTGCCACAATACTGTCAATTTCTTGAATAAACGCAGGCACGTGCGTAATCAAAACTGAAATATCATTTTTGTATGGAGTAAATGGCGCAATCGACTCAGAAATGTCTTCACGTAAACGCCATAAGCTTTCGACTTGCTCTAGGCTTTGGCTCAATACGCCATCCAGCACCCAACCTTGTTCCATGCAATGCTCAAAAATTTCCATCGCCTTGTCCATAATTGGCTCAAATGGCGCTTCAAATTCAAGTAACACATAGAATGGACATTGTGTTTCAAATGGACGTTGCACATGACCATGATCCAGTACTTTCTGCATTGCCAATTCACCAAAGAATTCAAATGCAGTTAAGTCAATTTTAGCTTGGAACGCATGTAGTACAGGCATCACCGCATTAAAATCAGGCACACCCAACACCATGACTTGAAGGTCTTGCGGTTGACGCTCTAATTTAATTTCAGCTTCAGTGACTAAACCTAAAGTCCCTTCGCCACCAATAAATAAATGCTGTAGCGCATAACCCGTAGCATTTTTAATCATGCCTTTGTTTAAACGTAAAATGTCGCCTTTACCCGTCACTACGGTTAAACCCAACACCCAGTTACGAGTCATGCCGTATTTAATCACTTTAATGCCACCTGCATTGGTACCAATATTGCCACCAATTTGTGAAGAACCTGCAGATGCAAAATCTACTGGGTAGTACATGCCTTGTTCTTGAGCATAACTCTGTAGTTGTTCAGTGACCACACCCGCTTGTACGCGTACCATACGGTCAGCAGGGAAAAATTCCAGAATCTGGTTCATTTTGTCCATGCTCACCACAATTTCACCATTGGCTGCCACTGCACCCGCAGATAAACCAGTACGACCACCCGATGGGGTTACCGCAACATTGTATTGGTTCGCAAGCTTAACAATGGCTTGAACTTGTTCAGTCGTTGCAGGGAAAACGATCACAGATGGGTTTGGATCAAAGTGTTTGGTATAATCCCGACCCCAATTTTGCAGGCTATCGGTATCCGTTTTAATACGGTTTTCGCCAACAATTTCGGTCAATTGGGTCAACAACTCTGGGGTTAAAGCGACTGGAGCATTCATCGTTTTCAGACCTTGCAATGAAGTAAACAAGTGGTGTCGAATCTAATGCATTATTCAACTGAAACAGCGTAACAAAGGAACAATAACTAGACAGCACGTGAAGTAATGGACAGTGCATCTGCACCGTATTTTTTCACGGAGCATTATTATAAGCCATTTTTCGATAAAACCCGCAGAAAATCACGTTTTAACAAGGTTACCTTGTAAATTACAGGCTTAGTTAGACCAATTACGACAGGTTGTGACGCATATTTCACCAAAATACCTGATCGCTGGGTCATAAAGGAAATGTATATCGACCTAAGTCCTATGTTATGATACTGCGACCAAATTTGGCCTTTGTAGCGGAGCCGTAATGAGCCAACATCTTTCCCTGCCTAAAGATAAAATTCGTTTCTTGTTGTTAGAAGGCGTTCACCAAAACGCAGTCGACACTTTAAATGCTGCTGGATACACCAACATCGATTATCGTAAAACTGCGCTTGAGGGTGAAGCGTTGAAAGAAGCGATCAAAGATGCACACTTCATTGGTATTCGTTCCCGTACTCAATTGACTGAAGAAATTTTTGAAGCAGCAAACAAACTGATTGCTGTGGGCTGTTTCTGTATCGGAACTAACCAGGTGAACTTAAATGCTGCGATGGTTCGCGGTATTCCAGTCTTTAACGCACCATATTCAAATACTCGTTCAGTGGCTGAACTTGTACTTGCAGAAGCTATTCTTCTTCTTCGCCGTGTACCTGAAAAATCGACAG
The DNA here is from genome assembly GCF_008867985.1 of Acinetobacter tandoii. Lineage (NCBI taxonomy): Bacteria > Pseudomonadati > Pseudomonadota > Gammaproteobacteria > Moraxellales > Moraxellaceae > Acinetobacter > Acinetobacter tandoii. Next base: position 119,204 of record NZ_VXLD01000003.1, read on the forward strand.
ATACACATGCAGGTGGCTGGAACAAATCTGCTGTAGGTTCATTTGAAACACGCGGTAAAACTTTAGGTATCGTAGGTTACGGTTCAATCGGTTCTCAACTTTCAGTTTTGGCTGAAAGCATGGGTATGAAAGTTATCTATTTTGATACAGTGACCAAATTACCTTTAGGTAATGCACGTCAAGTCGGTAGCATGGGTGAACTTCTTGCTAATGCTGATGTGGTTTCTTTACACGTTCCAGATGTTCCATCTACACGTAACTTCTTCGGTAAAGACCAATTTGCACAAATGAAAGAAGGTTCAATCTTCATCAATGCTGCACGTGGTACATGTGTCATCATCGAAGACTTAGCAGATGCCTTAAAATCAGGCCATCTTGCAGGTGCTGCGGTTGACGTGTTCCCGAAAGAGCCTAAAGCAAACGGTGAAGAATTTATTTCTCCATTACGTAACCTACCAAACGTGATCTTAACCCCGCACGTGGGTGGTTCGACCATGGAAGCGCAAGCAAATATTGGTTTAGAAGTTGCTGAGAAATTCGTTTCTTACTCAGACAAAGGCATGACCTTATCTGCTGTAAACTTCCCAGAAATTGCGTTGCCATTAACTGAAGGTAAACACCGCTTACTTCACATTCACAAGAATGTGCCTGGCGTACTTTCAAAAATCAACAACTTGTTTGCTGAACACGGCATCAACATCTCTGGTCAGTCTTTAATGACCAAAGGTGATGTTGGCTATTTAGTGATGGATGTTGATGCAACTGCATCTCAAGAAGCACTTGATACATTACAAGACGTTGAAGGTACAATCCGCGTTCGCGTATTGTTCTAAGTTATTCGATGTGAAAAACCACAGACTTGTGTCTGTGGTTTTTTATTGATTCATCCTCCGCTTAATTGAATCAATAAAGCGCATTTCACAACTTAAAATCGATCTATTACCTACAGGGAATAGATCGATTTTGTTTCAAGCTCAGTATTCCAACCAACATGCTCTTGTTTTGTTCTGCATCTATTGCACTAATTTAGTTCATCCCGTACAAGCTATTTCACCAGCACAGTGTTATGATTGAAAAAAATATACAAATTGATCATCTGATATAAAACAAAATGTCCTAACTCATGCTGAACTTTAAAACGCCCTCCTATTTACAAGCGGTTTTCCTGCTCTTTATTGCCATGCTCTGTGTGCAAAGTAGCGGTTCATTAGCCAAAATTCTGTTTCAGCAATTTCCAGTTCTTACCGTTTCTGCCATGCGTATGCTACTCGGTGCGCTCATTCTGGCAATTATTTTTCAAATCTGGAAAATTAATTTTAAAAACGTGCGTTGGTCTTCTATTTTAAGTTATGGCATCGCACTGGCAGGGATGAACGGCCTGTTTTATTTGTCGATTGAACGACTTCCTTTAGGCATCGCAGTTTCATTTGAATTTATTGGTCCCTTAAGTGTCGCCCTGTACTATGCTCGGCAAAAATACGACTTACTTTGGGTCAGCATGGCAATTTTAGGCTTAATCTTGCTGTTCCCTTTTGACCAAGCCACACAATCACTCGATTTAACGGGCATTGCCTTCGCGATTGGTGCAGGGGCATGTTGGGCGGTTTATATTATTGCAGGTCAACGTCCATCGGGCATTTCAGGCAATCATACGGTATGTTTGGGTATGTTTGTCGGCATGTTGTGTTTAATGCCTGTCGCGATGTTTTCAGGTATGACCAGTGATGTTTTCCTCCCCTCCAATTTATTCTATTTTATTGGCTTGGCCATTCTGGCGAGTGCCTTACCTTTTACTTTGGAGATGATTGCCTTACGCAACCTTACGGCAATGAGCTTTGGGACTTTAATGAGTCTAGAGCCTGCGATTGCAGCATTATCAGGCTTCGTCTTTCTAAATGAACAATTACTCTGGACGCAGTGGTTAGCCCTAAGCACCATTATTATAGCTTCGATTGGCTGTACCTATACGACCCAACAAGCCAAACGTGCTAAACAAAGCAGTTTAGCATCTTCAAGCCAAACCGATTGAGATGAGCCGTACCAATTATCTCAATAACTTCATATTAGACCCACCGCCCAAATGTAGAGAAAAAGCGATATGCGCAACAGTCAACTCAGTGCTGTCTTATTTATGGTACTTTCCATGTTGTCCTATCAAGTCAGTGCCTCTTATGCTAAGCAGCTCATGCAAGCATTAGACCCTTTTACTGTGGTGACTTTACGGCTTAGCTTTGCGTCTATTTTGGTAGTGTTGATGTTCCGTTCATGGAAAATCATACAACGCCTACCTCATTTAAAATGGCGAGACTTATTATTTTACAGCGCCGCAGTCTGTGTCATGAATGTTTTGTTTTATGCCTCTTTAGGTAAATTACCGCAAGGCATTGCCGTCGGATTAGAGTTTTTAGGACCACTGACCTTAGCACTGCTCTCGATTAAACACAAAAGTGATTATATTTGGGTCGGACTCGCAATTGCGGGGATTGCTCTAATGGTACCGTGGCAAGATACCCATGCTCACAATTTTTCTTATATCGGTGCAGCATATGCATTAGGTGCAGGTATTTGTTGGGCATTTTATATTTATTTTGGTCAAAGAGTTGCACGCCAAAATATGGGGATGCACGCATTGAGTATCGCCATCGTACTATCAACCCTGATTTTATTGCCGATTAACAGCGTGCGTAATCCTGATACGATGCTGCAATTTCAATACTGGCCACAAGCCTTAATCATTGCGCTTTTAGCCACTGCAATTCCTTATACTCTTGATTTAATGGCACTCAAACGTCTGAGTAAACTCAGCTATGGCACACTGTCGAGCTTATCTCCTGCTTTAGCAGCAATTGCAGGTATGCTGCTGTTAAAAGAACATATCACCCTATGGCAAACTTTAGCGCTGATTTGCATTATGACCGCTTCGGTCGGGGTCACCTACCGTGCCAGTCGCACTGCACCTGAATCTAGCGAAGTATCAGCCTCTTAAATCCCAATTTAACCCATCAAGAACAGTTGCTGAAGTTTAATCTCTGCCACTGTTCTTTAAACGACAATATTTCATCTAGCCAAGTGCCCTCAACTAAAATAACGCTTACGGGAAGACCCTTGAATTCAATGTGCTGAAAAACTACTATAATCAAAAGGATTGAAGAGAAGATAAGAAGAACAATGCAGCCACATATCCGCCTCAATATGATTGTAAAAAATGAAACCGCGGTGATTTTACGTTGCTTAAAATCGGTCAAACCGTGGATCCATTCTTGGGTGATTGTTGATACAGGATCAACAGATGGTACACAACAACTGATTCAAGACTTTATGCAAGATCTGCCTGGCAAGTTATTTGAGCGCCCTTGGCACAATTTTGGTTTTAATCGTACAGAAGCCCTACAACTGGCACAAGATCCATCCCTACCACATGCCGATTACCTGATGTTTATTGATGCCGACCAAACTCTCATGGTAGATCCTGAATTTCAATGGGGCACTTTATCGGGCTTAGCCTATTATTTTGAATATATTTACGGGAATACCCGCTACCAATTAAATTCGCTTGTTTCAACCCAAGTGCCATGGAAATGGGAAGGTGTTTTACACGAATATTTAAACTCACCAAAACCCCATCAATGGCAGCTACTCAAAGGTCTTCATGTTTTTGTACAACATGATGGTGCCAGAGGGCATGATCCCACAACTTATCTCAAAGATATTGAAATTCTAAAACAAGGGATCAAAGATGAACCCAACAATCTCCGATATAAATTTTATTTAGCACAAAGTTATCAAGATGCAAATTTACCCGAACAAGCCCTGCAAGCCTATCAAATACGCGCCGATGCAGGAGGATGGGAAGAAGAACGCTGGACAGCACAATTTCGTGCAGCAAAATTCATGGAAAAACTCAACAAACCGATAACTGACATTCGTAACGCTTATTTGCAAGCTTGGGTCAGCCGTCCACAACGCGCAGAACCTTTATATGAGCTTGCACGCTACTATCGTGAACAAAAGCAATTTGAAACTGCATGTCAATTTGCCTTGCAAGCTTGCCAGATCAAACGACCAAGTGACATTTTATTTGTCGATGACAGTGTCTACACATGGCGTGCGCTGGATGAACTGAGTGTTGCAGCATCCTATTGCCCACACTATAAAGAGGAAGGTAAAAAAGCCATCCTCAAATTATTGATGGAGCAAAAGTATCCAGATTCCGAAGAGGCACGACTCATTGCCAACCTACGCTTTTATAAATAAAAAACCCTTGCTTAGGCAAGGGTAGGCTTAGAAATTGGATTTAGCTATTGATACAACATTGCATCCGTTGAACTATTAAGCAGGAAAGAGAATTTGGTAACTTAATCGGACAATTAAAATAGACACTAATATTAAAAAGATGATACGAATAAAACCACTGCCATATTTTAAAGCCAGTTTAACTCCAACCAAAGAACCTGCTATATTGGCAACGGCCATAGTTAAACCAATGCCAAACAATACATGACCTGTAGGCACAAAAAAACTCAGTGCAGCGAAATTGGTCATGAAATTGGCAATTTTGGAGAGCGCTGAAGCATGAAGAAAATCGACTTTTAAGTAGCGAATAAAATAGAAAATAAAGAAACTGCCCGTTCCTGGTCCAAAAATACCATCATAAAAGCCAATCAAGACACTGCCGACTGCTGCAAGTACCAGTATTTTAGTGGTGATTTCCTGTTGAAAATGTACCTGACCAAATTGTTTCTTCATGAATGTGTAAATTGCGATAATAATCAACATACACAGTACAAAGGGTTTCAGTACTTGGGTAGGAATCATGGAAACACAGGCGGCCCCCAAGTAGGAACTAATAAAAGCCCCCACTCCAATCACCAATAGCAATTTCCATGATAAGGATACGCGGCGCATAAATGAAAATGCCGCAGATGCTGTGCCAAAAATAGAAGAGAGCTTATTGGTACCAAAAACTGTGGCTGGCGCCAACTGTGGCATTGCCCCCATAATGGCGGGAATTTGAATGAGTCCACCACCACCCACAGCAGCATCGATTGCTCCCGCACAAAAAGCAAAGAAGACCAAACTCAGAATAAGATCAAGTTCCATAATATTGGGTCTCCTACAGATTCAAAACACGTTTAGGAATTAAACGCTTTCGATCGTTGATTTCAGCCAGACCCAAGCACTTTTCACCATCAAAAACTAACACTTGTGCTTCGGCAGCATGATCAATATTACTTTCCATGCCACGACTAAAATATTCTGCCCGACCTTCTGGGACTTGAATTTGAGTAAAATGCTGTACGGGTGCATACACAGGCAATAACAGCGCTTCGCGCTCTTGTTCTGTTAAGCCTTCTAGATATTCAATGGTATAACTTGGAATCAGTTCAAAATGACCCGTTTGAATGCGTTGCAAATAGGTTAAATGCCCATAGGATCCTAAAGCTTTGGCAATATCTTCCCCCAACACACGAATATAGGTGCCTTTAGAGCAAGTCACATCTAAAGTAATGCTGTTTTCAGTAAAGGAAAGGAGCTGAATGGCTTCAATGGTTATTGGCCGTGCATCACGCTCCACTTCAATGCCTTTACGTGCCAATTCGTACAACGGACGACCCTGCTTTTTGAGTGCAGAATACATTGGAGGAATTTGCTGAATTTCTCCAACAAACTGATTCAATACCTGCTGAATTTTAGCTTCTGTCAGTTCTGGCACCGCTTGTTCAAGTAATATCTCCCCTTCCACATCACCCGTCGTTGTGCTGTGGCCAAGCTGGATCGTGGTTTGATAACGCTTGGTTGAATCTAATAAGAAATGAGAAAACTTCGTTGCTTCACCAAAGCAAATGGGTAATAAACCAGATGCCAAGGGATCCAAAGCACCCGTATGTCCTGCTTTCTCTGCCCTCAATAACCAGCGCACTTTTTGTAATGCCGCATTTGAACTAATACCCAAGGGTTTATTTAACAAAAACACCCCGTGAACCGCGCGGCGCTGGATTTTTGCAGCAGATGATTTCATAACTCAGAACACGTATTTCAACTGCCGCAATACTAACAACCGCTCATCTAGTTTTACAACTTTTCTGTTGTTTATTTGCGTTTGCATTGCACAATAAAACAAGTTCAGCGAATGAACTGCATAAAAATTAAAAATGGATATTAGGCATAGGATATGCAAAAAAAGAAATTATGGCTGATACTCGCCGTTGTAGTAATTATTCTACTTGGATTTTTAGTGTGGCTTGCGCCGAGTGCAACCACTGGCTCCAACACCACAGCCTCTTCACTCGCAGATGGGCAGTCGAATTCGACATCGACTCTTTCAGGGAATACAGTGTTATCGCATAGCTCCACACAGCCTTTTGTCAGCACAAGCCAACAAGATACCGAAGTGAATTGTCAGCTTAGTTTAGATCAAAGTCAGCATTTAATCGTGAATGAACAAACGCGAAATTGCTTTGAATATTTCATTACTCAATACGGGGAAAAGCAGATTGATCAAATTAAGCAAGATTTCACGCGTTACATGCAAAAAGGCTACAAAGAGCCTGCTTTAAGCCAAATTATTGATTTATGGAATCGCTATATTGATTACCGTATTCAGTTAGGTAACTTAAAAGAACCCAACCTAGATAAACAAGACCCAGAGTACTATCGAAAAGTTTTTTCACTGATGAAAAACTTACGCACACAATTTTTTTCCCCTACTGAAATTGAGGGATTATTTGGTGCAGAAAATACCTACCATGAATATACCTTAGACCGCATGTCAATCATGGCAGATTCATCTCTAAATGAAGTTCAAAAGGCACAAAAACTAAAAGAACTATTTGCCCAGTTGCCTGAAGATTGGCGTGAAAATTTGGAACAATTGTCTAAGTTGGAAGATCTACGCAAATTGACCAGTGATATTAAAGCTCGCGGTGGTTCTGCTGATGAACTTCGCCAAATGCGTATGAATTTAGTCGGTGCTGATGCAACCGCTAGACTAGAACAACTAGACCAAGATCGAGGTCAATGGAAATTACGTGTGAATGACTACTTAATGCAGCGTGACCAAATTCTAAAGAGCCAGATGAGCGAATCTGCACAACAACAAGCCATTGCTCAATTACGCCAGCAACAATTTAAAAATCCACAAGAACAACTTCGACTTGGAACTTTTGAAACCACACATGACTCAGGAGGAAAACTACCCTTCGCAGAATAATTCTGCCCAACCAAACCTTTTTTCAGGATGAAAATATGTATAAAACGAAAAAAATAGCACATAGCATTTCACTGCTGGGTTTAGTCGCATGCATCGGATTCACTACCAGTTCGGTAACTGCGGGCGTGCTTAGCGTAAATACCACTGCTCAAAGTACCTATGCTAAAACCAAATACCCATTATTATTTACTCATGGGATGTTTGGTTTCAGTCGTGTTGGTGTCGCCGAATTCGGCTTAGATTATTGGTATCAAATTCTGCCCGATTTGGCACGTAATGGTGCAACCACCTTTGCCGCACAAATTTCGCCTTTAGAATCGACCGAAGTTCGTGGCGAACAACTGTTACAACAAGTCGAAGAAGTGATGGCTATTACGGGAAAACCCAAAGTCAATTTAATTGGACATAGTCATGGGGGACCGACGATTCGCTATGTCGAAGCAGTTAAACCACAATATGTCGCATCACTCACGGGGGTTGGTGCAACATTCAGAGGCTCCAAAGTCGCAGACGATTTACTGTCAAGCCAAACAGGTTCACAGCTCTTGAGCATCGCTACGGATTATATTATTGGACCACTTATTACCTTTGCCGAGGGGAACCCATCTCTGAAAAGCGATCTTAAAGCCTCGCTAACCTCGATCAGTGAAAAAGGTTCTCAAGTGTTCAATCAAAAATACCCAACCACAGCCTTAGCATCGGACTGTAGTAAAAGTGGAGCCAGCTCCAATAATGGGATTTACTATTATTCTTGGACAGGAACCTCTCAAGTGACCAACGTGATTGATGTTGCAGACAGTGCCATTTCGCTGCTGGCTCCAATCTCCTATATCAGCACTGACAATGACGGATTGGTTGCGCGTTGCAGCACCCATTTCGGCAAAGTCATTCGTGATAATTACGATTGGAATCACTTAGATGAAGTCAACCAAGTTTTGGGATTAAGAGGTCTCTTCAGCCCCGATCCAGTCGATGTTTATCGTCAACATGCCAACCGCTTAAAACTTCAAGGGCTTTAATACACCCTCCCGCTAAGCAGATGACTTAGCGGGATTTATTTAGAATTATAAAGTTACAATTTGTATTTAATTTAATCGGATTTATCTGCCCAATCCTCACTCCAACTTTATACTCATTTTGACAATTATTTTTGTCGATAGAAAAATTAAAATAGAGGAAGATCAATGAAATATGAACTATTGATAGCTGGACTGCTATCAACCTGCGTACTAAGCACCACCCAAACTCAAGCCAGCGCTTCACAAATTCAAGCTAAATACGTCACCTCAAACTATGCAAAAACCAAATATCCATTGGTCTTTGCACATGGTATGGGAGGATGGATTCGTGCAGGCACAGATGAGCTGGGTGTAGATTATTGGTATCAAATTTTGCCTGATTTAGCACGTAATGGTGCCAACGCATGGGCAACACGCGTTTCGCCCTTTAATAGCTCCGAAGTTCGTGGGGAACAACTGCTACAACAAGTCGATGAAATTTTAGCAATTACCGGTGCAAGCAAAGTCAATTTACTGGGGCATAGTCACGGTGGGCATAGTATTGCTTATGTTTCAAATGTTGCCCCCTCTAAAGTTGCGTCATCGACTGCAATATCAAGCCCTTTAAAAGGCTCACCTGTGGCTGATCTGATTATTTCAGCTCAAGGTACACCATTAGAGCAGCCCTTAGTTAGCCTGATTAACTTTGGTTCTAAAGCGATTGTATGGGCACAACAGCAGGATCCTAATTCACTCCCGCATGATGCCCTTGCTGCTGGAAAAAGCTTAAGTCAGGCAGGATCTAAATCATTTAGTCAAAAGTATGCTTTAGGTATGCCGAAGACTGCCTGCGGTGAAGGTGCTGCAACAGAAAATGGCATTTACTTCTATTCGTTCTCTGGTAATTCAACTCTAACCAATATCCTTGATCCTGATTCATTATTGGCAGCAACAGGTTTATTGATGCAAGCTCCGAATGACAATGATGGCTTGGTCTCACGTTGTAGCGCAAAGTATGGCAAAACCATTCGAGATAATTACAACTGGAACCACTTAGATGTGATTAATCAGTTCTTTGCTTTGCGTTCGGTATTCTCACCAGATCCAGTCGATGTTTATCGTCAACATGCCAACCGTTTAAAACTTCAAGGGCTCTAAAGTTTGGCCAAAAAAAATGCGCCAAACGGCGCATTTTTTCACTCAAATAAAACTGATTAAGCAACAGTTTTACGAGCTGGTAACTTTTCACGAATACGTGCAGCTTTACCAGACAATTCACGTAGGTAGTAAAGTTTAGCACGACGAACGTCACCACGACGTTTCACTTCGATTTTAGCAACGATTGGAGAATGAGTTTGGAATACACGCTCAACACCAACACCGCTCGAAATTTTACGTACTGTGAACGCAGAGTTCAAACCACGGTTTTTCTTCGCGATTACAACACCTTCAAATGCTTGAAGACGCTCACGATCACCTTCTTTTACTTTTACCTGAACGATAACAGTGTCACCTGGTGCAAAAGCAGGGATGTCTTGTTTAAGCTGTGCATTTTCAACAGCTTGTACTAAAGGATGCTTACCGCTCATGGGGTATCTCCAATATGTGTGGGTCAGAAGAGGTCTGAGATCCACTGGGTATAGAGGCTAAAGCGCATAGACCCGATTGACTTTCCCTTTATGCTTGACCGCTTCAAGACATAAAGAGCCTAATAAACAACACTTCAACACAACCGTTCAAGCATTGGATTCGGAAAATAACCTGAAGTTATCTCCCTTATAAATCTTTGAGCCATTTTTTTTGCTGCTTGGTCAACTCTACCTTTTCCACCAACTCAGGTCGGCGTTCAAGAGTCCGCTGATATCGCTGCAAAAACCGCCATTTTTCAATGTTGGCATGATGTCCCGACTTTAAAATATCGGGCACATCCAAACCCTCAAAATGGTCTGGCTTGGTATATTGTGGGCAATCTAACAGACCGTCCACAAAAGAATCTTGCACAGCTGACTGCTCATCAGACATGGTATTCGGCAAACGTCGAATAATACTGTCCAACAAGACCATCGCTGGAAGCTCTCCACCAGATAAAACGTAATCCCCAATTGACCATTCCTGATCAACATATTTTTGGATTAAACGTTCATCTACCCCTTCATAACGACCGCATAACACAATCAATCCGTCATAATCGACAAACTGTTGCACCGCAGGCTCATTTAAGGTTTTGCCTTGTGGCGACATATACACCACAGGAACATGGATGGCTCCCGCTTGCTCTGCAAGTTGTTTGGCATGTTGAATCGCTTTTGCCAAAGGCTCTGCCATCATCACCATACCTGGACCACCACCAAAGGGACGTTCATCCACTCTTTTGTAGTTGCCCTCAGCAAATTCACGTGGGTTAATACAATGGACTTGTACAATGTCACGTTTTGCTGCGCGCCCGCTAATACCGTAGGCTGTAATCGCTTCAAACATTTCAGGAAAAAGCGTAATGACTGCAAAAAACATCGCAGACTCCCGTATTTCCAAAAATAATTAGTAATCTACGCCCCAATTCACGTAAATACGACCAGCTTCGAGATCAACGCGTTGTACCACATCTTTATGCCATGGAATCATCCGCTCTTCACTATCGATGCTTTCAGCAGTTGCGCGAACCACCATCACATCATTAGCGCCTGTTTCAAACATTTCATGGATTTGACCAAGATTGACTTCTTGTTCTTCATCATTCAAACCTAACACCGTTAAGCCCTTTAAATCAGACCAATAATACTCGTCCACGCCTGCTTGAGGCAGTTGCGATTTTGAAATCCAAACATTTGCACCAACCAAATTATCTGCTGCTGTGCGATCACTCACACCTTTCAGCGAAACAACCAAGCCTTTGCCATGTGGTTTCCAACGTTTTACATCTACTGTTTGCCAACCTGCTTTGGTCTCAATGTACCAAGGCAGGTAGTCAAAGATGTTGCTCATAGGTTCTGTATTGGAATAGACCCAGAGCCACCCATTTAATCCATATGCTGAACGTAACTGTCCAATCTGAATACGATCTTCGGGAACATTCTGTGTTGGTGTCATGGGCTACCTACTACTTAATCTAAAATTATGCAGTAGCTGCAGCTTTCTTAGCTTGAGCAGCTAAAGAAGCAACACGATCAGAAGGTTGAGCACCTTGTGCTACCCAGTGAGCAAAACGGTCAGCATCTAAACGAAGTTTTTCTGCTTTACCTTGAGCTGTCGGGTTGAAGAAACCAATACGTTCGATGAAACGACCGTCACGAGCATTACGGCTATCAGTCACAATGATTTGATAGAACGGACGTTTTTTAGCACCACCGCGTGCAAGACGAATAACTACCATGATACAACCTTATAGTTTTTACGGATTATCCCTGTACCGACCATCGATACACTTCAAACCCCTTTCATAGAGGGCGACATTCTACGCTAAATTCTGCAAGAGGGAAAGATCAAAAAATGATTTATCCACAGTTTTGAATTTAGAGCTTAGCGACCATCCCAAGTTGAACTAGCTGACAGCACACATGTGGTTGCAGCTTTTGACCAGTATTTTTGTCCTTGATCATTTAAACAGATAACCCCATTACCATCTTGAACTGTCCCTGATTTAGGTGTAGCAATCAACAACCAACCATTCGTATTAGCAGAACTATTTGTTAATGCAACATTATTTCTATCTGTGAGCGTGAAATCATACATCCCATCAGAAGTTTGAGCCGAACCATGCACATTGGATAATGTTCTTCCCGCAAAGTTACTGTTGGCAAGTTTATAATTCGCCAAACTACGTGCAACTTGTAACATTTCAGCTTGTGCATCAGCTCTTTGTACACGGACCTTGTAACCTGTATAAGATGGGTAAGCAATTGCCGCAAGAATTCCAATAATTGCTACAACAATCATTAACTCGATAAGTGTAAAGCCCTTCATTACCAACTTTCGCTCCCTGTTGCAGATGTTCCACAATCAGAATATGTGACATTTGCTCTTGTTTTATTCTTGCAACGTAAACCAGAACTGGTCATTAAAAAATTATAGTTTTTTACATCACTGGTTTCAGCAATCATTGCCCAACGCCGTGCTCTAATTGCTGGCGAAGCGGTCGTATCTGTTAATAACTTGGTCGGATCATCACCATCACGAATAGTAATGGTGTATTTAATGCCTGAGCTAGTTGCCCCCCGTGGCAAGGTTACAGAATTCATCGCACCTGTAACCCCATAAATAAAATTGGGATCAAACCCTCTATAAGAAAAGTTACGTGATTTATGGCGCTCCAATTGTTCCGCAATTTTTTGCAGTTCTTGTTGCGCTAATCCTGCGTCTGCACGACGTACATAATTCAAATAGCTTGGTATTGCAATCGCAGCAAAAATTGCCACGATCACAATAACAATCATCAATTCAATTAAGGTAAAACCTTGTTGTCCTCGCCCTAAATTACACCAAACAACATGTAATTTAGGGATTTTATTGTTATTTATTGCACCCATTTTTCATACCACCGTGTTGGATTGACAATTCGACGGCATTCCCATTTACCCACCCCTCCCTGATTGGTACTGATAGTTGATTCGCAGTCCGGTCCACCTGTACCCGAACCTGTTGGCACTAAAGCAATACCACGAATACCCGAACCAATTGGATTATCATTACACTCAGCCACACCAGCAGGGCATCCTGTCGTTTTTGTAACAAATCCTGTCCCACCTTCTCGAGTAATATCAACGGCACCGCTCGTAGTCAAACATGCACCAAATGGTAAGCAATACCTTTGACGGTCTGTTTCACCCACCACACGCGGTAAACATGGGTTTTGTGGTGCAATACCCGTACCTTGCGGGTCATATACCGGCACAATTAGATTTCCCGTAATCGCCATTGGTTCTTCAAAGGCCTTCATTCCACCTAGTACACGGAAGCTTCCTCCAGCACGCTCTGTACCAGCTCCATTACTTGAAAGTGAACGATACCAACCATCTTTACTTGCACTTGTACCAATAAAGGTAGATGCAACAACACCTGATAATAATTGTGGATTTTTTTGCAAATTCGCGAGGGTCTTATTTTGAGACTCTAAGGTTGGAGAACCTGTAATTAAATTACGCTTAATAAAGTCACGATCAATAATACCATATACGTTATTGACCAACCGATCAGTCAAGGCTGTGGTTGGTAACATACCATCACGACCTACACTCGGATAAACATCAAGTGGTGTGCTTCGGTTACCGGATGCCAAACCAACAAGAATAAATGTGGTCGCCCCTTGATCATGAATCGTTACGGTTGGTGCCTCATAAAAACGTGGATTTTTACCTAAAGTCAATGCCGCACCAGTCGTCCCATCCGTTGCAAGATTTGCTAAACGAGCAACACGCACACCAAATGCACTGTAAGTTGACCCAGATAAAGTTTGGCTATTATTTAAGTCAGCACGAAAGACTTGCCCACCTAAATCACCGAAATAAAGATGATCAATCAGACCATCTGCATCACGATCCAGTGCACTGATGCGGCTTACCACACTGTGCGTCATATTGGCATTATTGGTGTCTGCACCAGTCGAACTTGCCCACCAGATACGCTCACCTGTTTTTGCATCAATAATATAAACTGCATTTCCTTGAGCAGCTGACTTATTATTACAAGTGGTATCAGGATAATCTGTTGTTGCAACAGTTGCTCCTAAACGGAAGCTAGGGTTTTCATAACATTGATCATAGCCCCCACCAACAATCATAACGCGACGAATTGCGCCGTTATAACGAATATTTGCCAATACTGGTTTAGACCAAGATTGTCCCATTCGACTGTAATTAGAGATATCAGGACCAACTCTAAATAATAACTTCGGACTCGTAGGGGTCAACACATCTAAACCATAATAGCTGCTCCCCCCCATACGTAACCCGCCATAAATATTCATTTGGCGTGCTTTAACCATACTACTTTCTGAAGATGATGCAGCTTTTTGAGTTTTATAAGCAGGATCTGCCACCCATGCACCATCCACGCCATCTACAGGCGCATTGGTGTCATCTTGTCCTTTTACCAATGCTTTAGATGATACTGTGCCTCTTAATAATTCAGCAGGAACAAATACCATTTGCTCTACACCAGTTTCACCATCGACCAAATGCAAACCGCCATCCATTGTTCCATACAATACTGATTGACTTCGGGTACTAGTTAATTCTCCAGCACTGTCTAGCGTACCTGAGTAAGTCAACTGAACTGGGAAGGAGTGAATACTTCCGCCCATTGCTAAATATGGCGAATTTGGAGTAGTCAACGTGGTTGGCAGAGCTGTAGCCGTCTCGTCTAGAGGAACACTATAACCCAAATAGTTTAATAACTTTTGCTTGACCAATAATGGGAAATCTTTAAGCGTTGTTTGGGTACCAAACTGACTCAAAATATAGGTTGTGATATTAGAAGAGGGTAAAGTTCCACTTGGAATAGTAAGCAAGCTCGCGCCATTTGCAGCATTCGTTAAAGTAGATCCCCCAGTCGCAGATACATCGGTATACAAGCGACGTAGTTGATTAGCATTTGCTGTATAAGCATATTGTTTTGGGGTCACACTTAAATTTTGAGATTGCCCTAGAATTGGCATTGGAACTTTGGAATAAGCACCACCTAGAGTAATAATGCCGCCATCATTATAACTTTCATTCTGATAAACACTTGCACTGTTCCATAAGTCCTTGGTGTTGGCTTGGAAACCACCATCTGTATTGTAAACCAAGGTTGTACCATTCGCCGCAGCGAAAGCACCAGCATTCGTACCAGAAAGCAAAACTTGATATTTCTTTAAGTTCCCAGCCCAAATAACTTTATTACTCTGAGGGTTTGGCTCTAAAGCACGCAAATAACCATAAGGTTGCAAACCATTTGGGTTCAAACTATCCACTGGCACTGAAATCGCACCCGTAGTTAATGGCTCCAAAGGTGCAGCACCCAAGTTATTAATAAAGGCAATTACACTATCAGTTACCCCTGACGAACTTTGTGTTGTAAAGAATCCACCATTACCATAACCAGGATAGGTAACTGAATATGTACCCTGACCTGGCGAACATGCATCATCACCCGCTCTATCAGGCTGCGAACGTGAACTTAGCTTACATGCATTCTGCACATAAGACTGACTCAAGCTATTCATTTCATTACCAAAACCTACAAAAGCAGTTTGGATAGAAACACCTGCTGGATTGGTAGATGCATTAAAGAGCTTCTTAGCAAATTCCCCCATACAGTCCCAACCAGAATCACTGCCCCCACCAGTTAAGCCACCTGAACAACTAAAATTTGCTCCATGGGTACTACCTAATGCAGTAGACATAATTTTTGTTGCTTCACTTACTGAAGTATTATTCGCTGCACCATCCGATAAGACATAAACCCCTTGTCCATCACATGAGACTCTGTCTGCTACAGCTGGTAATGGTGATTTATATCTTGCATTCGCATTTGAAGCAGTACGATCAACCACAATTCCTGGATTGGATGTTGTATCATTCGCCTTGGAGCTTGGCATACCACTGTTACTATCATATAGTGTTTTTGTTTCAACCACGTAATAATAATAATAGTCATAAGTACCATCATAATAAGTGTTATATTGGACACCATTAACAAAACCTGACGGTTGGGATGTAGCCCAACTTGACCAATAGCTATTACTTCTACAACTTTGCCATAAGTTTGTGTAATCGATGCCACTGTCCCGATACTGGGTACAATAGCTATAATTGGTCTGGTTATTTGATCTTCTGACTCGCTTAATAAAACTGTCTTTCCGAATATCATAATTCGTTTCTGAATATGTAGTGGTTCCCATTAAGTACGCTGCCGCCTCAGCATACGCATGTGCTGTAGGTGTATAGCTATTTGCCGTTAAATTCTGAACAGCCTGTTTAAGTTTATAACGTTGAGAACCGACTGTATTTAAGGTACTCACATCACCTAATGGAGCAGCAGGGACCAAGATATTACCTGTCTGCCCATCACCCCCTGTAGAATAATTCCCTAACCCAACTCGCACATCGGTCAAAATAGGGTTATTACTTCCCAAAAATGCATACATCCCTTGTTGCAAACGGTATAAACGTGAGCCTGTTTGTCCTGAATCTGAATTACCCATAGAGCCTGATGTATCCAACATCATAACAATGGTTTTTTTACCTGCACTTGGTTTTGCATAAATTTGTAAATCTGTCGCTTGAACCACAGATGATGCAATGAGCAACGTCCCCGTAAATACTACTGAAAATACAGCACCAGTATGAATTTGGGTGCGATCTTTTCGCTCAAACTTATTTGGTTTCATTATTGTTCTCCCACTCATCATGGTGCTGTGATTTGAATATCACGTTTACGTAAATCAATTTCTTGGACTTGAGTATTCACAGGAATACCATAACTTCTTAAACAATCAGCAACCGTTCTTTTTCCAGAAACGGCATCATCAATATTGTCATTGATATACCCCACTGTACTTGAAGAGCCGATACATTCACTTTGTACCGTCGCAAGATTTTCTGTTGAATATGCTGGCATAATTGCTGTTGACGTAACACGTACTCGAGCTTCAACTTTTCCTTTAGACGTATTTGATTGCAAACTTACATCTGTATCTCGTGCAAGTGTTGAACCTGGATTTGCATCTGTTATGGCGTCAGTAGGAATGCGCACAGCAACTTGTGTGACTACTGCCTGACGAGCACTCCCATAATCAGCCTCTAAATCACAAAACCCACTACGATTGGTCTGGGTCGAATCTATTGTCGCTTTGCTATCTGCAGGATCACCTTTAGCAGGTGGCACTAGCACTGTCGTATCAAGTGCTGAACCCAATTTGAGATTAGATGTTGGTTTATAACAAAAAATGATTTCTTTACCAGGTGCAACCTTGTTTTCTTCAATCGCCTTACCTATCGCACCACTCAAAACCGTTAAATCATTATAATTAGAGACGTTTAAAAATTGATTGGTCGGTGTATCACCTGTTTGCAATAAAAGCTGCCCCACTTGACTATTGGTCGCAATGTTTAAGGATGTGATTGCCACACGGATACCGATGATGCCCACAATCGTAATGAGCAATAACATGAATAACACAACTATCAATGTCGCACCACGCTGTGCTTGGTGAGTTAAAGTACTGTGTTTCATAGTGCTTCTCCTAAACCATTGCGCAATGTAATATTGGTGGTATATACACGACGAGCAAATTTTGTGGTTGTATTATTTAACGTAACATTTTGATTCAAAATTGGAATTTGCTTCGTTAAATCAATAGCCGAATTATTAGTATTGTCCATTGATCGCACCAAGACCCCAAGTTTTACAGAGATAATACGTGGTGGAATTCTAGCTGCTGCACGTTCAGTTGTTGCAAGTGTCCGATATTGATTAATTGTGTAATATGCCAAGTTCCCCAAACTATTTCTTACGCCTAATTGCACTGTAAAATGATCTACACGTGGAATAATAATTTCTCCCGCGTCACCAAAACCATTAATTGTTGTGGGTGGCAAAACTGGCGTTGTTCCAGCAGCAGTTGGTTGATTTGCATCACAAGCTAGTCCATAGTCTGTACCAGAGGTAGCAGTTGCAGGATCTCGTCTAACAAAATATCGTTGTATAACATAGTCACCGGCTTGAACATTTGCTCCTTCGCAATTTATCATCGCATTTGGAGAAATGAATTGGATGGTCAACTGGTCGCTAGTAAGGTTAACATTCGAAAGTCCACGCCATTCATTTGTTACAGTACTTAAGGTGTCGCCTTGACTGTGGCTTAATAAGCCATTTGAAACAAATGGAGTAGAAGCTGGAATAGGAATATTCGCTGTTGTGACTGTAGCCGTTCTTGCAGTCAGGACTACCCCACCCCATGAGGTTTGTTCATTTAGTTCAGGATTGGTCGTGTTAGCATAATTGGCTAAACGAATGTCTTTGGCAATATAATCCAAACCAAATACACCACTATTTTGTAACTCTGCACTTGCCTCTTGCATGCGAGAGGACAGCAATCCCCCAGTAAATAATTGAATTGCAGCAGCACTGATCAATAACCCCAAAACTAGGGCTACCATCAACTCAACTAAGGTAAAACCTTGTTGTTTTGTCATAGAAACATAGTTGTTATTCATTTTAATATGCCTCCATCATCAAACAACGTGCAGTATTTACATAAATTCCATTGGATGACATACATTGACTAACATCAGCCGCAGATGACGTTGCTGTTATGGTTGTATTATCCCATGCAGCATATAAGCATTGTCTTTTAACAGGCGCACTTGAAACACCTGGACATTCCGCCATCGTAATTTTCATCCCAATTTCAAATGCTGACTTTGCTGCATTATAGGCATCGTAATTCGCCATTTGCGCTGGGGTACATAATGTTGAAGGATTGAAGCAAGATGGAGTTGGAGCTGTTGGAGTTGTCGTAATGGAAGTATAACCACGAACCGCAGTAGCATAACTAGCTTGACCTGCGCCATTTGCGCGAATATTTTCAGCCAAACCTCTTAGAATTAATATCCCTTGAGATTTAGTCAAAGCTTCAGATGAAGCATCAATTGCACGTAGTTGCAAGGCAACATAGCCTAGTACACCAATTGCCAATAGCAATAAAGCAACCAGCACTTCCATAAGCCCTACGCCAGCTTGATATTTATTGTAGTTCATTAGCAGGTTCCTGAACTTTGACTAACTGCACCTAAACGTTGCACGGTTATCGCCCGTGAATTTCCAGAAGCACAGATATTAAATGAGACCTGAGCATTAGCGCTGCCAGTAGAGTTAAATAATGCTGCAGTGCTACTTGTTGATTGTACTGTCACAGCAGGATCCACCATGACTTGAAAAACGCGATCAATTTGCACTGTTTGTTTCTGCGTGTTCGTCATAGATGCATAATTTGGAATTACTGCAGATGCACATTCATCTTTTGTAAAATTATCATCACTATTGGTTTTATTTGGACATACTGCAACTGTTGTTCGCAATAGTGCCGCTTGCGATTTGGCTTGATTAAGCGTTGTAATAAAGTCGCGTGCGTTACCATTCAATTTTTGTCTTACAACCAAATTCCCAAAAGAAGGTGCTGCCATCATGGCAATAATCGCCAGTACAGCAATTGTCACCATGAGCTCAATTAAGGTGAACCCTCGATTTGTTCGCATACGCCCTCCCCAAGGCAATTAATCTTTTACCCTATTTAAAATCATATTTCTTTTTTTTACAAAACGAACACAAAAAGGATAAATGGCATAAAAAAACAGATGATTGCCAAAAAGCCATCATCTGTCAAATATCTAATAAAAATAAAATGTTAAGTAATTAACAATTTAAGCTTGCGTTACAGGAATACGTAACTCTTTCGGCAAACTAAAAGTAATGTTTTCTTCACGCCCCGCAAGCTCTTCAGGTACTTTCGCACCCCAATCTTGCAGACGCTGAATGACTTGTTTAATCAAAATTTCAGGCGCAGATGCACCAGCTGTTACTCCAATTTTAGTATTCTCATCAAACCAATCTTTCTGTAATTGTTCAGCATTATCCACCAAATAAGCCGCCTTACCCATACGTTCCGCTAATTCGCGTAAACGGTTCGAATTTGATGAGTTTGGAGATCCGACAACCAAAACCACATCACACTGCTCAGCCAAATCACGTACCGCATCTTGACGGTTTTGTGTGGCATAACAAATATCATCTTTACGGGGCCCTTGAATCTTCGGAAATTTTTTGCGCAGTGCATCAATCACTTTAGCTGTGTCATCAATCGATAATGTCGTTTGTGTTACAAAAGCCACTTTATCAGGATGACGCACATTCAACTGAGCGACATCTTCTTCATCTTCAACCAGATAAATATCGCCCCCATTTTTTTTGTCATATTGTCCCATTGTGCCTTCCACTTCAGGATGACCTTCATGACCAATCAAAATGGCTTCCACCCCTTCACGGGCATATTTAGTGACTTCAATATGCACTTTGGTGACCAAAGGACAAGTTGCATCAAAAACTTTTAAACCGCGACGCTCTGCCTCTTGCTGTACCGCTTTAGACACGCCATGTGCGCTAAAAATCACAATATTGTCATCAGGCACTTCATCTAGTTCATCGACAAAAATCGCACCACGCTGACGTAAATCATCCACGACAAATTTGTTGTGTACCACTTCATGGCGTACATAAATTGGTGGCTGAAAACACTCAAGTGCACGATTTACAATCGCAATGGCTCGATCGACCCCTGCACAAAAACCACGCGGATTAGCCAATACAATTTCCATAAGATCCTCATTGCTCACTTAAATGCACGTCATGCGAAACTAAATTTATGCAAACTAAAATTCGACTAGCTATTTAGTTTGCAACACATCTACTCTAAAATAGAGAGGATATTTTATCATATCAGGAAAAATATCATGTCGGGTCTCTTGTTTGTCGTTTCTGCTGCGTCAGGAACTGGCAAAACATCTCTCGTAAAAGCCCTGCTTGAGCGTGTAAGTAATTTACATGTTTCTGTATCTCATACCACTCGTGGGCAGCGTCCTGGTGAACTTGATGGTGTGCATTACCATTTCACTCAAAAAGAAAACTTTCTGACTTTAGTGGATCAAGGCGGTTTTATTGAGTATGCAGAAGTCTTTGGCAATTATTACGGCACTGCGCAAGCGACTGTAAAAGAGCAACTCGCCAAAGGACATGATGTTTTACTAGAAATTGACTGGCAAGGTGCAGAACAAGTTCGCAAATTGTTCCCAGAATCAATACAGATTTTCATTTTACCACCAAGTCAGTTTGATTTACGTCAACGTCTATCTAATCGTGGTACAGACAGTGTAGAAGTGATTGAACATCGTTTAAGCTGTGCAGTTGAAGACATGCAACAATTTGTTAATTTTGACTATGTCATTATTAATGATGACTTTAATAAAGCCTTGCATGATCTTGAATCTGTCATTACAGCAAACCGTTTGGTTCTAACGCAGCAAGCCAACCGCCATCAAGACTTAATTCAAAAGTTGATCACTCCAGTTGAATCATGATTAAAACTTGAGTCTGAACTGAAAGCATTTTATACTGCACAGTCTGTTTCCGAATTTTAGCATTTATACGAGAGCACATATGGCACGCGTAACCGTTGAAGATTGTTTAGACCATGTAGACAACCGCTTTGAGCTTGTACTAGTGGCAAGCAAACGTGCGCGCCAACTCGCACGCCAAGGTATTGAACCAACTGTAGAATGGGACAACGATAAACCAACAGTTGTCGCACTGCGTGAAATCGCAATTGGTCACGTTTCAAAAGATATTTTGAAACAACGTGAGCAAGACTACCAAACTTCAAGCCTTGATCTTGCACTTTCTGCAAACAATTTGAATTTAGATGGTTTCTCTTTCCAATAAGAAAGAAAAACTACATAAAAGCCTAGTTTTTAACTAGGCTTTTTTATGCTTGGAACTTTAATATTTCTTCAAGAACAGTTATAACATTAACTTAAATTACGCTATTTTTTTAAACTGCCGATTTGCGATTTTTGCATAAAAAATTTGACAAGTTTCGCACTTTGCTTTTTATTAAAAATTGAACTAACGAATAGATTCCTCATGGTATAGGTACAGGTGTTATATGCCAGGCGCAGAAGTCAGCCAAGCCAAACAACAACTCAAAGTGATTATCGACGCTTATCTGAATGAAAGTGAAGTCGAACGAGTGCTTGCGGCCTGCGATTATGCCGATATTGCACATGATGGAATTACGCGGAAAAGTGGTGAGCCATACATACTGCATCCAATTGCCGTGAGTTGTATTTTGGCACACATGCGCTTAGATGTAGAAACTCTGATGGCTGCATTGCTACATGATGTGATTGAAGACACCGATTTTAGCAAAGAAGATATTAAAGAAAAATTTGGACTAACTGTGGCAGAACTGGTCGACGGTGTCACCAAACTCAGCCATTCTAGTGATAAAGAATATAACAAAGCTGCTTCGTTCCGAAAAATTTTACAAGCTACCCTACAAGACCCACGTGTCATTATTATTAAATTGGCTGACCGCTATCATAATATGACTACACTGGAGTCTTTACGCCCTGATAAACGCGCACGAATTGCTCAAGAAACGTTTGATGTGTTCGTGCCAATGGCTCGTTTAGTGGGCATGAATGAAATGGCTGATAATCTTGAACATCTTTGTTATCAAAATCTTGATTTAGACATGTTTAATAATGTCCAAGAAGCCTTACTTAAAACCAAGCCCAAACGCTGTGAATATCAAGCCTTATGGGAAAAAAATCTGACTGGACTGTTACAACAGAATCAAATCAGTGGACGAATTAAAAAGAAAAACAACAACATTGAGTTACTTCGTCACTTCGTTAAAAACGACATTGATTTGCAAGAACTGACTCATAGTCATGCTTTTGAAATTATTCTGCAAAGCATTGCTGATTGCGATAATCTTGCCGAAATTTTACAAGAACATTTCCAAGTTCTGTCTTATCAAGACCATATTCGACGACCATTGCCGGGTGGTAACCAGTCACTCATGCTGCGCCTCAAAGGCGAGAAAACCACGCTCTCCCTTACCCTACAGACCGAATTGATGCGTAAGGCTGCGCGTTATGGCGTTGTATTGGGTGAAAATGCCCCTCAAGCTTGTCGCTCTGCTATTCAAGCCTCTATGCAAAACTTAAACGTTTTAATTGATAGTAGCTGTGCAAAAACTACGTTTAATGATTTGCTTGACTATCTACATCAAGAAAAAATTTGGGTGTATACCCCACACGGGCAATTACATGAATTACCACAAGGTGCAACTGCCGTCGATTTTGCTTATTCAGCAAGCCTTTTTTTAGGCAACCATGCGATCGGAGCAAAGATTAATGGCGAAACTAAGCCTTTATCTACACCGCTTGTGAGTGGGCAAGTCATCGAAATTATTACCGATGTACTCGCCACGCCAAATCCAGACTGGCTCAGCTTTATTAATACGCAAAAGGCCCGACGTGCCATTCAAAATATACTACGAGATCAGGATGTAGAAGAACAGCAATTGGTTGGAGAGCAAGCCCTCAACCGTGCTTTAAAACTCTTTCATCGCTCTACAGATGACTTGACCGAAGACGATTGGCTCGACTTGCTAGAATGGCGTCATTTAGATTCCAAAGAGCGTCTATTTCAGCAAATTGCAGTGGGTGACTTATTACCGCAATTGGTTGCCAATCATTTATTTGCTCAAGATCAATCTGCTGAAGATCATAACTCTGACCGTCTCATTCAAGGTACAGAGGGTGTTGATGTCAAATATGCACATTGTTGCAACCCGGTGTTAGGCGATCCAATTCAAGGACATCTTTCACGTCGTGGACTAATCGTGCATCGTGCCCGATGCCACAACTTGTTGCATGAACAACATCTACATCCTGAAAATATTATGCCGTTGCAATGGTCTTCCGAAGACCTCGACGATGTTAGCTTTACCGCCTATCTTTGCATTGATATGGAGATGGATGATGAACAGATTTCAGATTTAATCTATCAATGCCGTAAAGCTAAAACAGGGGTGGAAATGGTGCGCAATTATGACCATAAAACCTATGTAAATATTGTAGTAAATAACCGTAAACAAATCGCCCAGATTATTCGTGATCTACGCATGCACTATGGCTTTCCACGTATTACCCGTCTATCCATACCAATGAATATGACTGAAGCTTCTATAGCAAGTTAATCATTTAAATCGATAGGGCTTCTGTATCTGGATACAATCCTTTAAGATGTATTCAGATATAAAAGGAGAAATCGATGTCCCGCCAAGTTATTCATACTGAAAATGCCCCTGCTGCGATTGGTACTTATTCTCAAGCAATTCTCGTTGGTGAAACACTTTATCTTTCAGGGCAAATCGGTTTAGATCCGTACAGTATGGAATTGGTAGAAGGCATTGAAGCACAAATTCGAAGAGTTTTTGATAACTTAAAAGCCGTGTGTGAAGCTGCAGGTGGCTCTCTGGCTGATATTGCTAAACTCAATATCTTTTTAACGGATTTATCTAATTTCCAACTGGTCAACCAAATTATGGGGGAATATTTTGCTCAACCCTACCCAGCACGTGCTGCATTAGGTGTGGCAAGTCTACCTAAAGGAGCGCTGGTCGAGATGGATGGTATTGTGATTATTCCACAATAATTTATAAAACCAATTCAATCACCACCTTCAATATTTAGCTCTAAACTATATAAATCTCTTGCGTGAAATCTGAGCAGAACTCGGATTTCCGTTCAGATGATGTTTTTCTATTCAAATTCCCAATGATAATAATTCTCTTTTTAAATGAATGTTATTGACAAACGATAACAATTATCAATAATATTACTTATCGTATTTAAATTCATCTGGCTCGCAGTCATGTACGTATGTTTGTGTCGTGGTATTACAGATCAAGATATTAAAGATGCCGTTGCTAATGGTGCAGAAAGCTATCGCGAAATCCGTGATTTGCTTGATCTTGGTACATGCTGTGGTCGTTGTGCGCCTGAAGCACGTGCCATCATTAGTGATGAAATTGCCGAGATTGCGGGACGTATTGCCGTCGCTGCCTAAGAATAACAATATTTATAAATGTAATGGTCTCTATCCCCCGCTTTTGACTCTAAGCGGGTTTTATTTTTCTAGTTTAATATCCAATTGTTTTTGATTGCGATTTTCATTTGCCGTTCAATAAAGCACTCGCCTTTCAGCATTTTCTTGTTTAAGATTTACAGAACAACAGGCTGTTATGGTCTAACTTACAATTTTAAATCAGCATTGATTGATGGAGTTTATGCTATGAAAGGCAATCGCGATGTGATTAACCAGTTAAATCAGGTGCTCTATCATCATTTAACTGCTATTAACCAATATTTCCTGCACTCAAGAATGTTTAATGACTGGGGCATTGAACAATTGGGTTCTGCCGAATATAAAGAATCGATTCGTCAGATGAAACATGCCGATAAAATCATTGAACGGATTTTATTTTTAGAAGGCTTACCAAATTTACAACACCTCGGTAAACTTTATATCGGTCAACACACTGCTGAAGTTCTGAATTGCGATATTCGCAAAGTGAAAGAGAACATTGAAAGTATTAAAACAGCTGTGACTTTGGCTGAACAAACCTTAGACTATGTAACGCGTGATTTAGTTCAAGAAATTCTAGAGAAAGAAGAAGAATATTGGGACTGGCTCACCACTCAACTTGATTTAGTCGAAAGTGTTGGCATTGAAAACTATATTCAAAGCCAACTCTAATCAATAAAAAAGCCAGCATTTCGCTGGCTTTTTTAGATCTTTTATTTTGCTGGTTCTAACAAAGATTCATAGCTCACATTGACATGTTTTAACTCTTTTAATAACCATAATTGGTGACGTGCCCCCTGTTCATCCCCATTAAAGGCAAGAACACGTGCATATTTCAACAAATCATATTTGGTTGGATAGCACTGTACCATTTCATGAATTTGCTGTAATTCAGCTTTACTCAATACCGTATTCGGGTTCAGTCGAATCCATGCAATTCTGCGACTCAGTTCATCTAAAACATAAATGCGATCATGGTTGGTAATTTTTTCAGGTGTATGTTCGTAACGCATCGATTGATTCAATTTTGGCACAGCAACCATATAATCACGATGAATTAACACCAAAAGCACCCCCCCTATAACAAACATCATTTGTGTATATTTAGGCGCTAAAGTCCAAACTTTCAATTGAGGTTCCTGCGACAGCACCAAACCTACGATAAAACCCAATGGTAATAAGAAGTAAGCATAGTTCTGTGGATACTCCAATAAGGCATGAACCAATACTGCCACAATCATCAAAATACCGATGACCGACTCTGTAGAACGCACTCTGCTAATTAGGCGATATCCGAGATAAATTAAATACCCCAAAAATGGTATACCAATTAACAATCCATTCCATACTAAGAAATCCAACACAAAATTGTGTGAACTTCGCACCCATTCAGGAATGCGATAATATTCACTTACAGCAACCTGAGCCACACTGGTTTGATTCCAACCATAACCAAACCATGGTCGGTCTGAAATGGCATAAAGCATTTGTTGCCATATACCTAAACGTAAATGCCCTGTACTTGCCCGCTCAATCGCTGTCGGCGAGTCCGCAATTGCCAAATGTGCAACTTGCGCCACCCAATGATCAACGATTGGCATGACTAAAATTAGCCCAATAAATAAACCAACCCAAGTCAGCATTGCATACCATTTAAGACGCAAATATCCTCTATATTGCTGATAGAAGAAATACACTAAAAATAGAATACAGACCACCCATGAAGTTCTAGACTGACTTAAGACTAAGGCGATTAATATCGTTAATGAGCACAGACTTAAAATCCACGTCTTGAGCTTACTTTTCTCAAATAAATACAGAATCGCCATTAATGAAAGGATTAGGAAAGTAGCCATATTATTCGGCTGGGCAAAATTCGCATAAGGACGATTACTGCGTAAATTGGCTATCCCAGGAATAGAATTTTCAATCGTGAGCCACTGACAGATTGCCATCACTCCTGAGAATGTACCGACCACCAACAATACATAACTCAAATTCGTAAATACTTGTTCTCTATCTTTTAAGGTTAAAGATAAGTTATAACCCAGCACCACACTTAACCAAAAGGCAAAGACAAAAAGGCTTGAAATTAAAGCAATACTAAAGAAAAATTCCAGCCCAAATACCCATTGCAACAATGGAATAAATGCCATAACAACTAGTGGAAGTGTCAAAACTGGTACTTTTATTTTTTGCTGAAAAAAAATTGCAATAAGTGCAAACAAAGACAAAAAAGCAAATAACTCACCCGTGTAGGTCACCCACGGGCGATAGTGAACAGGTAAAAGCCATGCCAATGCAATCAGCACACTGGCAAGTAAAGAAAGAATAAATTTCATGGGGTGCTACAGTTGCAGAACTGTGCATAGTGTAATTCAAAATGTCGTTTTTTTCTTCTGCTTCAATTTATTTCCACGGGCGTAGATCAACAATTTTAATGATCTCAGCCGTATCCTTATTAATTAAAACCGTCATATCCACAGCATTAGCTCTTAATGGTAAATAAGCATTAGCCCCACCATATTGCTCAATTATGTTTTGAACTTTATTTTTATTATTAAATTTATATAGCTCATTCAAATCAATAGCTTTTAATTTAATCCTTTTTTCCTCAAAAGATAACGGATGATAAAGAGCTGGTCTTTGTGCAATATCAACCCCAGAAAAAACAGCTTCAAATAAAATCTTATTTTTATCTTCTGTATTAGTTGGTGAGACTGCACTAACCCAACTAGGAAATAATAATGAAGGATTTAGGTATTCTGGTTTTACTTTATTCGCATTTCGCAGATCCAAATCATTTACTCTTACAGCATCAAATCTATCCGCATTAAATACAATCCAAGCAGGGCGACCTTGAGATATAGTCCACACTCCATAAAATAATGCAGAAATTTGCAATAAAACTACAACAACCAAATCAAAAAATAAGCTTTTTTTCCCTGCTTTATAAACTAACAATGTTAATAATGGACCTAGGACAACATCGACCATTAATATTATTGAAAAGATATGAGTGGCACCAACAGCCTTTGCCAAAGGAAAGGGGTACCATATAAAAAAAACTAGCCCAACAATCAAAATAGCGATGATAATTGAAACCATTCCATGTATTAAAAAGGCTTTAATTCGTGAAGACATAGAAATCTTAAATATCAAATTTGATGAATAATCTTATACTTTAAAGAGTATAGCGACAATTACTAGGAATATATTTAAATGCTGACGATGATCGCACCCCACACCCCCAAACTATTGGCTGACCTGGAATAATAGCTGCACTTGGACGAGCCATACCCGCAATTGTACCTGAACCAGGAGTGAGTACTATGTTTGAACCTAACTCTGTATTTATATTACCACTATATTGAATTTCTATTTGCCCTTCATTCATTACTGGAACAGCTAAATTAGCTATACCTGAAATACTGATACTGTTTACTACTTCGGTCGGTATAAATTGGTAATTATAGGAACCTGCAACCATCGGGCCACTACCACTGTACGCAGTCACATTACCACTCAACATATAACCCAATGTTTCAACTACTGCCATTTTTGCTGCACTGGCTAAAACTAAACCTTCAGCTACTTTAGTACGCATTGTATAGCTTTGATAGGCTGGTATTGCTATGGCAGCAAGGATACCGATAATAGCAACAACCAACATCAATTCGATAAGTGTAAAACCATTATTCTTATGCATTTCACATCTCACATTAATTCAATATAAATAACTATTTTACAATTTCCATGCCAACTAATTTTATCAATAACAACAATTACTTAAATATAAATAAAAATATTTCATAACATTTATTGTCAGTTTAATATAAAAATTAGAGAAGCTACTGACATTTAATGTGTAAAAATAGCTATAAAGTCAAATTTAATCACCAAACCAAATCTGCTTCGCTACACTCCGTACAATACAAACTGATCAACACTGGTTAAAGCTCGAATCTATTGTCCACAATTTTGATATCTATCTCAAACATAATCTCAAAGTAACTCTTTATAGGATTAGAATTGACCAACCTTGGCGAAATTTGCCTGCATCTTTTATTAAATCTAATACGATCATTAAACAATTCACTAGATGCTCTAAAGATAACAAGCTACTAAAATATTTACTTTATTAGAAAATATGCAGATATAGATGGGTATTTATTGATGAAAGTCATATTTTAGCTCATCAAAATTCTAAAGGTCTCAAGGATGAGGCTATTTCAGGAAACATCAGGGGAAAAATTTCTAAAATTCATTTAGCAGTAGATTCCAATAGAAAAAAATTGTTTTTAATTTATTGATGGCACACTCCATGATATGAAAGTTAAACAAGAATTGAGGGATTAAATAGATTTAACACATACTCATGTTCTTTGTTCTAGTAAGCGATATGAATCGAATGCATCAATAAAACCAATAGAAGAATTACAACCATGGTAAATATTGCGAAGAAATTCAGTATACTACTGAACAATATTTACCTTGGCTAATACTTATATGAAATCAAAAACTTAGCTTATAAAAGAATTGTAAAAATCAAGTAATTTAGAGAAATTGCTGCATGGTATGACAAACTAAAGTAAACCTATAAAACTTCAGTTGCTTTGGTTTTGATATTTATTTGACTATTATTATGAAATATCAAAATCTTAGATTAAAATAAAAAAGTCGCCCCTAAAAGCGACTTTTTTTATTTTTTATTTATTAGAAACGGCAGTTTGCTGGTACATATTTGAAAGATGCAGGAACACCAATTGTACAACCCCATACCACAGGAGCAGCTTGGCTCATTGGGCTAGCTGGTAAGCCTGTTGCATCAACTACAGCACCGCTACCCGGTGTCAATAAAATTGGGGCAGTAAGTGTTGTTGCTAATTGACCAGCATAAGTAATCGTGATTACACCATCTCCAGCAACTGGTGCTGTAACATTACCAATACCAGCAATTGCAATTGAAGCAACATTCTGCCCAGCAGTATATTCATAGCCATAAGAACCAGCTACTGAAGCACCTGTACCAGCATAAGCCACGACAGCACCACTATTACGAGTAGAAAAAGTTTCCGAAACTGCTGTTTTTGCAGCAGAAGCAAGGGTTAAACCTTCCGTTACTTTAGTACGAATCGTATAACTTTGATACGCAGGAATCGCGATAGCCGCCAAAATACCGATAATAGCAACTACGATCATTAATTCAATAAGAGTAAAACCCTTTTGAGCGTTCATAACATTCTCCACAAATGTTTTGTTTAGTTTTTTTTAAGCTTTGTAAAGCAAGAAGCGCTTTTGTATGCTTTGTTTATAATGAGCACGGAATGTGCCAAGATTTATTATAGTTAAATCCAACAAAAAAACAGCACCTTAGCCATGTTTTTTTTAAATAAATTTCACTCATTATTCTCCCAATTTTGACAAAATACACACATAAGTGACAAAAATTGACATTTTATGGTTTAATAATGATCATATTCATACTTTTGTTCTCATGCTTAATCTAGAATAATTGGCTCATTGGGTAATTCATTCATTTGATCGATTTCCTTTTCAGCATAGAATTGCTCTAGCAATTTTCCGACACTAGAAATTGCTTGTATAACCGCCTCATCATATTGATGTCGACCAAATTGCTGCACCAAGTTCTGACAAATTGAATTCCACACCTCTTGTCCCGTCATTTGCTGCAATCCACGATCAAAAACTAACTCCACCTTTCGTTCACACAAATTTAAGTAAAATAATACTCCACTGTTGTGTTCCGTATCCCAAACACCCAATTCCGCAAATAACTGCTCTGCACGTTTTCGTGTATTTTGCCGATAGGCTTGTAAACATGGTAAATGCCCTTCGATTACCACTTGAATTTCGCCGACATGCCCCTGCTCTGCATGTTGCACGGCAACTGCGATTCTCTGCAAATCGGCAGATTTAAAATAGCGTCGTGTATTTGAAAAATAAAAACAATGCTTCAACCAACGCTTAAAACTCGGTTGAACATGTTCTTGTAGTTTCGGTGTTGTGACTATCTGAGTTGAATCTGTTGTTGTTACCATGAGCCTGAAGCACCTCCTCCACCAAAACCACCGCCACCGCCTCGATAGCCGCCACCTCCACCAAAGCCGCCTCCGCCTGAACCACGACCTGCACCCGAAGCCAACACCTGTAGAATCAATTGGGCCAATGAAGTAACAAGCAGTAAAAAAATACCCAACCCAGCCAAGAGACTGGTCAATAGACCCACACCACTGACTAAGCCCGCAACCACACCTGCTACACCCGCAGTCGCAGCACTAAGGCGCTTACCGATCATCATCGATGCAAAAGCGCCAACCACAATAATAATTAAGGCATAAGTCCAGAATTGTGATCGCGCGTGTTGTTCATGTAATGCCTGAGCTTGTTGTTCTTGCAATTCTTGCGCTGCTTGCTGGGCAATTTCAGGGTCTAGATTCAGAATTCGCTCAATCTCACTGAGCCCTGATTGAATGCCTTGAGCATATTCAGCTTGTTTAAAATATGGCGTGATCTCGTTACGAATAATGCGCCCAGCAACGATATCAGGCAATACCCCTTCCAAACCGTAACCCGTTAAGATCTGAATTTTGCGGTCATTGATTGCAATGACCATGAGTAAGCCATTATCGCGCTTGGCTGTTCCCAACTGCCATTGTTCAGCCACTCGCATGGCATAATCAAAAATGGCTTCCTGCCCCGTGGTAGGCACAATCACCACACCAATTTGCGCTTTACCTTGTTCATACAATTTTAAAATATGTTGGCTCAAGGCTTGTTTATCTGAATCAGACAAAATATTGGCTTGATCAATAATAGGTGTATTTAGACTTGGTAATTTGCGCATTTGCCCATCAGCCAAATCATTTGCTACTTGTACTGAGGATGCTGCCTGTTGTTGAGCATCTAAAGGTTGCGTGCCTTTTTTTGCCTGCTGAATAACCTGACCAATCACCACAGCATCTTCTGTATCATTGACCGTGGAAGATGCTTCAGCCCAGCAGATTGAACAGCAAATTAAAGACAGCAAAGCACTTAACAGGAACCGTACAGCCTGCTGGATGGGGTACTTTAAGCGATACATTCACTTATTCCAGTTCAGTTGAATGTTTAATCAAAAGAGACTTTGGGTGCAGTTTGCGCGCTTTGTTCCGCACTAAAGTTTGGTTTGGTGTGCATCCCAATGACTTTTGCGGTCATCACCTGCGGGAATTGACGGACATAGGCATTGTAATCTTGCACCGTAGTGATATAGCGATTACGCGCCACAGCAATCCGATTTTCAGTACCTTCCAGTTGCACTTGTAAATCACGGAATTGTTCATTGGCTTTTAAATCAGGATAGTTTTCGGATACTGCAATTAAACGTGATAATGCACCCGTCAACTGACCTTGTGCTTCTTGATACTTTTGAAAGAGTGCTGGATCTTCTAGCACTTCTTTATCGACTTTTAAACCTGCAACATTGGCTCTGGCTTGTGTGACTTCAGTAAGCACTTGCTCTTCATGTTTGGCGTAGCCTTTAACCACATTCACTAAATTCGGCACCAAGTCTGCACGACGTTGATACTGGTTTTGTACTTCTGACCAAGATGCGGTCACAGCTTCATCTTTAACTTGTAACGTGTTATAGCCACAGCCTGTCAACATCAAGCTCCCGCTCAGCAACACAACTAGCGTACTCTTTTTAATCCACAGCATCGTTCAATCCTCATCTTTTTCTTGGCATGTCATTTCTTATTGAATGCAAATATTGTAGACCGAATTGATTTCCGTTGTGTTTGATTTATTTAATCACCCATCGAACAAAAAAGTCGAGAAAATTCCCGACTTTGATCTTTAATCATGACACAGCTTCTGCCTCAATCAAGAATTCCTTCATCTGATAATCCTCCACCAAGCGTTGTTTCCAGTAATTCACAATCTGACTATAATCATGTGTTGCAGGATGAAAACTCGGTCGGTAATAACTCAAATATTCTGGTGCCAATTGAATCAGCATCTTCATTAACAAATAGCCGCCAAAAAGATTCCCTTTCACCTTCAATAGACTTTTATTACGATCTTGCCAAAATAAACGACTGGTCGAATAAAAAGTTAAACTGGCAAAACCTGTAGTGACACTGCGCATTATCATGCGACGGATTGCATCATCCCCATAAACATGCTGATAAACATCAAATGCTACTGACCGATGTTCAATTTCTTCTATGGCATGCCAGACCCATAATTTTTGCGCATCTTCCTCCAAAGTACTGAGAACTTCAGGATGACGTAAAATATATCCTCCCAATAGCGCGGTAAAATGTTCAAAGGCACAGGTAATTGCCAACTGGATTTTGGGATGTAAGTTTTTGACATGATGGTCTTTGCGTGCCAACCAATCTTGAAAACGATCTAAATTATAGTCTTCACGTCGCCACGCTTGATTAAACTCCATGTGTGCTTTGGAATGCATAGCTTCTTGTCCAATAAATGCAGCAATTTGGGCTTGCAACTGTGCATCAGTTACCTGATCCCTAACATTACGCACGCTATGTACAAAAAATTGCTCGCCTATTGGAAAGGTGGAAGACAGCGCAGTCAATAAATGCGACATCACAGGTGAGTTAGCAAAATAATGGCGACGAATGGCTTTGGGATTAAACTGCAATTTTCGAACAGTAATTCCCTGCGCTTTAGGACGATTTAAGTATGATTTTTCTGTCGTCTGTTTCAGCATGATGAATTCTCAACATTAGCAAAGTTCAGATACTCAGTATCTAAAGGTCATGTCCTTCACTAAATGGCAAAAATGCTTAGCTGATTAACCAAAAGAGTCAACCTGACCACTGGTAAGCGATTTATAAACCAACAAAAAACCCACCGAAGTGGGTTTTTATAAATCTAGAATGTTGAACGAGGTAAATCCTTCTTACACATCTAGGTAATCTAAAATACCTTCTGCGGCTTGACGACCTTCCCAGATAGCGGTTACAACCAAGTCAGAACCACGCACCATGTCGCCACCCGCGAAGATTTTCGGGTTAGACGTTTGGAATTTATATTGTTGTTTTTCAATAGCAACAACTCGACCCGAACCATCTAAACCAATATTCGCCCCTGCAAACCAGTCAGCAGGACTCGGACGGAAACCAAATGCAAGTAATACTGCATCTGCTGGTAAAATTTCTTCAGAACCTGGAACAGGTTCTGGGCTACGACGACCACGACTATCTGGCTCACCCATTTGTGTGGTTACAAATTTCACACCAGTCACTTTTCCATTTTCACCAACAATTTCAATTGGTTGACGGTTGAATAGAAACTTTACACCTTCTTCATAGGCATTTTTCACTTCACGCGCAGAACCTGGCATATTGCTTTCGTCACGGCGGTATGCGCAAGTTACATCATGCGCGCCCTGACGCAATGAGGTACGGTTACAGTCCATTGCAGTATCGCCACCACCCAGCACAACCACTTTTTTACCATCAACACTGATGTATTCGCTTGGATCTTTTTCCCAGCCTTGGCAACGGTTCACATTGGCAATCAGAAAGTCCAGAGCATCATAAACACCATCCAGATCTTCCCCTGGGAAGCCACCTTTCATGTAGGTATAAGTCCCCATGCCCATGAACACAGCATCATAATCTGCAAGTAACTGTTCGATGGTAATGTCCGTACCAATTTCGGTGTTTAAACGGAACTCAACGCCCATCCCCGTGAAAATTTCACGACGACGTTTCATCACGTCTTTTTCCATTTTAAATTCAGGAATACCAAAGGTTAATAAACCACCAATTTCAGGACGTTTATCAAATACTACTGGTTTTACCCCGTTACGCACCAAAATATCAGCACAACCTAAACCCGCAGGTCCAGCACCAATAATCGCAACTTTTTTGTTGGTCCATTTCACATGGGACATGTCTGGACGCCAGCCCAAAGCAAAAGCCGTATCATTGATATATTTTTCGGCATTACCAATCGTTACTGCACCAAAACCATCATTTAAGGTACATGCCCCTTCACACAAACGGTCTTGAGGACAAACTCGACCACACACCTCTGGTAAGGTATTGGTTTGATGGCAAAGCTCTGCTGCTTGGAAAATACGACCTTCAGCAATCAATTTTAACCAGTTTGGAATGTAGTTATGGACTGGACATTTCCATTCACAATATGGGTTACCACAGCCTAAACAACGGTGGGTCTGATTGGCAGCCACTTCCGCAGTAAAGGGTTTATAAATTTCCACAAACTCTGCTTTGCGGACAGTAATATCTTTTTTCTCTGGGTCTTGGCGTGCGACATCCAGGAATTGAAAGTCATTATTTAGGCGCTCTGCCATGTCTCTCTCCGTGGGTAGGTGCAGTCATTTTTCTCTGCTGCACCTGCCTATATATCTGCAGTAGTGGAATTATTGTGGATCAGCTTTGGTCGTTTTCAAAAGCGTAAGCAAGTTAGCAGCTTTTGGTTTTACAAGCCAGAATTTACGGCTGTAAAAATCGAACTCGTTGCGGATCTTGTACGCCCACGCACTACCTGTTTCAGCAATATGCTCATCTAGAATACGCAATAAGAACTCTTTATGCTCTTCCATCGATTCTGTTGAGATACGGTTCAACTCAATTAACTCGTGGTTGTAGTAGTCGACAAAGTCATTATCCAAGTCAAGTACATAAGCAAAACCACCTGTCATACCCGCACCGAAGTTGTGGCCAACTTTGCCCAGTACCGTCACTACACCGCCTGTCATATATTCACAGCAGTGGTCACCTGCACCTTCAATGACAGCAAAGGCACCTGAGTTGCGTACTGCGAAACGCTCGCCCGCAGTACCCGCAGCAAATAACTTACCGCCTGTCGCACCGTATAAACAAGTGTTACCAATAATCGCAGTTTCTTGCGTTTGGAACGGCGAACCTTTTGGTGGGAAAATCGATACGCGACCACCCGCCATGCCTTTACCGACATAGTCGTTCGCATCACCTTCAAGCTTGATATGCAAACCACCTGCGTTCCACACCCCTAAAGACTGACCCGCAGTACCTTTTAGGTTCATCACAACAGGATGCGCTTCCATATCTAAATTGCCGTAACGACGCGCAATTTCACCAGAGATACGTGCACCAATTGAACGGTCACAGTTACCAACCGTGAAGCTATATTCACCGCCCGTACCAGCTTCAATTGCTGGCAACATTTCTGTCACCATCTGCTCTGCTAACACACCTTTATCGAATGGTGCATTGCCTTCAACTTGACAATATTGTGCCTTACCTTCAGCCGCAGGATGTGACTCAAGCAGTGCACTTAAATCTAAGTGAGCGTGCTTTTCAGTTTCACCTGGCAATACTTCGAGCAAGTCAGTACGACCAATCAAATCTTTCAAGCTAGCTACACCCAATGCCGCTAACCATTCACGTGTTTCTTCCGCAATAAAGTGGAAGAAATTGATCAACATTTCAGGTTCACCAATGTAGTGTTCCTGACGTAAATGATCTTGTTGTGTTGCAACACCAGTTGCACAGTTGTTCAAGTGGCAAATACGTAGGTATTTACAACCTAAAGCAATCATTGGTGTTGAACCAAAGCCGAAGCTTTCCGCACCTAAAATCGCAGCTTTAACCACGTCTAAACCAGTTTTTAAACCACCATCGGTTTGTACACGAACTTTCCCACGCAGGTCATTCACACGAAGCGCTTGATGTGCTTCAGAAAGACCCAACTCCCATGGTGAACCCGCATGGTGAATTGATGAAAGTGGAGATGCTGCTGTACCACCGTCATAACCTGAAATGGTAATGAAATCGGCATAGGCTTTCGCAACACCTGCGGCAATTGTGCCTACACCTGGCTCAGACACCAGTTTTACAGAAACCATCGCTTTTGGATTGACTTGTTTCAAGTCAAAGATCAATTGCGACAAGTCTTCAATCGAATAAATATCGTGGTGCGGAGGTGGTGAAATTAATGTCACTCCTGGCACAGAGTAACGTAAACGTGCAATTAAGCCATTCACTTTACCACCTGGCAACTGACCACCTTCACCTGGTTTTGCACCTTGCGCCACTTTAATCTGCAACACTTCAGCAGAAGTTAAGTACGCTGGTGTTACACCAAAACGACCAGATGCAATCTGTTTGATTTTTGAGTTACGAATCGTACCGTAACGTGCAGGATCTTCACCGCCCTCACCTGAGTTCGAGCGACCACCAATCGTATTCATAGCAATTGCAATTGCTTCATGTGCTTCAGGAGACAATGCACCCAAAGACATACCCGCAGAGTCAAAACGTGGCAAAATTGACTCAACCGACTCAACTTGCTCTAAAGCAATCGAGTTATCTGTTTTTAACTTAAATAAGTCACGGATGGTTGCAATTGGGCGATGATTCACCAGCTCAGCATATTCTTTAAAGTCAGCATAGTTACCTGAACGTACTGCTTTGTGTAAAGCATTGATCACATCAGGGTTAAATGCATGGTATTCCTTGTCGAATACAAACTTCAATAAACCGCCCTGATCGATTGGCTTACGTGATTTCCAAGCAGTATCAGCCAATTTTTTCTGATCATTTTCAAGGTCAACAAAAGTTGCACCTTTAATACGGCTTGGCACACCAGTAAAGCATTTGCCTACAACTTCTTCAGACAAACCTACTGCCTCAAACAACTGACCACCGCGGTAAGATGCTACTGTTGAAATCCCCATTTTTGATAGGACTTTGAGTAAACCTTTATCAATACCTTTACGGAAATTTGCTTGTGCATGAATTGGATCACCCAATAACTCGCCTTTTGCAATCAAGTCATTAATTACATCGTAAGCTAAATATGGATAAATTGCTGTTGCACCAAAACCTAAAATCACTGCAAATTGATGTGGGTCACGAGCAAAACCCGTTTCCACAATAATGTTGGCATCAGTACGTAAACCGACATTAATCAAGTGGTGATGTACTGCACCTGTTGCCATTACGGCATTTGCAGGTAAATAGCCTTCACGGATTTTCTTGTCCGAAAGTAATAATAAAGTTTTGCCATCACGAATTGCTTGTGCAGATTCTTCACAGATACGCGTGATTGCTGCCTCTAAACCTTCTGTTTCAGGATAGTTCAAATCAATATCTGCAATTTCATAACCCTTACGACCTAAAGTACGGATTTGATGCATTTTCGAGTTTGACAGTACAGGACTTGAGACAATTAAACGATCTGCATGTTCTGGACCTTGTTCAAATACATTTTGCTCACGACCAAAGCATGTTTCCAATGACATCACAATCGATTCACGTAATGGATCGATTGGCGGATTTGTTACTTGCGCAAACTGTTGACGGAAGTAATCCGATACATGACGTACTTGACGCGACAACACCGCCATAGGGGTGTCATCACCCATTGAACCTACCGCTTCCTGACCACTTTCAGCAATCGGACGTAGTAATTGGTCACGCTCTTCAAAGGTCACCATAAACATTTTTTGCGCTGCTTTCAGGTCATCACCTTTTAAGCCTTGCTCGCACAAATATTCTTCAAGTTCTGGGCTGCCTTGCAGGCGAATTGAATTTTCACGCAACCATTCACGATATGGACGCATTTTTTTCAAGTGGTTGCTGACATCTTTAGTATCAAGCAATTTACCAGTAAAGGTATCTACTACAAGAATTTGACCAGGACCAACACGACCTTTAGAAATTACATCTTCAGGCTGATAATCCCATACACCAATTTCAGAGGCTAAAGTAATGTAACCATTTTTGGTAATCACCCAACGTGCTGGACGTAAACCATTACGGTCTAGCATACAGATCGCATGACGACCATCTTGAATTACTAAACCAGCAGGGCCGTCCCATGCTTCCATGTGCTTCGAGTTAAACTCATAGAATGCACGTAAGTCAGCATCTAAAGTTTCAACGTTTTGCCAAGCTGGTGGAACCAACATGCGTAGCGCACGGAATAGATCCATACCGCCACCGACAAGAATTTCAAGCATGTTATCCAAGCTCGAAGAGTCTGAACCTGTACGGTTTACAATCGGCTTAAGCTCAGTTAAACCTGGCAATAATGGATTTTCAAACTTCGGTGTACGCGCCATTGCCCAGTTACGGTTTGCCGTAATGGTATTGATCTCACCATTGTGTGCAAGGTAACGGAATGGTTGAGCCAATGGCCAACGCGGTAAAGTATTGGTTGAGAAACGTTGGTGGAATACCACGATATGTGATGCTAAACGCTCATCTGCAAGATCTGTATAGAAGTCTGCAATTGCAGCAGGCATCATCAAACCTTTATAACTGATGACTGTTGAACACAGTGTTGTTACATAGAATGATGGATCATTACTAAGTTGCTGCTCTGCACGACGACGTGCCAAGAATAACTTACGGTTAAATTCAACCTCAGTAACTCCCATAGGGCAATTCACAATAATTTGTTCAAAGGCTGGCAAAGATTGCATCGCAATTTCACCGAGTGCTGCATTGTTTGTCGGCACTACACGCCAAGCAAGAACGCGCAAACCTTCGTCTTCAATTTCTTTGCTCAGAATTTGCTTTGAATACGCAGCGATTGCTGGGTCCAAGTTAAGGAAAACTGTACCAACAGCGAAAATTTCACTGAGAGTAATATCGCTCAGTTTTTTTGCTTCTTCGCGGAAGAACTGTTTCGGCATCGCCAATAATAAACCACACCCATCTCCGGTCTTACCATCGGCGGCAATACCACCACGGTGGGTCATACAGCTCAAGCTATGAATGGCGGTCTTGACCAGATCATGACTCTCGTCCCCTTGCATATGAGCAATAAGGCCGAAACCACAGTTATCTTTAAACTCATCCGGTTGGTATAAACCTTGAGCGGGAGCTACAGTATTAGGCGATGGCATGTGCATAGCGTACCCTTCTTTCTACTTGGCCCTGAATCGGGCGCTGACTATCTAACTTCTTTGCGACTTAGTCTAACTTTCTCACACTAAGATCAATTTAATGCAATGATCTTGCACTCTCATGTCAAAGATAGACTGATTTTATCTTTTGTACATGACCGAAATGCAAAAAACTATTGCGACTTTTGCGCACTCTTTTAAAGCAAGCAATCTTGATGTTTTCGCACACTCTTTGAATCTTTTCGCGCCAAAATAGTGACATCAACTCAAATCATGCACCATTTAAGCAAAAAATATGCCAACTTAAGATTATTAAATCTAATTCTTTTAAATACAGAAATATCAAGTGTTCGACCTGAATTAGAGCATTTGAAGTCTTATATTAATTGCACCATTTTTGCGCATTTAATTATTGGTATAGCACAATGTGCTCTATTTTAGAACGATTAATTAAATGGATCTGCAATTTCTTGGCGCACAGGCGAATTTGAATTGGTCGATGAAGTGGCTGATTTGGTTCCTGTCTCTGCATGCGATTGAGATTTTTGCACATCAATCACATTGCCTTCAGCATCTCGACGAGTCACAGTTGTACTGGTAGATACATTACCCGTATCTGAGCTATTCGCTGTTGTACCCGCAGCTTTCGGTTTACTTAAATCCATTAAAGCTGTATCTGGTTTTGGCAAAGCTGCAGGACTTAATTTAACTTCATACAAAACTGAGGAACCTTGTAACTCCTCCATCCCCATATCATTAACTTGTGATGCATAATCTTCCAAGGCTATCACTTTAGGGTGGACAGAAGCAGGCAATTTAAAATTGAGTTGCTCGCGTGCTTGATTCGCTTCTTTTTCACTCGAATATAAACCGTAAAATAAAACATATCGCTCTTGTTGTTGATCCCCAGCCAATCGCAAATAAAAATAACTTTTTCGATCACCCAGTTTATTTAAAAAACTTTTAATAATGTCTTCTTCAGTCACACTAAATAATTCTAAGCTTGACTTATTTTTCTGTTCCTCAATGAATTTACTTCCTCGGAATTCATTCGCATGATTTCCCGTAGCAATAACTCGAGTAGTCTGTGTAATAGGGCGAACTTCTTCTTGTAAAGTGCCTAAATTGGTTGTAGCTGTGACACGGGCTGGTTGGATTTGCAGCTCAGCATCAGACTCCACCTTTTTATTGACTTCGACCAGTTCTTCACTACTGTCCGATCCTGCCCAAAATATCAATGCCACAAAAAGACATAACACTCCGCCCACAAGCCAGATATAACCCTGTGTATTTTTCCAATATTTGCGGAGTGTTGTCATAATTTCACCTTTATATTGTTTGATTGGCTAGAATCGCCTGTTTCATCAGTTCAACATCAAACTCTTTGGTAATGATTGCTTGACCCAACTGTTTTAACAGCACCAATCTAAGCTGACCATTCAGTACTTTCTTGTCATGCGCCATATAACCCAAGAAGTCATCCAATGGAATTGCCGGACATACTATCGGCAAACCTGCACGCTGTATGATTTTTTTTGTACGCTCTAAGTCTGCTACAGAAATCCAACCCATACGTTGTGATAAATCTGCTGCCATGACCATTCCCGTTGCAACAGCTTCACCATGCAACCACACCCCATATCCTAGATAGGATTCAATCGCATGACCAAAGGTATGACCTAAATTCAACAATGCACGCTCGCCTTGTTCTTTTTCATCATTTGCTACAATACGCGCTTTATGTGCACAAGAACGATAAACCGCTTCAGCCAATAAATGAGGATCACGTGCGACCAAGCCATCCATATTTTTTTCAAGCCAGACTAAAAAATCCTCATCTCCGAGCAAGGCATACTTAATCACTTCAGCTAAACCAGCAGACAGTTCACGATCAGGCAAGCTTTTCAATTGAGACATATCTGCCAGTACCACTTGTGGTTGCTGAAATGCTCCAATCATATTTTTACCCAAAGGATGATTGATCCCTGTCTTGCCACCAACACTAGAATCTACTTGTGACAATAACGTCGTTGGCACTTGGATAAAATATACGCCACGCTGGAAACATGCTGATGCAAAGCCCGCCATATCACCAATCACCCCACCACCCAAAGCCAATACAGTGCAATCGCGGTTAAAACCTGCTTCAAGCAAAGCATCAAAAATCAAATTCAGATGTTGAATATCTTTATATTTTTCACCATCAGGCAAAACACAGGTAGCAACCTTTTTACTCAATGCTTCAACAGCTTTTACATAATGCTCTAAATACAAAGGCTGAACGGTGGTATTGGTCACAATCATGACTTGCTGTCCGAGAATATACGGCGCCAGTAAATCATGAGGGTTTAAATCACTACCAATG
This sequence comes from Acinetobacter tandoii, assembly GCF_008867985.1. Classification (NCBI taxonomy): domain Bacteria; kingdom Pseudomonadati; phylum Pseudomonadota; class Gammaproteobacteria; order Moraxellales; family Moraxellaceae; genus Acinetobacter; species Acinetobacter tandoii. The sequence continues at coordinate 161,368 of NZ_VXLD01000003.1, forward strand.
AAGATAGGGTAACGGCGTTCACCGAGTTCTACATATAAAGTTTGCATGAGTTCAATTACTTCGGTATTCAATCAATAGGTTGTGTGGTAATCATCGTTAAGATTTTATGTGCAAGATCTCGTGCGGCACCTTGATTAGTTTCAATAATATAATGAGCCACATCCCGATATAAAGGATCACGAATCGCAAGTAAATCACGCAGTTTTTGCTCAGGATTTTCAACCTGTAGGAGAGGACGGTTTTTATCGCGATAAGTACGCTGAAGTTGAATTTCAACAGGAGTATAGAGATAAACAACAATACCACGTTGTTTTAGAAAATTACGGTTGGGCGCCTGAGTCACTGCGCCGCCACCAGTCGCTAAGACTAAATGTGGTCGGGCAGTCAACTCATCAATCACAATAGTTTCACGGGTACGAAATCCTTTTTCACCTTCTTTCTCAAAGATCCAGGGAATGGTCGCACCTGTTTTTCGTTCAATCTCATGATCACTATCGAGAAATTCACGACCCAACAATTCTGCCAAATGCCGTCCGACTGTTGTTTTTCCTGCCCCCATTGGCCCTACCAAATAGATATTTGGTAGGGAATTAAACTCTTTGCTTGGCAAGGAGTCACCTATTAATTTTGTTTAAATTGAAAATATATTAATGATTTCTTGAAACACTGTCATTAACAATTCGTGGTGTCACAAAAATCAACAGCTCTTGCTTGTCATCCGACTTGGTATCTTTTCTAAACAATCTTCCAATGTAAGGAATATCTCCCAAGAACGGCACCTTAGTTTGCGAGTTACTGGTTGTCTGCTCAAATACACCACCCAAAATCACTGTTTCGCCATTATTGACCAAAACATTGGTTGTAATTGTGTTTTTGTTTAAGATCAACTCACCATTCGGTGCTTCGCCTGCAATCGAGTCTTTCGCAATATCAAGCTGCATTTGCACTTTACCGTCTGGGGTAATACTTGGCGTAACTTCCAAACTGAGTAGCGCTTCTTTGAATGAGGTAGTAGCTGTTGAGCCAGAAGCAGAGTTTGTTGTGGTTTGATAAGGTACTTCTTGACCTGTCGCTACCTTGGCTTTTTGTTTATCTCCAGTCAAAACTTTTGGTGTGGAAATCACCTCGCCATAGCCATCTGCTTGTAAAGCTGAGAGTTCAAGATCCAACATAAAATCGGACAGGCTAATCAAGCTAAAGGCAATCTGACCCGCAGGATTGGTCACCCCCAAATCAACGTTTAAGTTATCTGGACGCTGAATAGTGTATTTTCCATCATCATCTGGGGTTTTTAAATCCCATAAAGTTTGATCACTACCACCCACTAAGAGATCGTTATTGCTATTAATCCCTTGTGAAAGAATCCCCCACTTCACTCCCATCTCTTTAGTAAATGAAGTAGATGCTCGTACGATGCGTGCTTCAACCATAACCTGCTGTACTTGTACATCCAGCAAATCAACCATTTTTCTAATTTTGTCTATGTTTTGCGCTGTATCATTTACGATTAACGTATTCGTACGATCATCTGAAACAATACTTCCTCTTGAACTTAATAAACTTTCTAAAGCTAAAGAGTCTTGATTATTTACACCTGTATTTTTACCAGCTTCCTTTCTAGAATCTGTTACAAGTTTAAAAACATCCGCTGCTTTAGCATAACTTAAACGTAAATATTCAGTTTGAATTGGTGCTAACTTAACACTCTGCGCTATCGCTTTGGCTTCATCTTCTTCAGACTTGATCAATTCAGCAACTGGTGCAATCCAAATCACATTTCCATTACGACGCTTGTCTAAGTTTTTTGTTTTTAAAATAATATCAAGAGCTTGGTCCCATGGCACATCTTTCAGACGCAAGGTGATATTGCCTTGTACCGTATCGGCAGCCACCATATTAATACCAGTAAAATCTGCCAATAATTGCAATACACGACGTACCTCAATATCTTGGAAATCCAATGAAATCTTCTTACCCGTATAGTTATTAGCTGTACGCGGTTTCATTGGATTCTTATCGACAGGACGCTTTAAGCTGATCGTTAACTTATTCTCAGCTTGGTAAGCCATGTACTCATAGCTACCAGAGGACTGAATAGTAATTACACCACTATTACCATCATTATAAGCATCTACTGTTGCTACAGGTGTTGCAAAATCATTGACATTGAGGCGGCGAGTCAAATGTGCCGGAATTTTACTTCCCAACATACGCACCACAATTTTACTCCCTTGTTGCTGCACATCTGCTGGCGTATTGCTGCCGAGCAAATCAATAACAACCTGACCTTCACCTTCTGAACCACGTTGAAAACCAATATTTGAAACACCTTGTGATGGCGCTTTAGCCGTTGTTGCTACAGGAGTCGCAAAACTATTATCAGTCGCATTTATTTTAAGAATAAAGGTATTACCTTCAACACGGGTAGTGAAAGCACCTGCATCTGCAAGATTAATGGTTAATCGAGAACGCTGCGCGTCTGAAGATACATCGACAGAACTGGCTTCTTTTGTCGCAACCTGAATATTATTTTGCTTTAGTGTTTGTTGCGCTTTATCAAAATCTAAAATCAGTCTTGATGGTTGTTCAAGTTGGTAAGCTTGAGGCTGTGGTGGTATTCCGTTAAACATCACACGAATTTCAGTCCCTTGTCCAGGTACTTGCATAGGTACGACATTCGTGATGCTAACTTGTGCACTGGCAGCTTGCATGACAGCCATGGCAACCGCACCCATAGAGAATTGACGGAAAATATGATTCATTGTATTACCATCCCCAAATATAAAATCTTGAATACTGTTTTTCATTTTTATTCCTTTGAATTAAGGCGCGGGTCCAATTAAGACAAGGCTACGCGGGCGCTCAACATACCCCTCTCGACCATCGGGAATAATTTCCACAAGATCAATCTGTGTAGGCGTAATTTTCACAATTCGCCCTTGATTCATCCCCATGTAATTTCCGACTTGCACACGCTCAATTTCACCATCAGGCGTTTGGATTAACCCCAAAATTTGCCCAGACTGATTACGCATACTCCCCTTCATATTTAAGGATTCTAAAGCATAACTTTCCAATGGCTGCGACTGACGCGAAAAATTCGGATACACTCGCTTACCCGACATAATTTTTAATTCTGCTGCCAAAGAACTTGGCATAAACGGACTTTTCAATTGATGCGCTGCATAATTGAATGTCGGTACAGGTGGGAAAACAGGCGCTGGTTCAATCGGCAAAGGTTGCTGATTACGAATATTTACCATTTCCATGTTTACCGCATCAATACGTGAATCACACCCCACCAAAACCAGCCCGAACATCAAAGCAAATGCTATTTTCTCAAATTTCATTTCTTCGCTCCTTCTGGAGTAACTTGAGCAGGAGGAGTTGTAGCATTCGCACCAGCTGCCACATTTTGATCATCTGAATTACCTATATAGCGATAGGTACGTGCCTTCGCAACATAAGTCACTTGTGGAATTTCAGATTTTTTATCCGTACTAATTGAAGAACTGATATCAAAATCATGTAAGGTCACAATTCGAGGTAATGCTGCAATGCCACTCGCAAAAGAACCAAAGGCATGATAATCGCCTGTCGCTTCAATACTAATTGGCTGCTCAACAAAAAACTCTTGTTTGACTTCAGGCTCTAAACGAATATTTTTAAATTTAAGCCCAGAATTCACACCTGTCACGTTAATGTCTTCAACCAGACCTGGAATTTCAGTTTCCTTTGGCAATTGCTCCAATTGCTGATTAAAGTTCGCCTCCATTTCCTGCAACTGAGCTTGATATTGTTGCAAATTACGTAACTTAGAATCCTTTTCTCTGAATTCATTTAGCAAGTTTTGCTCTTGTGCATGTGCGCTAGAAATCGCATCTAATTGCGGCTTGATTACAACAAAATAGCCAACCGCACAAATTAAAAAGACAATAAAAATCCAGCAGGTAATTTTGACTGATAATGGCCAACTGCCGTAATTATTCGGGTCCAACGTGTTAAATTGTTGAAAAAACTTATCTACTGTCATTTTTTTCTTAGTTTTAACAACGGCTTCTTGATTTAGATCATCAAACTCATCACGACTCATTGTGCTGCCCCCGCTGTTGAACTAGCTGCTGCATTTGCATCATTTGCCGCTACCGCCATAGAACCTGCAGCTTCATTCGCTGCATCCGTCGGCATAGCAATCTCATCCAAATCTGCAGTTACCACAAAGCTGCCATAACTATCCTCAACACGAGGAACAATTGAACTCGGCGCTTTATTTTTATTATCTTCCACAGCCACGAAGGAATCCATAAAGGCATTACGATACCAAGCTGAAGCTTCTAAATTACGTAAAAATTCAGCTACTGCATTTGGACTTTCTGCCTTACCTTCAATAGTAAATTTATCGCCAATACGACTGAACTTAGTAATATATAAGTTCGCAGGGACGACACGTGCCATTTCATCAATTAAACGCACGGCAATTGGACGTTGACTTTGCAGACCCTGGATCAACTTCATACGTTCTACAATTGCATTACGTTGCTCTTGTAAACCTTCTAAAGATTTTAGTTGTACATCCAAGTTTTGATTGGTACTGATAATAAGCTGATTCGCTTGTTCTTGGTCTTCAAGCTTATAGTTGTAATAGAACCAAGCCCCTACAACCAATAACACCCCAATTAAAGCCGCCCCAATACAAATCGCAATAAATTCTTTTTTTCGTTTCTCTCTCAGCTCATCACGCCAAGGGAGCAGGTTAATTTTTGCCATTAATCAAAACTCCTCAATGCTAGACCACACGCCACCAAGAGAGAGGAAGCATCATTTTCAATTTTTTTAATATCTATTTTTGGAGAGAAACCCATTTGCAAAAATGGGTTAGCAATCGTGACGCGGTATCCGAGCTTTTGTTGCAATAATTTAGCCAAACCAGGAATATTGGCATTTCCGCCCGCCAATAAAATATGATCGATTTCATTAAACTGCGAAGATGAAAAGAAAAACTGTAAAGAACGGGCAGCCTGTTGCACCACCGCTTCAAGAAACGGCTCTAGCACTTCTACATCATAATCATCAGGAAGCGTACGACTTTTTTTGGCACGTCCCGCTTCTTCAAATGACAGTCCATAACGATTCTGGATTTCTTGGGTCAGTTGCTTTCCACCAAAAACCTGCTCGCGAGTATAGATAATTTTGTCATTTTGCATGACTGATAGGGTGGTCATGGTATGGCCAATATCTAAAATACCGACAGTATTCACGCCCATCGGCATGGTGTCAGAGAAGACTTTATAAACGTTTTCCATTGCGAAGCTTTCAACATCCGCAATTTTAGGTGTGATTCCAGCCAGTTCTAGCACCTCTGAACGCGCTTCCACATTTTCCAGACGTGTTGCCACCAAAAGCACATTGATCCGATTCGGGTTAGCTAAACGATCAGGCAAAACTTCAAAATCAAGGCTGACTTCATCTAAAGGGAACGGAATATATTGTTCAGCATCCATACGGATTTGGACTTCACGCTCATCATCCGTCATATCCGCATCCATCTCGATGATTTTACTGATCACCATAGACGTCGGAATGGCAATTGCTGCTGCATGTGATTGAACATTTGCTAAATTTAAAGCGCGCTCCAAAGCCTCCCCAATAGCTTCAGGATTCAAAATGTTCTTTTCAACAACGCTGCCTTCTGGTAACGGGACCAAAGCATAGCTTTCTACCCAATAGCGACCGTTTTTTACAGACAGCTCTAATAACTTAACAGAAGTGGAACTAATATCTACTCCTATTAACCCCTTATTTGGCTTACGATATAACCTGAGCACAATACTATTCCTATTATTTTTTTATCCCCAATAGAAGTAACTAACTAACTGGCTGCGGTCTATAATTTTATACGGATACAATAACTCATTAACAATCCGTATCTGTAAACGGCTATACTGACCACCAATTAGTTTGCCATTAGCTCCTATTAAAACTTACTTGTTATGAAAAAGCTATCTTGTTCAGGCCGTGTTCATCCATTTTTTTTGATCATAATTATAGTTTTGGTCGCAATTCCTATGGGGTTTTATGGCATGTATCTCTATATTGCCCCCTCTTTGCCTGAAATGAGCATCTTAAAAAAGGCTCCTTTATTAAAACCATTACAAGTTTATAGTGCAGATCAGCAACTTATTGCAGAATACGGTGGCAAACTTTCTGTTCCAGTTGAATATGATCAAATCCCAACTACATTTATTCATGCTTTTTTAGCTGCTGAAGATTCAGCTTTTTTTGAACACAGTGGAATTAGTTTTAAAGGCTTAGGACGAGCAGTGAGTGAGAGTATTACAGGCTCGAATGTGCAAACGGGTGGCTCGACCATTACCATGCAAGTGGCAAAAAACTATTATCTGAGTCCTGAACGCACACTCAAACGCAAACTGACCGAAGTTTTCCTCGCTCGAAAGATTGAACAAAATCTGAGTAAAGAAGAAATTCTGACGCTGTACGTGAACAAGATTTTTTTGGGTAAAAATGCCTACGGCATTGCGGCTGCTGCAAAAATTTACTACAACAAAAATTTAGAAGATTTAAGCATCGCCCAAATGGCCATGATTGCGGGCCTTCCCAAAGCCCCTTCAAAATATAATCCCGTTGCTAATCCTGAGCGTGCATTAGAACGTCGCAACTGGATTCTGGGGCGTATGCTTCAATTGGGGTATATCAATCAAGAGCAATATCAAAATGCGATTGCTGAACCCATCAACCTAGATATGCCCGAACGCGGTATCAGCAATCAATTCCCCTATGTCGGTGAAATGGTCCGCGCAGAACTAGTCAGTAAATTTGGCGAACAAGCGATTGATTCTGGCTATAAGGTCTACACCACGATTAATAGCCAGCGCCAATTATTTGCTGAACAATCTGTACAAGATGGTTTAGAAGCCTATGATCGACGCCATGGTTGGCGTGGTGCCGAAGCACACGATAAAGATTTAAAACAATTTACCGCTTATGCCAATACCTATCCTGCCAAAGTCAGCAAAGTGAATGACAACTCTTTCGAAGCCTTTATGCAAGATGGTTCCACGGTAACTGTTCCTTGGTCGGGAATGTCTTGGGCACGCCCCTATCGCAATGCCAACAGCGTCGGGCCAGCACCCAGTCGTGCTTCTCAAATTGTCAAGGTCAAAGATATTGTTCGCTTAAGACCGAATGCAGACAAAACCTCATGGTCGCTGGTACAAATCCCGAAAGTCCAAGGACAACTGATTGCATTAAATCCAAATAATGGTGCGATTGAGGCTGTCGTCGGAGGATATAATTTTTATCAATCTAAATTTAACCGAGCTTTACAAGGCTGGCGTCAACCTGGTTCGACCATTAAACCCTTTGTCTATGCTTTGGCTCTAGAACGCGGTATGACGCCTTTTACCATGGTTAATGATAGTCCTATTACTATTGGCAAATGGTCACCCCGAAATTCAGATGGGCGCTATCTGGGCATGATCCCATTGCGTCGTGCTTTATATTTATCTCGAAATACGGTCTCAGTACGTTTACTCCAAGCTGTCGGTATTGAGCGTACTCGCCAATTGTTTATGGATTTTGGTTTGCAAGAAGATCAAATTCCAAATAACTACACCATTGCCTTAGGTACACCACAGGTCCTACCAATTCAAATGGCGACAGGCTACGCCACATTTGCAAACGGCGGTTACCGTATTCAACCACATTTTATTGACCGTATTGAAGATGCCTATGGCAAAGTCATTTATCAATCCAATCCAGAATATGCTTGTATTGAATGCATTAATGCAAAAGATGATATATCTGATTCGGCAGATCCTGTGACACCTGACGATGAAGTGATTGAGGTCACCAATCAAGCTGCTGAAGCCAAAATCAGTGAACCAAGTGCGACCAATCCAGAATACCGTCAAGCACAACGAATTTTAAAATCTAGCTCTGCCTTTGATATGGCTAACATTCTTAAAGATGTTATCCAACATGGTACAGGGCGTGCAGCACTCAAAATTGGCCGTGATGATTTGGGCGGAAAAACAGGAACCACCAATGATGCCAAAGATGCTTGGTTTGCAGGCTTTAATGGCAAATTAGTCACAGTCGCGTGGGTCGGATTTGACCAACCTGCAACCTTAGGTCGACGTGAGTATGGTGGCGTTGCCGCATTACCAATTTGGACCAGTTTTATGGACAACGCGTTAAAAGGCACACCATCGGCGTGGGTACATTTTGACAAAGATGCTAAAGCGCCTACATTACATAACGAAACCCAATTTATTGAGGGCGAGACCAAAAAAGATTACCGCTCTTCACCACCATTGGCTCAGCCGTTATATCGCCCTAAACCAGCCGCTCCTGCACGTGCTCCTGAGCGTGACTTTGATGATTTGCCTGATGATGAAGCCTTGGTTCCAAGTAATCAAACTCCTCCGACAATGCAACCGAATGCTCCAAGTAAGAAATCAGATGCCATTGAACATCTGATTGATCAATTTCAATAATAGACTTACGCAATAAAAAGCCCTTTTCAAAAAGGGCTTTTTATTGCTTTATTTCTTTTGGAATAAATAGAGTTGGAATTGTGCAGTCACTTTAAATTCAACTAAAGCTTCTAAGGCATTCCTGCGCTCTACTTTCGCCTTGTAAGCATAAGGGGTCATTGCAATCAAATTTTTAAGCTGCTGCTGTGGCAGTGTTAAATCTGCACTCACCACTTGCGAATCAACCAAGTCGAAGTCCTGCGCCAACTGCTGCACAAACTTATTCGGCTCATGTGGCTTCACCTCTTCAAATAAAGCCTCTCGAATAGCAAATAAGTGTTCAGGTGCTGGTGTGACCACCAACAAATACCCTTTATCCTTCAGTACACGTAATATTTCTTGCTGAGGAATTGGACTAAATAAACTGCTGCACAAATCAATAGACTGATCTAATACAGGCAAAGTCGCCCCCGTACCCACCACCCATGTCACTTCCGAATTCAATTTAGCCGCTACTTGCACTGCATTTTTCGCGATATCGACACCGACACATTGCAACACCTCTGTTTGCATCGCATCAGTGTAATAACCTTCACCACAACCAATATCCAAAAGATTTTCAATGCGCAGTTGACGTAGTTTTTCAACCACAGCTTGCTGTAAAGGTGCATAAAACCCTGCACTTAAAAATGCACGTCGCGCTTGTACAGATTCAACTGTATCTCCAGGGGTTTTACTGTGCTTGTGTTGCACCACATGTAAATTCACATAACCCTGTTTAGCTACATCGTAACTATGACGATTCTCACATTGCCACGTCTTTTCAACCAAACTTAATTTCTCACGACATACAGGGCACATGAGTAGATTCATCATATTCTCCAAAAATTGCCCATAAAAATAAAAAAGGTCGGCATATGCCGACCTGATTTTCACGGATTTTGCTTAACGCAATTTTAAGGTCATTAGCCCCAAAACCACCAGCATAATTGTGATAATCCAGAAACGAATCACCACTTGGGTTTCACGCCAGCCTTTCTTTTCATAATGATGATGTAAAGGTGCCATCAAGAAAACGCGTTTATTTCGCATTCGTAACGAACCAATTTGCAGGAATACCGAAATTGCTTCCACCACAAAGACACCACCCATAATCGCAAATACGATTTCTTGACGTACCATGACCGCAATCGTACCTAGCATCGCTCCAAGTGATAAAGCACCAACATCACCCATAAATACTTGTGCAGGATGCGCGTTATACCAGAGGAAAGCCAAGCCTGCGCCAATCATAGCAGCACAAATCACCACCAATTCAGACGAATATTTTACATAAGGAATATGCAAATAATTGGCAAAACGAACATCACCCGCCAAGTAAGCAAATACACCCAAACCTGCAGCAACCAAGACAATTGGCATAATCGCCAAACCGTCCAGACCATCCGTTAAGTTGACTGCATTAGAGGCTCCATTAATCACCAAATAGGTAAAGAGAATAAATCCAATTCCTAAAGGAATAACCGACAATGGAATACTGAGATTCTTAAAGAATGGGATGAGAAGATCCAGCATATTTGCAGTATGAATTGGATTATCTTGTTGTTTGGCAATTACATACAATGCAATTCCCGCACCTAAAGAGGCAACTGACGTCCAGAAAAATTTCTTTCGTGCTGGCAAACCCGCATTGTCTTTATAACGGATTTTAATCCAGTCATCTGCCCAACCCACAGCACCAAAAATCACCATCACGCCCAAAACAATCCAGACATAAGGATTTGATAGATCTGCCCAAAGTAAAGTGGAAATCCCAATCGAAAGTAGAATCAGTACGCCACCCATGGTTGGCGTACCCATCTTTTTGGCATGATTTTCAGGAGCATACGTACTCACAGCCTGACCATATTTTAACGCTTGCAACTTACGAATCATTACAGGCCCAAGCACCAGCCCAATGGAAAGTGCGGTCAAAACACTGAGTAATGAACGTAATGTTAAATAGCGTACTACTTGGAATGAGCTGTGATAGCCCGCAAGCTGTTCAAATAACCATAACAGCATTTTAGAGTTTCTCCATCAAGTCAGTCATTAAGGTTTCCATATGGGTATAACGAGAACCTTTGAACAGGAAACTCATCGACTGGGGTTGATGTGTTTCGACTAAACTAATTAAAAACGGTAAGGCTTGTTCTTGATTCAAGAAGGCCTGTAATTTTTTACCATATTGGGTACTGCGCGCACCTTCTTGCGTTGCAGGTGAGAATTCACCGACCGCCACCACAAAGTTAATGCCTTTGATCGAAACCAAATCACGACCCAACATATAGTGTTGCTGTGCCGCACTTTGACCCAGCTCGCCAATATCACCAATCACCATCACGCGTATACCCTCTTGCTGTGCAAGCACTTCACCTGCTGCACGCATCGAAGTAGGATTAGCATTGTAGGTATCATCAATGAATAAATAAGGTGCTTTCTGAATAAAATTCAGGCGACCTTTAGCACCTTGCGCTTGCTCAAGACCAAGTACGATGTCATCTAAATCAATACCGATCGCTAAGGCAAAAGCCACCGCAGCAGTTGCATTCTGCACATTATGCTCACCTGCAAAGGGTAAATTCACGACTCGCTCACCTTGTGGTGTATGCAAATTAAAACGTGCAGATTGTGGTTGTAACTCTACATCTGAAGCATAGACATCACCACCCTGACCAAAACTCAATACGTGCTCTGTTTGCACGACTTGGCGAATCTGATCGGTAAAATCGTCAGCTGCCGGCACAATGGCTGTACCTGTCGGTGCAATATGGGCATAAATTTCAGATTTTGCACAACAAATGCCTTCACGTCCGCCAAACTCGCCCAAGTGTGCTGTACCAATATTTAGAATACCTGCTACATGGGGTTGAACCAATTGTGAAGTGTAATCAATTTCGCCTTGGTGGCTTGCACCCAACTCCATAACAGCGTAACGATGCTCTGCACGTAACTCCAACAACATCATCGGAACACCCAAATCATTGTTCAAATTACCGCGTGTAATTAAAGTTGGCGCAAGACGCGATAAAATACTACCAAGCATTTCTTTGGTCGTGGTTTTACCACTACTGCCTGTCAAAGCAATCACTTTTAAGTTTTGCTGTTGCGAACGTCGATAAGCTCCCAAATGCCCTAAAGCCAAACGCGTATCAGGCACGACCAACTGACAAATATCAGCATCTACAGGATGACTGACAATTGCTACCTCGCAGCCCTGCTGCACAACTTTCACAACAAAATCATGTGCATCAAAACGCTCACCCTTGAGCGCCAAAAATGCATCACCGTGTTCCGCATGACGTGAATCAGTCAAAATTCGTTTAATTTCACCACTTGGCTGCCGATCATGCAGCCAATAGCCTTGAGTTGCTTCTAGTAATTCTGTCGCAGTCCAAGGTTCTAAAGGAACCGTACTGGTGGTTGAAGTATGCATCTTAATTTCCTATTGCGCGGGATATGCTGAATTTGTGGCGAGCTGTTGTGCATCAATCGCCGCCTGTACTTCAACCACATCATCAAACCAGTGACGAACACCTTCAATTTCTTGATAGTTCTCGTGCCCTTTGCCCGCGATTACGACAATATCACCTGCTTGTGCAGTTTTTACCGCAAATTTAATTGCTTCACGACGGTCATGTATCTCATGTACCACATGGCCAGAGAAATCAATACCTGCCTTCATATCGGCAAAAATCTGTTCAGGATTTTCCGTCCGTGGGTTATCTGAGGTTAACAGCACCACATCTGCACCATTTAAAGCTGCTTGAGTCATCAGTGGGCGTTTCCCCCGATCTCGATCACCACCACAGCCAAACACCGCCCATAAATTCTGCTCTACATGACGTTTTAGAGTAGTTAAGACTTGTACCAAGGCATCTGGTGTATGTGCATAATCCACTACAAACAAGCGCGCATTATCACGAATCACCTGCATGCGTCCCGGTGCACCTTTGAGCTGAGGGACTGTTGCAATCAACTGCGCCAAATCAAAGCCTGCTTGTTGCGCCACAATCAAACTTGCCACTAAATTTTCGATATTAAAATGTCCAAGCAGTGGGCTTTGTACTGTGAACTGGCCTTGAGTGGTCATCAAACTAAAGTGCGCGCCAGACAAACTATATTCAATATCTTGAACTTGATAATCTGCGGCTTGCGTCATGGAATACGTCAAAATCTGCGGTTTTGCTGGATTAGCTTGTGCTACGGCGAGCATGATAGGCGCATATTCATCATCAAGATTAATGACGGCTACTTTTAATGAGGTGAATTGGAATAGTCGAGCCTTCGCCTCAGCATAGGCCTCGAGCGTACCGTGATAATCCAAATGATCACGACTTAAATTGCTATACGCTGCTATTTCAATTGCGCAACCCGTTAAACGACCTTGCTCTAAACCATGCGAACTTGCTTCAATCGAAGCAAATTTTGCACCTTGTTTCGCATAACCATGCAAAGCATTTTGCAACTGCAAGGCATCCAAGGTGGTATGTGAAGAGCTTTCCAGATGTGGAAGTATGCCATTGCCTGTAGTACCCATCACTGCGCAAGGTTGTCCTTGCAAGATCAACAATTCTGCAACCAAACGTGAAATTGTCGTTTTGCCATTTGTACCTGTCACAGCCAAAATCTGTAGTGCTGCGGTTGGCGATACCGCTTGCAAATATTGTTTTTGCCATGTGCCCATTAAATGACGCACATCAGGCACCACTAAACTTGGAGAAAGCCCCAGCTCAGTTTCACTAATAATAGCCACAGCACCTTTGTCCAATGCTGCTTGAGCAAATTGCACAGTTTTTTCAGGCTGGCTCAAGCTATTAAGGGCAATAAAAATTTGCCCTGCTTGCACATAACGGCTGTCTAAACAAAAGCCTTGAAAAGGTTGATTCATCCATCCAGCGATCTGATCAGAAGGATGCAGTTCTTGAAATGTAATTGACATTTAGCACCTATTACTGGATTTTTGGTGTGTCTAAAGGCTTATCTAAAGGCACATTCATTAAACGGAGTGACTCTTGCATCACTCGAGCAAAGACAGGTGCAGCAACTAAGCCACCATAATATTGACCTTGCGGATTTTCCACGACTACAAAAATAGCGAGACGTGGATCACTCACAGGCGCAACCCCTGAAAATAATGCACGATATTCTTTTTCCGAATAACCTTTACGGTCCGCTCGTAATTTATGTGCAGTCCCTGTTTTACCCGCTACACGATAACCCGGTATATTGGCTTGACGTGCTGTACCACCTGGTAGTGTCACCGCTTCCATCATCAATAACACTTGATCGGCAATTTTCGGATCAATCATTTGTTGACCTTTAGGCGGTTCTTCTAACTTATACAGGCTAAGTGGAACTTTTACCCCATGATTGGCTAACATGGCATACGCATCGACCATTTGCAGTACAGTTGCGTTAATCCCATAACCATACGCCATGGTCGCAACCTCAGATACATTCCACTTGCTTGGTGGAAGCACCATACCTGAACTTTCACCCGGAAATTTGACTGCTGAACGCTGACCAAAACCCACTCGCTTTAAAAAAGTCGGTAAAGTTGCATAAGGTAAAGATAAGGCAATTTTCGCCACACCCACGTTAGACGATTTCTGAATAATCCCTGCCAAAGTCAGTTGTCCGTAGTTATGAGTATCACGAATAGTATGGTTACCTACTCGCATAGACCCTGGCGATGTGTTCACTACGGTTGTTGGCATATATTTCCCTGTTTCCAATGCCATAGCCACTGTTAATGGTTTCATGGTTGAACCTGGTTCAAACATGTCTGTTGCACCACGGTTACGCATGGCATCTTTGTTTGCCAAACCATTTTTATCATTTGGGTTATATGATGGCCAACTGGTCATCGCCAAAATTTCACCCGTTTTTACATCTACAGCAATTGCCGATGCCGAACGCGCATTGTTGGCTACACCCGCGGCAGTCAGTTCACGGTATAAAATATATTGCAGGCGTGAATCGATACTCAGGGTAATATTTTCCCCTGACTCCACCTCTTTCACGATCTCAGGGTCTTTTACACGGTTGCCCTTCTTATCACGTACCACTTGCTGCTCGCCATCCACACCCGCAAGGCGTTTGTTGAGCTGCATTTCCAAACCTTCAATCCCGACACCTTCACTATTGGTCAGGCCGATAATTTGTGCATTCGGCTGTGGCTGCGGATAATATCGCTTATAATTTTTTTCGGTATAGACGCCTTGGAATTCGCGCTTTTCAATCAACTCAGCCTGCTGTGGCGGAATTTCTTTTTGTAGCACTAGATAGCGAGAGCGAGGGCGTTCATATAGTTTTTTCTTAAGCTCTGCCCGATCCATTCCTACAGCATCGGCCAACTCATCCAGATTAAGGTTCTTTTCTGGCAATTGTCGCTTTAATTTTCGGTTATGCGGATCTTTCGCCAATTCAGCAGTAATTTCATCAAATAATTTTTTATTATCAAAATAGTCACGTGGATCAATCACGACTTTCATGACAGGGGTACTGATTGCCAAAGGCACACCATGACGATCATAAATCACGCCACGCATTGCTTTGAGTTTTTCAGTCCGTAAAATATTGGCATTGGCTTTATTTTGTAAAAAGTCACGGTTAATCACTTGCACATAGAATGCACGACCGACCAATGCCAAAAAGCACAGTAACACCACAGCCCACATCAGATAAAAACGCCACATCTCTACACTAATGGCATTTTTACCCGTAATTGACTGCTGTTTTTTACGTGGTTGCTTAGTCTGCTTGTCTACCATATACAGCTAGCCTTATTTATTTTCATCTGAAGTCATTGGTAAAGAAATCACAACCGTTTGTGCGGCAGGCGGAGAATACATACGTAACTGAGTCACTGCACGAGTTCCAATTTGTGCGGTTGCACCAAAGGTCTGCTGCTCAATTAACAATCGCCCCCACTCGGCATTTAAGTCATCGCGCTCGCGCATAAATGAACTTAACTCACGATAGTCATGTCGATATTCAAATACCTGAAAGACCACCATAATTGCACTAATGAAAACCAAAATTAACAGGCAAGCATAAGTGATATATTTTTTCGTCCGAAATTTTTCCGCTTTCTTTTCGACTGCTTCAGTTTTCATTGTTTGCCTTTTAAACTAAGCGTTCCGCAACACGAAGCCAAGCACTTCGTGAACGTGGATTGGCTTTCACTTCTTCTTCACTCGCACGCACACGTGCAATTTTTTTCAAACGACGGGTATCTTGCTGTTGTTGTGGTAGACCCCATCCTGTGTCTTCTGCCAAAGTCGATTCTTTTTGAATAAATTGTTTAATCAGTCGATCTTCTAAGGAATGGAAACTAATGACTGCTAAACGACCTTCTGGTTTTAACACCTCAACCGCTTGAGGTAGGAAAGCTTCAATATCTTCTAATTCTTTATTAATCGCAATACGTATTGCCTGAAATGTACGCGTTGCAGCATGTTTATTTTTTTCCCACTTTGGATGTGCTACTTTTACAATTTCTGCCAACTGACGCGTGGTATCAATTTGACCTGCTGCTTTAATTGCTTTAGCGATGCGACGGCTATAACGCTCTTCACCATATTGGAAAATCACATTCGCTAAAGCTTCTTCCTCAATCTGCATCAGCCATTCTGCCGCAGTCGGTCCTTGCGAGTTATCCATACGCATGTCCAAAGGACCATCCTGCATAAAGCTAAAACCACGTTCAGCCTGATCTAACTGCGGTGAAGAAACCCCTAAGTCTGCCATGACACCGTCGACTTGCGTTAACCCTAAATTGGCAAGCTCTGGCTGTAAATCTGCAAAACTAGCATGAATAATGTGAAAACGAGAATCTTCTGCTGCCAATTCAGCCGCCACTGCAAGCGCTTGTGGATCTTTGTCGAAAGCATAAACTTTCGCATTAGCGTCGAGTTTTGAAAGCAATAATCGGGTATGTCCCCCTCGACCAAAGGTGCCATCGACGTAAATTCCTGTATTTCGGCCTGCCAATAAGGCATCCACAGTTTCATGAAGTAATACAGAAATATGAGACATAACAGTGCAATCAAAGTACCAAAAATTTAACTGCACATTATTACCTTGTTTTAGTAAAGCTCCAAACGTCTTTTTGTAGGGAAATATTACTTTCTATAGAGAAAACCGTTTCTATTGTATTCACCAAGCAAAAAAAGCCTCTGGTCGAGACTTTTTTATACAGTTTTAAGCTATCTTAATTGTTTTGATTATAAATCTGATCAAAGATCGCACCATTTACAAAATGTGTTTGTTGCGCTTTTGCCCAACCACCAAATACATCACCAATCGTGAATAATTTGATTTTTGGAAATTGGGCTGCATACTTGGCTGCTGCCTGTGCATTGCGTGGACGGAAATAGTATTTTGCTGCTAAATCTTGCCCCTTCGGGGAATACAAATAATTTAAATACCCTTTGGCTAAGTTGCGATTGCCATCTTTATCAACGGTTCGATCAACAATCGCGACTGAAGGTTCCGCCAAAATAGAAATCGAAGGATAAACGATTTCAAACTCGCCTTTACCCAAACCTTTCGTTGCCAACAAAGCTTCGTTTTCCCAAGACAGCAACACATCACCTATGCCACGTTCAGCAAAGGTGGTTAAAGAACCTCGCGCGCCTGAATCTAAGACTTTGACATTGTGATACAGGTTTTTGACCAACTCACGTGCTTTGGCGTCATTGCCTCCAGGTTGTTTCAAGGCATAACCCCATGCCGCCAAATAAATCCAACGTGGTGCTCCTCCTGTTTTTGGGTTAGGCGTAATAATTTCTACGCCCGGCTTTACCAAATCATTCCAGTCTTTAATATGCTTAGGATTGCCCTTACGCACCAAAAAAACGACGGTTGAAGTATAGGGAGCCGAATTGTTTGGAAATTCTTTTTGCCAATTTTTATCAATATAACCTACCTTCACAATTTCATCGATATCGTTGGCCAAGGCCAAAGTTACGACATCGGCTTCTAAACCTGTTGCCACAGCGCGTGCCTGCTTGCCAGAGCCCCCATGAGATTGTTTAAATTCAATGTCCTGACCCGTGCGCTGCTTCCAGTATTGACCAAATTCCTTGTTGTACTCTTGATAAAATTCGCGGGTCGGATCATAAGATACATTCAAGAAACTTTTTGCTGCAAAGACGTGCCCCGAAACCCCAGCTAAAAACGCAATTCCTAATGCAAAGAGAGATTTATTCATTTTTGGACTCTAATGACTGTTTTTTGCACTATATTTTTAATAAACAGTTTTCACAATCATGTGGCTATAAGCATTTATTCATAGTTTTTCTAATTTTCAGATATACCAAATGTTGCAATATATACAAAGAAAGATGCTGAAATCATTTCATGAAATGGTCTAAAATTTGTCACAATATTACAATCTTCATGATGTCTTCATATTTATTTGTTAAAACAGCAAGACATCGACATTACTGTAACAATGATGCGTAGAATCGCTTAGATTTTCTTATCTTTTTGTAAAAAGTGTGACGTAAGTCTACTTTTTTGTTTCTAAAGATGTTTAAATTGTAGCTATAGTATGTAGAACACTATTTTATAAAAAAGTTCTCAACATATTGAGTTAAAGGGGAATTCGAGATGAACTTACACTATTTTCAAGCTATTTGCCTCAGCCTTGGCTTAGGTCTGATGGCACAGACTGGTCATACGGCTGCCATTAAAGCAACCATGAATAAAAGCGTTGCCTCTGAAAAAGTCTCTTTGATTGAGAAAGCTCTCAATCAGCAAAAGCAAGGTGACAATTATTTGCAGACAGACAATAACTTGAAGATGTTGACCGCAATTAAAGTTGCACCTACACAAAGTTTCTTTGCTACACAGAACGAACGCTTCTCTCGTTTCTTACAATCAATTTTCCCGCAAAATAATTCCTAATCTAAACTACCAATTTCCCCCCTTAAAAATTGGTGTAAAGCTCAATCACAAATGTTGAATTTAGCATTAAGTGATTGGGCTTTTTCGTTATAATAGCCTCAGTTTATCTTTTGAAAATATTGTTATGACTATTCGTACCCGTATTGCTCCCTCCCCTACAGGGTTTCCTCATGTAGGAACTGCCTACATCGCGTTATTTAACATGTGTTTTGCTAAAAAACACGGCGGCGAATTTATCTTACGTATTGAAGATACCGACCAACTTCGCTCAACGCCTGAATCTGAAAAAATGATTTTAGATTCTTTACGCTGGTTAGGTTTGAATTGGTCTGAGGGACCAGACGTGGGCGGACCTCACGCACCTTATCGCCAATCGGAGCGTATGCATATCTACAAACAATATGCTTTAGATTTGGTTGAAAAAGGTCATGCCTTCTACTGCTTCGCCACGGCTGAAGAACTAGATCAAATGCGTGAAGAACAACAAGCACGTGGCGAAACACAAAAATATGATGGCCGTGGCTTAAAACTCACCCAAGAAGAAGTGCAACGTCGCCTTGCAGCGGGTGAACCACACGTAATTCGTATGAAAGTACCTGAAGAAGGCGTGTGTAAAATTAATGACTTATTGCGCGGTGAGGTCGAAATTCCTTGGGCGCAAGTCGACATGCAAGTGTTATTAAAAACCGACGGCTTGCCAACTTATCACTTGGCAAACGTGGTTGATGATCACTTAATGGAAATCACCCATGTGCTTCGTGGTGAAGAATGGTTGCCATCTGCACCAAAACATCAGTTACTTTACCAATATTTTGGTTGGGAAATGCCAACTCTGTGCCACATGCCATTGTTGCGTAACCCAGACAAATCAAAACTGTCTAAACGTAAAAACCCAACCTCAATCAATTACTACCGTGACATCGGTGTATTGCCTGAAGCACTCTTGAACTACTTGGGTCGTATGGGCTGGTCAATGCCTGACGAACGTGAAGTCTTTACCTTAAATGACATGGTTGAACACTTTGATGTGAAACGTGTGTCTTTAGGTGGTCCAATTTTTGATGTGGAAAAACTTAATTGGCTGAATGGTCAATGGATTAAATCCCTCACTCCTGGTCAGTTACTCGATCGTCTGTTGAGCTGGAAAAGTGACCGCAACACCTTAGAAGATATTGCAGCCGCAATTCAGCCACGTATTCACTTGCTCTCTGAAGCTGTGAATTGGGCAGGTTTCTATTTCAATCATATGCCTCAAATTAGCAAAGAACAGTTTGAAAGCAAAAAATTGACTGAAGAACAAGTGCGTCAAAGTTTACAGTTTGCCATTTGGCGTTTAGAAAGCCAGTTCACATGGAATAATGACACGGTGAGTCAAATCCTGATGGATTTAGCCAACCAGATGAACATTAAACTCCGTGACTTCATGCCGACTTTCTTTATTGCGATTGCAGGTTCAACTTCTTCGACTCCAGTCATGCAATCGATGGTGACTTTAGGTCCAGACTTGACCTTCGCTCGTTTACGTCATGCACTAGAAATTGTGGGTGCACCGAGCAAAAAAGAAGCAAAAGTATGGGAAAAACTGAATGAAAGCCTGAAATTGCCGAAAAATGATGCAATTGAACAAGCCTAATTAAATTAGCTGTTGACGTGTGAGCAGAATATCCCTAATATTGCGCTCACACAGACTGGGGTCATAGCTCAGTTGGTAGAGCGCTACAATGGCATTGTAGAGGTCAGCGGTTCGATCCCGCTTGACTCCACCAAAAATCGTTTTACCTGTGTTGCCTCATAAGTCCCTATCGTCTAGAGGCCTAGGACATCGCCCTTTCACGGCGGTAACCGGGGTTCGAATCCCCGTAGGGACGCCAAATTCAAAAAAGCCACTGTTCAACAGTGGCTTTTTTATTGCCTCAACACAACATAAAATTGCCTGAATTATTTTGGCTATGTGCAACATTCCGCTAAAATAAACCCAGATAAAAATGATGGAGCTGAAATGCAATACCGTTGCCCAAAATGCCAAAGTCCGAAGATTATGCCTGTTGCCCAAGCCAATGCACCTGTGGCACGTCCAGTTGTCCCTAAAAGTTTAGTATTTCTTGTTCCTTCCATTTTTGTCTTGTTGCTTTTGGTATTAATCAGCATCGCTATGTGGTTATTTGGTGATGGTGCAGGCTCAACCCTGCAAATTGCAACGGTTGTGGTATTTGTGATCTGTGCCGTTGCAGGTTTTCTATTTTATCGTGATTTACCTGATTTTAAAATTTCAATGCAAGCCTTCATGCAGTCACAGAAAAAATGGAAATGCCGCGAATGCGAGCATGAGTGGGAAATCTAACTATTCATCCACAGCACTTCACATCAGCTTAATGCTGATGTGAATGATCCTCCACTTCGTGTTCCGTGTGAACATGCTCATGCGACTGATGCGTATGTGTCTGGCTGTGTGCATGTGCCAGACATTCATCATCTTCAATCTGTAAGGTCATTTCGGCAATGCCATGTTGCTGATGCAGCATCGCGGAAGCTACCTGATACAACTGCTTTTGATCGGCTTGTGGGGCGTAAAGGTGTACGGTGAGATGAATATTTTTAGAACTGATGGCCCAGACCTTAAGTTGATGAATACTTTCAACGTTAGGCAATTGCAGCAAATCTTGGCGTAATTGCTCTATGTCAATTTCTTCCGGTACCCCTTCCAATAAAATATTAATGCTCTGTTTGAGTAAAATCCATGTCCGTGGCAAGACCCAAAAACCAATCAAGACCGCAATCAGCGTATCCACCCAATACCATTGGGTAAAATAAATCACAATTGCCCCGATAATCACGCCGACTGAACCTAAGGCATCACTCAAAACCTCTAAATAAGCGCCTTTCACATTCAAACTTTCTTGCGCACTGGAAAACAAGATGCGCATGGAAATTAAATTAATGATCAAGCCAATGACAGCCACGACCAGCATCCCCATACTTTGGATTTCTGGAGGGTGACTAAAACGCTGATAGGCTTCGTATAAAATATACATGGCAACCAGAAACAACATCAGCGCATTAAATAAAGCTGCTAAAATTTCGAAACGCTGATAACCAAAGGTCCGTTTGTTATCCGCAGGCAATTTGCCAATTTTAATAGCAACCAAAGCAATCGCGAGTGCTGCTGCATCGGTAAACATATGTGCCGCATCCGAGAGCAATGCCAGACTCTGCGTGATAAAACCCGCAATGACTTCGATAATTAAAAAAATACTGGTCAGCGCTAAAGCAAAACTTAACTTCTTTGCATTTTTTTCAGTCACGGTTGCATGTGTATGATCATGCCCATGCGATCCACTCATATTGTTGCCTCTATTCATTCTTATTTCAGTCAACGTGGCCAGCTTCGACCTACACCCTCTATTTTACTTTGCAAAATACATGAAAATAATTATCATTTGCATATTTAATTTATTGGCTACATCTTCATTCATCTTCTCGCATCATTTTTGAAATTGGAATTCTGTTATGAAAAAAATTGTTATTCTTTCTACGGTAATGCTGAGCAGCTATAGTTTTGCACATGAACCTTATGTCGCTCCATTGGCCTTTGTCACAGATAACACCCAAATTCCTATTATTGCAGCTTATGCAGAGCAAGCCCTACATGCAGAATATGCAGTCCAAGATCCACAATTTACCATTATTCAACCCGACCAAAAGCAAGCCACCTTACAGCCCACAACGACCTTAAAATCGGCCACCATCTTTGATTTACCTCTACCCGAAAAAGGCACCTATACAGTTTTTGCCAAGACCAGTTACCCGATCCAATATGTTCAGCATAATAAACAATGGAAAATTTTAGCCGATGCTACAACAGATCAAGTCCCGCCTTTAAGTGAGCGTGATTATGTGATTGCTAGCGACTTTAAGGGCAAATTACCCAAAAAAGTAGACACCGTTCGTGAATGGACCTTGCAGACTTATATCAGTAAACAATCGACTTCTGCGATTGCTGCGAGTTCAGCACCGATTCAAGTCAATTTTTCTACCCATCCAAATCAACTCATCGCACAGCAAGCGGTTCAGCTCCAAATTCATAAAGCCAACAAACCTTTAGCTCAGGCTGAGTTAATGGTTCGTGCTCAAGGTGCTACTGAAGCTCAAGCACTCAATATTCCTGTACAAAATAATGGCAGTGCCAATATTACTTTTCCACATGCAGGAAATTACTTGATTGAAGTGTCTGAAAAATTCGATAACAAAGCGACGCCGAAAAATCAGTACGCAACTATTATCAGTGTCCATGTTGCTCAAGCAAATTCTTAAGACTCAACAATGCCTTGATTCAAAACGAATCAAGGCATCTTTCATTTAAGGTGCTTTGGTTTCATGCATCCAACGATATAAAATTGGCAACAGCACCAAGGTCAGTATCGTCGAAGATAAAATCCCACCAATCACGACTGTTGCTAAAGGTCGTTGTACTTCCGCCCCTGTTCCTGTCGCCAAAGCCATGGGAATGAACCCCAATGAAGCAACACAAGCCGTCATCAACACGGGGCGTAAACGCAAAATTGCACCTTGCCATGTAGCAGGGTAAATATCTAAATGCTGTCGTAGCTCTTTAATAAAGGTCAGCATGACCAGACCATTCAAGACGGCAACACCTGATAAAGCAATAAAACCTACACCTGCTGACATTGAAAGTGGAATATCACGTAACCATAAAGCAATCAAACCACCGCACAGCGCAAATGGCACCCCAGTAAACACCAACAAGCTCTCTTTGATGTTATGAAACACGGCCATGAGTAGAATAAAAATTGCAATTAAGGCCAGCGGTACCACCCAGAGCATACGGTTTTTAGCCGAGATTAAATTTTCGAACTGTCCACCATAATCCAACCAATAACCTTCAGGTAAAGGCTGCTCTGCCAGCGTCGTTTGCAGCTCCTGTACAAATGAACCCAAATCACGCCCTTCGACATTGGCGGTCACCACCATACGGCGTTTACCATCTTCACGACTCACTTGATTGATGCCCAAAATGGTTTCGACTTTAGCCACGTCTTGTAGTTGAATGAGTCCTCCATTTGCGGTTTGTAGCGGTAATACGGCTAAATGTTCTGGCGTTCGCTGTTGATCGTCTAAACGAATGACAAAATCAAAGCGTCGATCACCTTGTAAAATTTGTCCAATATTTTGACCACCGACACTGGTCGCGACCAAATCTTGAATCGCTTTGACCGACAAACCATATTGCGCCGCTAAAGCTGGGTTCACCTCTACATTCAATAAAGGAAGACCACTAGTTTGCTCAACATTGACCGCCGTTGCGCCCGAAATCCGCTGAATTTTTTCTGCAATCTGCGTCGCCTGCTGATTCAGCACCTGCATATCATCGCCAAAAATCTTGACCCCAACATCACTGCGTACACCTGAAATCAGCTCATTAAAACGCAGTTCAATCGGTTGAGAAAACTCGCTGTTATTGCCTGGTAAAGTCGCCAGAAAAGCGATCATTCGTTGACGTAACCCATCTAGGCTTTCTTTGGCGTCTGGCCATTGCTCCCGTGGCTTTAACAATACAATCGCATCGGAAATATTGGGGGGCATCACATCTGTTGCGACCTCTGCGGTTCCCGTACGCGCAAAAATTGCCTTAATCTCTGGAAATTCTTTTAACAGTAGCTTTTCAGTATTTTCCTGCATACGCAAAGACTGTTCTAGACCTGTACTGGGTGAACGCATTTGTTGTACCGCAAAATCCCCTTCACTCAATTGCGGTGCGAACTCGCTCCCGACCTGTGTGGCAAGTACACCTGTAAAAAATAAAATACACAAGGCAAGGGTCAGCACCAAAGCTTTGAATTCATACGCCCAATTCAGTAATCGTGTGTACTGCTGCTTGAGCCAGAGCATCCAGCGACTTTCCTTTTCCTTGATCTCTCCTGTAACCCATAATGCTACTGCGGCAGGAACAAAACTGATCGAGAGAAGAATAGCACCTATCAGGGCTAACACCACCGTCATTGCCATGGGGTGAAACAGTTTGGCTTCTACCCCAGACAGCGCAAAGATCGGGAAATACACCACCAAAATAATCAGTTGCCCAAAAATTAATGGTCGTCGTGCCTGTTTCGCTGCTAAAAACACTTCTCGGAAACGTTCAGAACGGGTGAGTAAACGTCGATGTCGATGCTGGGCTTCTGCTAATCTGCGAATACAGTTTTCCACAATCACCACAGCACCATCTACGATGATGCCGAAATCCAGTGCACCTAAACTCATCAAATTGGCACTAATGTTCTGTTGAGCCATTCCTGTTAAAGTAAATAGCATCGAAAGTGGAATCACACAGGCGGTGATCAATGCAGCGCGGAAATTCCCCAGAAATAAAAACAGAATCACAATAACCAGTATTGCACCTTCGACCAAATTTTTCTGTACGGTGCGTATCGCACGATCGACTAGACTGGTACGGTCATAGACGGTTTCAATGACCACACCTTGAGGTAAAGACTGTTGAACCTGTTTCAATTTGGCATCTACAGCTTGGGCGACGGTGCGGCTATTTTCGCCCATCATCATCATGGCGATGCCCAATACAGTTTCTTCTCCGTTATAGGTTGCTGCACCTGTACGTAAATCATGCCCAATGGACACTGTTGCAACATCAGCCACTCGAATTGGAAAACCATTTTTATTGCTAATGCTGACATTTTGAATCGCTTTGATATCAGTGAGTGTACCTGGCACCCGTACCGTAAGCTGCTGCCCATTCTGTTCAATAAAACCCGCACCACGGTTTTCATTATTTTCAGTCAGCGCAGTTTGTAACTCACTGAGTGGAATCTGCAATTGCTGTAAGCGTTGCAAATCTGGAGTGACCACATAGGTTTTGTTATACCCACCAATTGAGTTGACCTCCGCAACACCTGCGACACGTTGCAATTGTGGACGAACAATCCAGTCCTGAATTTCACGTAAATCCATCGCACTATACGCTGTACCGTCTGCCTTACGCGCATTCGGTTCCGCCTTAATTACCCATTGATAAATTTCCCCCAATCCAGTGGAAATAGGTGACATGGTCGGAATAATGGCTTCAGGAAGTTCTGCCTGTGCTTCTTGTAGACGCTGATTAATCAACTGCCTTGCCCAGTAAATATCGGTGCCATCCTGAAAAATAATGGTGACCTGAGACAAACCATAACGTGAAATGGAACGGGTTTGCTGTAACTCAGGCAAACCTGCCATGGCATTTTCTATGGGATAGGTAATTCGTTGTTCGACCTCTAATGCGGTAAAACCTGTGGCTTGGGTATTAATTTGCACCTGCGTATTGGTAATATCGGGCACAGCATCAATTGGCAATTGTTGATAGCTGTAAATCCCAACCCCAATCCAAGTCAATACAAAGAGCATGACCCAAATGGCATTGCGAATAGAAAACTGGATAATACGGTCAAACCATCCTTCTGGCGGAGGTAAACCGTCTGAAGTAAGCTGTGCCGTTTCAACCTCTGGCGGAAACGGTGGTTTAGTGTGCATGGCTCGCCTCTCCTTTTTCTAATTCAGACTTGAGTAAGAAACTGCCTTGTGCTGCGTATTGTTGCCCCTTATTTAAACCAGATTGCACTTCTATCCATTGACCATCACTAGAGCGAGCACCTAAAGTCACAGCTTGAGGCATAAATTCAAGCTTTTGTTCATGCTGCGTTGCCACAAACACCGCATCTTTCCCTTCCACTTGCTGTACCGCACTAGCAAGAATACGTAATCCCTGCTGCACTTGTTGCTGTTGTAACTGCACATTCACCATTAAATTTGGACGTAATTCTGCTGCATTGGACAAGACTTTTGCACGGACTTGTAGACGCCCCGTTTGCGCATCAGCTTGACTATTTAAGCTTTGAATTTGTGCCTTAAATACATTTCCCGTTTGTAAGGATTTAAACTCAATATTTTGATTTGGCACAATGGTGGCAAATTCACTGCTCGGTGCAATAAATTCCAACCATAATTGATCCAACTGGTCAATCACAAACAATTGATCTGCCAATTGGACGTTCTCCCCCACCACCAGATCTTTCTGACTAATCATTCCTGCGATGGGTGCCTTGAGTACATAACGCCCTTGGCTATTTAACTGAGCACCAAAAGCAGATAAACGAGAGCGTGTTGCCTTAACTTGAATCTGCGCTTGTTGATAGGCGTTATAGGCACGTTGATAATCCTGCTTGGCAGAAATACCTTCTGACCATAACTTTTTCTCGCGCTCGTAGTCTTGACGTGCCAATTCCAAATTGGCTTGTTCCACTTGTAAACTGGCTTGCTGATCCACCAGATCTGGCACCAATAAACTGGCGAGTGCTTGTCCTTTCGCTACCTGCTGCCCCAATTCGACATAGACGGCTTCGACATGCCCAGCAAATGCAGGTGCTACATGTGCTTGGTAGTCAGTATTTACCACCAACTTGGCAGGATAGGCTGCCGATTTCACGACAG
This sequence comes from Acinetobacter tandoii, assembly GCF_008867985.1. Taxonomy (NCBI): domain Bacteria; kingdom Pseudomonadati; phylum Pseudomonadota; class Gammaproteobacteria; order Moraxellales; family Moraxellaceae; genus Acinetobacter; species Acinetobacter tandoii. The sequence continues at coordinate 188,316 of NZ_VXLD01000003.1, forward strand.
GACCCAACTCTGCAACAGCCAGTTGAATCCCTTGTTCAGTCACCTGTTTAGCCGTTAAAGCAATTGCTGCATCATGTGCCTCCGTTTCTTCATGACCTTTTTCATCTGCATGTTCTTCTGCCTCCCCGTGTCCGTGCTCATCTTCCTTCGTAGATGACTTTTGCGTAAAGAACAACACAGCTATGGACACCACTGCCGTAATCATAATGACCAATATGATTAACAGTTTTTGGGAGATTTTTCCCTGTTGATTCAATCTCTTATTTTTAAAATTCAACATGTTAATTTCCCCCACCAATATCTGATAATGCCTGTGTGTCTTGCCACAGGCTTTGATTTAATTGTGCAATCGCATCTTTGTTCATGACCTGACTAGGATCAATGCCTAAACTAAGGCTTTCTGCTGCAAGGGCACACTGCCAAGCATCTTTCAACAACTGAACTTTACGCATACGAACTTCTTGCAACTGCAAAGTGGCTTGCTGCACATCCAAAAGTGCAAATTTACCGACCTTAAACCCTTGCAACGTCTTTTGTTGAACCGTTTGAGCCAAAGGCAATTGCGTCTGTTGCAACACCTTAAACTGCACTTCTAGACCTTGTAATTCCGTCAGTAAACTCCCAACCTGCAAGGCATTTTGCTTAAGATAAAATTCCTGTTGCTGCTCTAGCTGAGTTTGCTGCGCCTGTGCGATTTCCTTGCCATATTGCTGACGGTCAAAGAGATTTAAAGGAATTGAAACACCGACCACTAATGCATTGTCCGCATTCGTTTCTACTGATCGACTGCGATTCACACCCACATTCACAGTAGGACTGGGACGAGCTTGAGCTTTCAATTGCTCAATTTTGGCATGTGAATCAAGCAACAATAATTGTCGTTTTTTTTCTATTAAATTGGCGGCCAAATGCTGCTGGACTTGCCGAGCTGTCGTTGTAGGCCATAAGTGTGACGGATTGAGTGCAACAGCCACCGACTGATCCCGCTCTCCCCAAGTGCTCGATAAATACTGTTTTGCCAGTTGGACTTGTAAATCAGCCTGTCGGAATAAACGCAAACTTTCGGCATGACTTAATCGAGCACGATCAACATCAACCTGCGCTACACTCCCAGCCTGATAACGCTTTGTAATGGCATTCAGATTTTCTTCACTCACATATAATTGCTCTTGCACCACCTGACGTTCCAATTCATAGATCGCCAGTTGTGACCACAAGTATTTAACAGCCAACTCTAACTGCGCTAGGTAGATCTGCTGTTTCAGTCCGATTTGCTGTTCGGCAATTTTGGCGCGTTTTTGATTCGCCTTGCGTTCGCCAAAAATATCCAGACGCTGAGAAAGACCCAATGCCAGTTCCCGATCTTGATCGGAATTAAAGCCCGTTTGCTCTATGGACAACTCTGGATTTATCCACAGCTTTGCCTGTTTTATGTGCGCCGTCGCAATTTGTTGTTGCGTTTTCCACACACCTTGAGCCTGTTGATAATCTGTTGAACGTTGAATGGCTTGTGACAAAGTGAGTGATTGCGGCTGTTCGCCTGCCCATACAGGCGAACTGCAAAGTGCTACGCTCAGTACCAAGCCTATTGCACGCATAAACACACGTATAGGATCGAAATCTGGAACTTTCGAAGTTTTAAAAGACATGTTGATGCCCCACTAAAGTTAAAAATTAGTGGTGGGCAATATTTTCGGCTACCCCACCTATAGCGGGGTTAAAACAGGAGGTGGGTTAGTGAGGAATAAATGGGGAGATTGATACAGATTTTGCCAGTTAAACTGAACCTGAACCAATTTGGGAATAAAGACAGGAGATAAAGCTGAATGCTGTGCTTCTGTCAGCATGATATGTGCAAAAGAAGGTAAATGATCACTATGATCATCTTGCGTAAAGTCAGCTAAATCGAAAGAAGATGTAGGCTGTGTCGTACTTTTCTTTGCCATTCCATGTGATTTTGACTCGCAACTGGCAGTAACATGATGTCCAAAATGTGGCATCACACTCACGCTCTTTGACTCTTCATGCACACAAAATGCCGCTGCCACGTTCCAAAGACTTTGAAACATGAACAAACTCAGCAATAAGGTGATAAAAACATGAGAGCGTTTCACAAGATAAAATACGATCATTACAACTTGCCGACACTATAGCAGCTTCATGGATGTAATAAAATTACACCACCAATATTCATCATGCTCTTCACAGCACACACCAATAAAAACCATTTTGTTACAATAATTTAATACATCTGAGTACCAAAACGTTTAAATTAAATAATGACTACTAATGTTGTCAGTAACAAGGAGGCGAAGATGAATATGGAATACCTCAAAACAGTATGGACACTGTTATTTCACACTCCCTATCACGACTTGGTAACACCTGTATTTGATCATGCAGGTGAATACGAATATCAACGTGGACTGCATTTTGAGCAACTGGCATTATGTGAACATTACCATGTGTTCATGCAAAAAAATGTCTTGCAAATGGCAGCCCCTGTACAGATCGACCACAGCCCAATGTCGTCCAGTAACAGCCGTAATGCGATGTGGTATTTTCTCCGCTCTGCTTTACGCGGTCATCCAGAAGCTGAATTTAAAATGGGGATTGGCTATTTAAATGGTCAACTGGGTTTAGATCGTAATTATGATAAAGCCGAGCAGTGGTTAAAAAAAGCCGCACAAGATGGTCATCCTGACGCGAAACGCTGTTTGTATGATGCCTATAGTGAATTGGCCTTTTCTTAAAATTAAAACACATGCATAAAAAAACCAGCCCGAAGGCTGGTTTTTATTGGTTAGAATTAACCACCAATCTTTTTGTATTTGGTACGTTTTTGTACCGCATCTTCACCTAAACGAGCCAAACGGTATGCTTCATATTCAGCATAGTTACCTGTGAAGAATTCAGGCTGTTCATTTTCAAATGACAAGATGTGTGTCGCAATACGGTCAAGGAACCAACGGTCATGCGATACCACCATTACCGTACCAGGGAATACAAGAATTGCATCTTCAAGCGCACGTAAAGTTTCAATATCCAAGTCGTTCGATGGTTCATCCAGTAAGATTACGTTCGCACCCATTTGCAGGATTTTCGCCAATTGTAAACGGTTACGCTCACCACCAGACAACTCACCTACACGTTTTTGCTGATCTTGGCCTTTAAAGTTAAAACGACCAATATAAGCACGTGATGCAATTTCGTATTCGCCAATTCTTAAGATATCTAAACCGCCAGACACTTCTTCCCAAACAGTTTTGTTGTTATCCAAAGTATCACGGATCTGACCCACATAAGCGACTTTAACCGATTCACCTAAAGTCACAGTACCCGTATCAGGCTGCTGTTCGCCCGTCATCATACGGAACAAAGTCGTTTTACCTGCACCGTTTGGACCCACAATACCGACAATTGCCGCTGGTGGAACCGTGAAGGTTAAATCTTTATACAACAAACGACCATCAAATGATTTGCTGATGCCTTCTACTTCAACCACTTTATTGCCTAGGCGTGGACCAGGTGGAATATAGATTTCTGAAGTTTCGTTACGTTGTTGGAACTCACGCGAGTTAAGTTCTTCAAAACGTTCCATACGCGCTTTGTTTTTCTTTTGCTGGCCTTTGGCATTTGAACGAACCCATTCAAGTTCTTTTTTCAATGCTTTCGCAAAAGATTCTTCTTGTTTCTGTTCTTGCTCTAAACGGGCATTCTTTTGCTCTAACCAAGCAGAATAGTTGCCTTGATATGGAATACCCATACCACGGTCAAGTTCAAGAATCCATTCAGCAACGTTATCCAAGAAGTAACGGTCATGCGTAATCGCCACAATCGTACCTGGAAAGTCTTTCAAGAAACGTTCTAACCAAGATACAGACTCTGCATCCAAGTGGTTCGTCGGTTCGTCGAGAAGCAACATGTCTGGTTTAGACAATAATAAACGGCAAAGTGCAACACGGCGACGTTCACCACCTGAAAGCAACGTTACATCTGCATCCCAAGCTGGAAGGTTCAAGGCTGCTGCTGCTTGATCCATTTGGTTACTGAGGTTGTGCGCATCCCATGAATGGATAATGGCTTCTAATTTTTCTTGCTCTTTTGCAAGCTTATCGAAGTCTGCATCTTCAGCTGCATATTCAGCAAATACTTCATCCAAACGCGCCAAGGCATCCAATGGTTCACGTAAACCATCTTCGACGTTGCCACGTACATCTTTATTTGGATCGAGCGGTGGTTCTTGCTCTAAATAACCGATTTTGATACCCGGTTGAGCACGCGCTTCACCAGAGAAATCTTTGTCTACGCCCGCCATAATACGAAGCAAGGTCGATTTACCTGCACCGTTTAAACCAAGTACACCAATTTTTGCACCTGGGAAAAATGACAAAGAGATGTCTTTTAAGATTTCGCGCTTAGGCGGAACCATTTTAGACACTCGGTTCATCGTATAAATATATTGGGCCACGTAGGACTCCTCAATAGAAAAAACAAAAAATCGCCAGAAGCGAAAAATATTTGCGGGCATTATACGATGAATACGTTGAAAAAATAAGGCATCAAACCGATCTTCAATGCAATGTTACAACTTTGATCACGCTGATTTTTTAAACACTGCCTTTATCCCACTCTTCTATAGATAAACAGCGACTTAAAGCTCATCTTTATGAATTTTTTAGATAAATATTCATTATTTTCACGCTTTCCATCATATTCATTAATGATAGACTGTGCAAAATTTAACTCACATAGTTGAAGTTCATGACCTATAAAGACGAAACTTTAGCCATTCATGCAGGTTATAGCCCTGAAGCCACTACTAAAGCTGTGGCCGTACCGATTTATCAAACGACTTCTTATGCCTTTGATAATACACAACATGGTGCAGATTTATTTGACCTTAAAGTCCAAGGCAATATTTACACCCGAATTATGAATCCAACCACGGCAGTGCTGGAACAGCGTTTGGCCGCACTCGAAGGTGGTATTGGTGCATTGGCGTTAGCTTCTGGTATGGCTGCCATTACCTATGCGATACAAACCATTACCGAAGCGGGGGACAATATCGCCTCAGTTTCTACCCTCTATGGTGGTACTTATAACCTGTTTGCGCATACCTTGCCGAAACAAGGTATTGAAGTCCGTTTCTTTGATTATCAAAACCCAGAAGCTTTACGCGGTTTAATTGATAAAAAAACCAAACTGGTCTTTGTTGAATCGATTGGTAATCCACTGGGCAATATTATTGACCTAGAAGCCATTGCCAACATCGCACATGAATATGGTGTGCCTGTTGTTGTCGATAATACCGTTGCGACTCCTGCACTGCTGAAACCATTTGAATATGGTGCGGATATTGTGATTCATTCACTCACCAAATATATTGGCGGGCATGGCAACTCGATTGGCGGTGCAATTGTCGACAGTGGCAAGTTCCCTTGGGGTAAATATCCTGAACGCTTTAAAGTGCTGAATACGCCAGATCCAAGTTATCACGGCGTGAACTATGTCGAAGCTTTAGGTGAAGCCGCTTATATCGCTCGTGCGCGTGTGGTACCACTACGCAATACAGGTGCCGCCATCAGTCCACTCAGTGTGTTTTTGATTCTACAAGGCTTAGAAACGCTGAACCTACGTATGGAACGTCATACGTACAATGCACAGAAAGTGGCAGAATATTTGCAGAATCATCCAAAAGTGAAATGGGTAAACTATGCAGGCTTGAAAGATCATCCTCAACACGGCTTGGCGCAAAAATATGTCAAAGGTCAGCCCTCTGCGATTTTATCCTTTGGGGTACAAGATGGCCGTGAAGGTGGGACGCGTTTTATTGATGCACTACAACTCTTCACACGCTTAGTCAATATTGGTGATGCAAAAAGCTTAGCCTGCCATCCTGCAACGACCACACATCGTCAACTCAATGAAGATGAGCTGAAAGCAGCAGGTGTCAGTCTCGATATGGTTCGTTTATCTGTTGGGATTGAGCATATTGATGATCTACTTGCCGATCTAGAGCAAGCTTTGGCAAAAGTCTAAAGAACCGATCAAGACCTCAAAAGAGGTCTTGATTTTTCAGCGTTATCTCTTGGAATTTAAATAAAATCGTGTTAATAATTAAGAAAAGATAGATTTAAAATAGAGCAATTACTCTAATTTTATTTGTAAATTCAAAGACTTATTTATAGCTTTTTTCATTATATTCGCTATCATTATGCGTGTGAGTTTTAGTCAACTCATGGAATAATGTGAACTAAGTTCTCCAATAAAATAAAGACAATTTAGGATTTAAGTGAACTAAATTCTAATCAGGGAAACACAGCGTGAAAGCAAAATTAGAGAAACTCTTTCAGGACCGTATCCACGGTAAAACCGTCCTCATTACAGGCGCATCTAGCGGCATTGGCTTAACTACAGCACATCGTCTTGCCGATGCAGGGGCACATGTCCTCCTCGTCTCACGTACCAAAGAAACTTTAGATGAAGTCAAGGCCGAAATTGAAGCCAAAGGTGGCAAGGCGTCAGTATTCCCATGTGACCTGAATGACATGGAAGCCATTGATGCTGTCTCTAAAGAAATCTTAGCATCTGTGGAACATATTGATATTTTAATTAATAATGCAGGCCGTTCTATTCGTCGTGCCGTCCACGAATCACTTGATCGCTTTCATGATTTTGAACGTACCATGCAATTGAATTATTTTGGTGCTGTCCGTTTGGTGCTGAACTTACTTCCTCATATGATGGATCGTAAAGGCGGTCAAATCATTAATATCAGCTCGATTGGTGTATTAGCCAATGCAACTCGTTTCTCGGCGTATGTCGCCTCTAAAGCAGCTCTAGATGCATTTAGTCGCTGTCTGTCTGCAGAAGCACATGCACATAAAATTGCTATTACTTCAATTTATATGCCATTGGTTCGCACACCGATGATTGCACCAACCAAAATTTATAAATATGTGCCTACGCTGTCTCCTGAACAAGCGGCTGACCTAATTGCTTATGCGATTGTGAAGCGTCCGAAGAAAATTGCGACAAATCTTGGTCGTTTAGCATCGATTACCTATGCCATTGCCCCTGATATTAACAATATGTTTATGTCGATTGGCTATAACTTGTTCCCAAGCTCTTCTGCTTCTGTAGGCAAACAAGAACGCCTCAATTGGGTACAAAAAGCGTATGCCCGTCTGTTCCCAGGTGAACATTGGTAAGTTCAAATATTCAAAAAGCCTGTCCAATGACAGGCTTTTTTATGGCTGTATTTAGATTTCAAACTGCATACATTCTGTAATTCATCTCCCTTAAACGCTTAATACGCCTTTAGGTTTCCAGAAAATTGACCCGACCCGTTTGCACATCATAAATTGCACCGACAATTGCAATTTGTCCTTGCTCTAACATCTCCGCCAACACGCTACTGTGTTGCTGAATATATTGCATGTTGTACAACACATTCAGTGCCGTAACTTGATCCAAGAAAGCTTTATTCAGCTCACGTGGCTGCATAATCTGATACACACTGTTAACCGATTGCATTAAAGGCCCCAACACATATTGAATGTGCGGCATCTCTTTCACCTCTGCAATTTGTTTCTGCTGTAAGCGTAATTGGCAAGCACTGCTGACTGCACCACAGTCGGTATGCCCTAGTACCACAATCACTTTAGAGCCTTTGGCCTGACAGGCGAATTCGAGCGAGCCTAATACCTTTTGTCCTGCGATATTCCCTGCAATCCGTAAACTAAACAGATCTCCAATCCCGACATCAAACAACATTTCTGTTGGCGCACGTGAATCCATACACCCCAATACTGCTGCAATCGGGTGCTGACCTTGATCAGCCGTGACACGGAGCTGACGGTAGATATCCCGTTGCAAGCGGTCATTCTGAACGAAACGCTCATTCCCTGCTTTAAGTAAATCAATCACTTGCGCTGGACTCAATTGACGCTGTAATTCAGCAGTGCTGATATCAATATCGAGGGCCGCATCATCCAGTTCTTGATAATGTTGTTTAAAGCCAATCAATTTCACATCAACTTGACGTTTCAGTGCTGTTTCAGCTTGATAATCTTGAATGACCTGATAGATATCTGCATCAATCGATTCCGACTGTGTGGCGTCAATAATTAACTGTTCACCTGCATGAATATGCTCCAGCGCTGAAATGAGGGCTGAACGATTCAAAAAAGTGACTTGAGACGGTAGTTCAATACGAGTCACGACACCATGCAAATGATGCTCTTTATAAATTCTGACACCTTTATAAAAGTTTCCGTACAGAATAAAAGCCGCACTACAGAATAACCCGACCAGAATCCCCATCAACAAATCAGTCAGTAAAATCGCTATCAGGGTAATAATAAATGGCACAAACTGCTTCCAACCCTTTTGATATAGCTGTTGGAACAACTTTGGATGCGTGAGTTTAAAGCCCGTCACTAATAAAATGGCAGCCAATGCCGATAAGGGAATCATATTCATCAACGGCACAAAACATAGCACGGCCAACAACAGCAATAGCCCATGAATCACACTGGAATACTTACTCCGCGCTCCTGAATTGGCATTAACCGAACTACGAACAATCACCGAAGTCAATGGCATCCCCCCAACAGCGCCCGAAACCACATTGCCAATGCCTTGTGCCCACAATTCACGATTTGGAGGTGACGAGCGTTTATATGGGTCTAACTTGTCCGCCGCCTCCAGATTGAGCAAAGTTTCCAAAGAAGCGACCACGGCTAAAGTCAGTGCTCCTGTATAAATTAAGGGTTCAGTTAAATAACGCCAGTCAGGTCCCATCAATACCTGCTCAGGTGCCTGCCAAATGTTGGGTAATTGAATTAAATTTGACGTACTCACTGCCCAAGGAGATTGAGTAGCAACTAACAGATAATTGATTCCTGCTGCCAAAACGACAGCCATCAATGCGGAAGGAATATTGTATTTTTTCAGTGGGCTACAATCCCACATCAAGATCAGCAATAAGCTGAATAAGCCAATCAGTGCCGCACCAGCATCGACTGTGGTAAACACAGTGTGAATTTGACCTCCCCAGAGCTGTTGCCATGAGAAATTGGAAAAACCCAACAGATAGGGCAATTGGCTGAGAATTAGAATGATTCCAATAGCCGCCAATAACCCCAAAATGACATTGTTGGGAATAAAGTTGGCAAAGAAACCGAGCCTGAGTAAACCAAAACCAATTTGCAGTAGACCTGCAAAAATAATACACAATAAAAAAGCGGCATAATTGCCGCCTAATTGATCCAATTGCACCAGAATCACTGCCGTTAGCCCCGCTGCTGGACCTGTAACGCTAATGTGTGAGCCACTCAAAAGCCCAACAACTATACCACCAATAATTCCTGAGATAATCCCTGAAATAATGGGAGCACCTGATGCAAGAGCAATACCTAAACACAGCGGTAATGCCACCAAAAACACCACTAAACCCGACAAAGCATCCCTGATATGGAATCGGTTTTTTCTTTCTAAAGTCAACATAGTTAAACCGTTTATAATGATTAAATAGCAAAAAGTTTACGTCTGTATATTAATATCCAGACACTCTCAATCTTGTCGGACAATCTGCTGGGTGAAAAGTGAAGTTCTGCTGTGCTGTTGTGAAGGTTTAACAGCTTTTAATATTATTTTTGTTGATCTTCAGATTCGGCTCATCTTGAAATTAAAAATGCCACTACATATCAGTTCAAAATATATCTCGATATATTTTAAGCATAAAAAAACCTCCCGATTGGGAGGTTTTTCTTAGTTGAACTCAGGCTTATTTCGAGCCTTTAATCCCTGCTTGTAATAACAATGCACCCAAACCACCAATCTTGTTCTCTTGTGGTTTATTGGCTTGCGGTTTTTGACCACCTTGACGCTGTGGACGGTCACCTTGTGGACGCGCTTGCTGTGGGCGTTTACCCTGTGGCTTACGTTCAGCGCGCTGTTCTTGATTTTGCTCACGACGTGGTTGACGCGGTGCTTTAGCTGGAGCTTCAGAACCTTCTGGACGCATTGACAAGTTCACACGGTTACGCTCTGCATCAACTTGTAGTACACGCACCTGAACAATTTGACCAGGTTTCACAACTTTGTGTGGATCAGAAACAAACTCATTCGCCAATTCAGAAATGTGTACCAAACCATCCTGATGTACACCCACATCAACGAAAGCACCGAAGTTCGTCACATTGGTCACGACACCTTCAAGCTGCATGCCTTCAGTGAGTTGCGCAACTTCTGTAATGTCTTCACAGAATTTAGCAGTACGGAATTCTGGACGCGGATCACGACCTGGTTTTTCCAATTCGCTTAAAACGTCTTGAATCGTTGGCAAACCAAATTGTTCATCAGCAAAATCTTCTGCCTTAATTTGACGAATAATTTCGCTGTTGCCAATTAAGTCTTTTACGGTAGTCGCTTTGGCAGTCACCATTTTTTCGACTAAACCATAACTCTCAGGATGCACCGCAGAAGCATCTAGTGGTTCGCTACCATTTTGAATACGTAAGAAACCTGCCGCTTGTTCAAAAGTACGATCGCCTAAACGAGGCACTTTTTTCAGGTCTTGACGGTTGTCGAAACGACCATTTTCTTTACGGAATTCCACGATTTGTTGTGCAATCGCTTTATTCAAACCTGCGATATAACCCAAAATTGCAGCAGAAGCAGTGTTTACATCTACACCCACTGCGTTCACACAGTCTTCAACCACAGCATCTAGGGTTTTAGCTAAACCAGTTTGGTTCACATCATGTTGATATTGACCTACGCCAATTGATTTTGGATCAATTTTGACTAATTCAGCCAATGGGTCTTGTAAGCGACGCGCAATTGAAACCGCACCACGAATCGACACATCCAACTCTGGCAATTCAGCCGAAGCCAATTCAGATGCTGAATAAACCGATGCACCAGCTTCACTCACGGTCACACGGGTAACCTTAAGTTCAGGGTGTTGTGCCATCATTTCAGCAACGACAGCTTCTGTTTCACGGCTAGCTGTACCATTACCAATCGCGATTAAATCGACCTTAAATTCTTGGCACAAACGCGCTAATTCAGCAATTGAACCTGCTTTATCTTCTTTCGGTGCAAATGGATAAATGGTGCTATGTGCAACCACATCACCTGATTCATTGACCACAGCCAATTTCACGCCTGTACGAATACCAGGGTCGACACCAAGCGTACAACGGCTGCCTGCTGGTGCTGAAAGCAATAAGTGGCGTAGGTTTTCTGCAAACACTTGCATCGCTTCAGCTTCGGCATTCAAACGCTTTTCTGTCAATAATGAATGTTCGATGCTTGGACGAACTTTACCTAACCAGAACAGTTTTGCAGTTTGCTTTAAAAAGTCCTGACGTGCTTGTGGCTGAACTTGATCTAAGTTGTATTCAACTTCAATACGTGCCAATGGTGCGTTATCGTCACCATCAACCTTTAAGCCCAAGACATTTTCTTGACGGCCACGTAACATCGCCAATAAACGATGTGAAGGGACTTTATTCAAGTTTTCAGAGAAGTCGAAGTAATCACGGAATTTTTTACCGACTTCTTTTTTCTCTTCACTTGCGACTAAACTTTTTAATACGGCTGTTTGGGCAAAAGTACTTTTTAACTCGGTGGTTAACGCAATATTTTGTGCCCAGTCATCTATCAAAATGTGCTGGATTGCATCAAGCTGGCTTTCCACATCTGGGTATTCTTCATGACTAAATCCCGCCAGTGCTTCACTTGGCTCAACTGCTTCTTGAAAGATTTTTTCTGCAATTGGACCCAAGCCCGCTTCTTTCGCTTTAAATGATTTACTGGTGCGCTTTGGACGGTAAGGCGCGTAAATTTCTTCTAAAGCATTTTTGGTTTCAGCAGCATTCACGCGGGCCAATAAATCATCTGACAATTTATTTTGTTCTTTCAATGATTCAATGACTTTTTCGCGACGCTCGTATAAGTCTCTTAAATAAGCTAAACGTGTATCGAGCTGACGTAACTGAGTGTCGTCTAGACCTTGCGTCACTTCTTTACGGTAACGTGCGATAAATGGAACGCTTGCGCCCTCATCGATTAGTTTAATCGCAGCTTCGACTTGATTTGAACGTACGGCAAGCTCTGTTGCCAACTGCTGAACTAAGTCAGTCATCGTGTTTGATCCCACAAGGATAAGTTCTAAAAGCCATGATTATAAAGACCAAGACCATAAAATCCACAATTGTTTTATTAAATTTCATTCTGGTCGAATTTGCCAATTTTCGATTTTTTCATCAATCGCACACTTTTTTTTCATAATTAAGCAAAGAACTACAGTAAATCAGTCATTAATCCGTTATTTTAGATGTATATATTTGGTATCTATGCCTTGATTTTATCTGCAATATTTGTTGCTTTAGAACATAGCAAATCGATATAAATGAATCGTATACTCCTTGTGATCTCTTGACCCCGTATACGATGACAATAAAGAATAAGGAGCACACATCATGAGTTTAGTTGTACCTGCGGAACATGGCGATGTTGTACATGCAGACACTGACCGCGTTGAACGCATTCTCGTCGTAGATGATGATGTGCGTTTACGTACGCTATTACAGCGATTCTTGGAAGATAAAGGTTTCGTGGTGAAAACGGCTCACGATGCCACTCAAATGGATCGCTTACTTCAACGTGAACTGTTTTCACTTATCGTGCTCGATTTTATGCTTCCTGTGGAAGATGGTTTAAGTATTTGTCGTCGTTTGCGTCATTCAAATATTGATACGCCTATTATTATGCTGACCGCACGTGGTAGCGATTCAGACCGTATTGCGGGTCTTGAAGCGGGTGCCGATGATTACTTACCAAAGCCATTTAATCCAAATGAATTACTCGCGCGTATTCGTGCAGTGTTGCGTCGTCAAGTTCGCGAAGTGCCTGGTGCACCAAGTCAGCAAATGGAAGTAGTCAGCTTCGGGCCTTGGTCATTAGACCTTTCAACCCGGACTTTAACGCGTGAAGGTCAAGTGGTTACACTGACTACGGGTGAGTTTGCAGTACTGAAAGCCCTCGTACAACATCCGCGCGAACCACTCACTCGTGACAAATTAATGAATTTAGCGCGTGGACGTGAATGGGGGGCTATGGAGCGTTCAATTGACGTACAAGTTTCTCGCTTACGTCGCCTGATTGAAGAAAATCCTGCCCGTGCCCGTTATATTCAAACGGTTTGGGGTGTAGGTTATGTTTTTGTTCCAGATGGTGCTGAGTAATTAAAACTCAAAGAAATATCTTAAATCATGTTTAAGAATTTCGTGACATAACCATTCGCAACTGTTCGAGGCAGGAGATTTTAAATAAAAATGTTTCTGCGAGAATTCAGATCAATGTTTGTATCTGTCGAGTTTTGCAAATGGAAATGGTTTTGCCTACTTTTGCCAAAACAAAAGTAGGTCGAACCGAAGGTTAAAACTGGAATTTAAATTAATCACAGTAAGACCCTGCACAAACTTAACCCTGTTCTTAAATTATGGGGAATTACCGTGAAACTAGATCCGATCGACCCGCAAGAATTTACCGATTTTGTCGCCTATTCTGAAAAGAAACGCACTTCTTCAGAACGTTTTTTCGATAAAATCAAGCCTCGTTCTGCTGCCATGCGCACCACGGTACTGGTGTTGTTTGTGGTGTTCTTTAGCTTATTCATGTCGTTATGGTTCTTCTGGAAAACCCTGTATTTACCTGAAATTCAACAACACGCGAGATTTCTTGCCGTTGAATTAGAAATGATCAACAACCCTCGCTTAAAGATTTACCACGATGATGTTCAACTCGACATTGACCAATGGCTCAAACAACGCGTTGGGGTTGAATATGTCACCGATCCTAATGAATATCCAAACGTCAAAGATAAACTGATTGCCGACTTCTTTACCAACCGCATTGAGCATCAGCTTGCCAAAGAATTAAATATCAAAGACGTCACCGTATATTTTCAGTTTAAACCAAGTCCCAGAATTTGGGTGCAAACCCCCGAAATGAATGGACACTGGGTACGTGAACCCTTAAAAACCTACGCTAACTACAGTCCAGAACTCATTTTCGGCTGGCTGTTTGGGGTTCCACTCATATCTGCTGTAATTATTTTAACGCTGGTGCGTCAGTTGAACCGCCCATTGCGTCGTTTGCAAAATGCGGCAAACAGCTACAGTAAAACAGGTACTGCACCGTACTTAGAAACCAATCATGGTCCGCAAGAAATTCGTGAGGTAAATCAGGCATTTAACCATATGATTTATACACTAGATCAGACAGAGCGAGATCGTCGTATTATGCTGGCAGGTATTTCACATGACTTACGCACGCCCCTCACACGTATTCGCCTCAGCGCAGAAATGATGCCAGATGATGACTTCCTGAAAGAAGGTCTGATTTATGATGTAGAAGATATGGATGCCATTTTAAATCAATTCATTTCCTTTATGCGCGATGGCTCAGATGAAGTCCTACAAGCTACGGATATCAATAATTTATTGCAGGAATTGGTCATTCAATTTAAACCTCTTGATGTTCGCTTTAGTCCGCAAGAACTACCCCTAATTCAAGCACGCAGTCTGTCCCTGAAACGCTTAATTGGTAATTTAATTAATAATTCTAAACGGTACGGCGCAGAACCTGTTGAGTTATCCGCACGGGTGGAAGGCGAACATATTTTAATTAGTGTGGCCGATCATGGTGAAGGGATTCCAGAAGACCAAATTGAAGATCTGATGCAACCATTTGTGCGAGGCAATGCTGCTCGAACAGTGCAAGGCAGTGGCTTAGGACTGGCAATTGTGAAGCGCATTGTGGACATTCATCAGGGTAAACTCCTCATTCATAATCGTGAGCAAGGTGGGCTTGAAGCCATTATTTTACTGCCTTTGCCCAAAGACGAACCTGAAGAACTAAGCACCGCCAATCCCATAGAAAAATTAAAACAAAGTATTAGCGAACACTTCTAATTTCTTTGCTTATCCTGCAATGGTGAAAGCCGTATTTCTAAACTATGGACTTTCACCTTTCTGTAATTGATGTCTTTACTCATCCTCTCCTGATCATTCCTTCAACAGCGATTGAGTGAAATTTCCAGCTTATTTAAAATGATTTACTCTGCTTTTTAATCTAAATTTTTCTGTATCGTGATGTTGTGATCTTCAAAACATGCTATTTGTAACAAATTTTGCACTAATTTTGATCAATAACCGTACAGTCAGTATTAAAAACAACCGAACAGTTAAGAAATATCCCTCATAAAATCAATTGATTAAAAATTATCAAAATTTTTTATACCCGCATTTTTCTAAAAAATTAGACCTTAGCCTAACAGGTATGCAAAATGCGTTTTCTGATGGGTACAATCCCTATCAGTTTCAAAATTCCAACGAGAGTAAACCATGTCATTAGATCGCATTCGTTTAGCTTCACTACACGACAAAGTCATCAGCGCAGAACAAGCTGCGGAATTCATTCAGGACGGTATGACTGTCGGTATGAGTGGCTTTACCCGTGCTGGCGAAGCAAAAGCTGTTCCATTGGCTTTAGTAAAACGTGCTCACACGAACCCATTAAAAATCACGTTAATTACGGGTGCGAGTCTAGGGAATGACCTTGACAAACAATTGACTGAAGCGGGTGTTCTAGCTCGTCGCCTTCCATTCCAAGTCGACAACACTTTACGTAAAGCCATCAACAATGGCGAAGTGATGTTCATTGACCAACACTTGTCTGAAACTGTTGAACAAATGCGTAACCTTCAGTTGAAAAAGCCTGATGTTGCGGTGATTGAAGCCGTAGCGATTACTGAAGATGGCGGCATCATTCCAACAACATCTGTAGGTAACTCTGCAAGCTTTGCAATTTTTGCTGAGAAAGTAATTGTTGAAATCAACACCAACTTAAGCCCAGCATTTGAAGGCTTACACGACATCTATATTCCAACATATCGCCCAACACGCCAACCAATTCCATTAACTCAAGTGGACGAGCGTATTGGTACAACTGCGATCAACATCGATCCATCTAAAATTGTCGGTATCGTATTCAACAGCGAATTACATGATTCTCCATCAACTGTGACTGCTCCAGATGATGAAACTCAAGCAATCGCAAACCACTTAATCGCATTCTTCGAAAAAGAAGTGGCTGAAGAACGTTTACCGAAAAACTTAGGTCCGCTTCAAGCAGGTATCGGTTCAATCGCAAACGCAGTATTGACTGGTTTGAAAGATTCAAACTTCGAAGACCTGATCATGTATTCAGAAGTTCTTCAAGACTGTACTTTCGAATTGATTGATGCAGGTAAAATGATTTTTGCGTCAGGTTCTTCGATTACACTTTCTGCAAAATACGGCGAGAAAGTGTTCAATAACCTTGAAGCATATAAAGACAAACTGGTGCTTCGTCCACAAGAAATTTCGAACCATCCTGAACTTGTACGTCGTCTAGGTATTATCGGTATCAACACCGCACTTGAGTTTGATATTTACGGTAACGTGAACTCAACACATGTTTGCGGTACAAAAATGATGAATGGTATCGGTGGTTCAGGTGACTTCGCACGTAATGCACACTTGGCAATCTTCGTGACCAAATCAATTGCAAAAGGTGGCGACATTTCTTCTGTTGTTCCATTTGCATCACACGTTGACCATGCAGAGCACGACGTAGACATCCTTGTAACTGAACAAGGTCTGGCAGATCTTCGTGGTTTAGCACCACGTGAGCGTGCTCGTGCGATTATCGACAACTGTGCACACCCACTTTACCGCGATGCATTAAACGACTACTTTGATCGTTCATGTGCAAAAGGTGGCCATACTCCTCACTTACTTCGTGAAGCGCTTTCTTGGCACTCTAACTTCGAAGAGACAGGCCATATGCTTGCTCCTCAAGTACAAGCAAAATCTGCTTAATTCGAATGACCATAAAAAACGCCCCGATGGGGCGTTTTTTCTTGGCTAAGTTTAGAATTTAAACCATAACAACCTAATGTGGCGTCAATAAAAACATCTTCATTAACCCATCGACGTTCATCTGCTGCTCAATTGTCCCAATTGAAACCACGCCCAAATTCAACTGAATTTGGGGTGCTTGCTGTAAATACTGGATAGGACTATTCGGATTCACCACGGGATCAATCATTCGATATAGCCCCAGTCTCGGGTCATCTGACTGTAAGCCATCCGCAATTGAATAAACGTGTAACAAAATCGGTAAAGGCAAATCAAAAGTTGGAATACGTTCTGGAGGTAAAATTTCTTGTGAAACACGTGCCGTGTCGATCAATGTCCACTGCTGCGGAGCAGTCTCAAGTTTTATCAAATAATGGTCAAAGATTTGCTGTCTGACGTCATCGGGCTGGGATTGAATATCTCCAGTTTGAAGACGTAAATCTTGCTCTGTCAGCGCGGAAAGATCAGATGGGACATTGGCATAGCCATGACTCATCAACAATGCACCCAAAGCCAGTGCATTGAATATTTTGGGAGAGAAATACATGGCAAAATGTCCATTTAAATTTCTACCCTTTTTATTTTAAAACTCTATAAATAATTAAACAGTTGTTTCCACGTAAAACGGCCATTTAGGCAACATCACTCGCAAATTGACGCCCTACCCGTAACAAGACAGGAAAACTCAGCTTCACTGTAGGATTTCCCTTTGCTACTAAGCACTGACGTATATTCTGCAACGGGTCTTGCTGGTGCTGTCGCTGATAGTGTTGTACGCCTGACCATGTCGCTAAATACTGTAACAGTTGCATACTGCTCCATGTATAGTGTAAGGCTAAAGCAGGAACAGCCAACTCCTGAAAAGGGAAAGGAATGGTTTGATAATGCTCATCAATATAACGCCGCTCTGGATCCCAATAACCTTGTAACGTTTTGAAATAGAGCTGCTGTAAGGCATGCTGCAATTCAGCATCCTGCAATTGAATCAGACCATAGCCAATCACGGCAAGTACACCCTCTGGTTTCAATACACGCTTTACCTCAGCATAGAAGGTCGTAAAATCGAACCAGTGAATGGCTTGCGCCACACAAACCAAATCCACTGACGCAGACGCACAAGGGCTGTGTTCCGCTGTGGCTTGTAAATAACGCACATTGGCAAAGACAGGGGCCTGTTGGAGTTGCTGCTCGCTCAAGTCTGTCGCGAGCACTTGCGCAAAATGAGGTGCAACTAACTGGGTAAATTGGCCCGAACCGGCCCCACAATCCCAAGCCAATGCTCGTTCGGGCACATAAGTCAAAATGGCATCAAGAATTTCTGTCGAATATTGAGGACGTGCTTGTTGATACAATTCACTGTTTGCAGAAAATAAATCCTTGGCCATTTCCCCTCGCTCCCCGCCATTTTTATTTTAAATTTAGTCATGATTGTACAGAGCACAACTTTTTTTGTGCATAAAAAAACCCTTAAACATTGTTTAAGGGTTTTTTGAATATGGTGGCGAGACCCAGGATCGAACTGGGGACACACGGATTTTCAATCCGTTGCTCTACCTACTGAGCTATCACGCCGATGCCGTGTATTAAGCCTCATCTCAGCTGATTAGTCAATCCTAATCCATAACTTTTTGATCAATCGGATATTTTTCAGCCAAAAAAAATCCCTGATGGGATCAGGGATTGAAAACACAAATACGGTTTTAAAATATATGGTGGCGAGACCCAGGATCGAACTGGGGACACACGGATTTTCAATCCGTTGCTCTACCTACTGAGCTATCACGCCGATGGGGCGTATTAAAGCGGTTTAGGCCACAAGCGTCAAGCACATTTTTACAAATTTTGTATCAAATGATGGGTTTTTCAACAAATTTTGAGTTATCGCCATAAACTACCCCCATTCTCATACACCATTCAGGCTTACATATAAAAGGGCAGCATCAATGCTGCCCTTTTATTCAATCTATACAGATGCAATCCGATTACTGCTTCATGATGAATTCTATTTAACTAGGTAATTTATTTAAATGGGCCAAACAGCGATGGATCGCACC
Source organism: Acinetobacter tandoii (assembly GCF_008867985.1). Taxonomy (NCBI): domain Bacteria; kingdom Pseudomonadati; phylum Pseudomonadota; class Gammaproteobacteria; order Moraxellales; family Moraxellaceae; genus Acinetobacter; species Acinetobacter tandoii. Next base: position 207,352 of record NZ_VXLD01000003.1, read on the forward strand.
ACAACCAGGTTCAAATATTTTCACCCCTTTGGCCTCTTCCATACGGCAAACTTCTGCGACCAACCGTTCTGCAACGCCACGACCACGATTCGCAGGATGCACCACAATATACTCCAGCGTCTTACTTTCACCCTGCCCTGTACACCAAATCGCACCTATCACTTTAGTATTAAATTCTGCGGTGTAAACTAGGGTATACTGAGCTAAGTTTTGTTCAAGTTGTTCTATCGCATCTTGCCCATCACCAAATTCTGGGCTGGTGTCATACAGTCGCTCAAGCTGGCTGCGCATTTCTTCATTTTCTAGTGAAGTATAAGCATGTACGGTAATAGGCATTGATAAACCCTCCTGAGCAATCTAATATGCGGTGATTTCGTCACGGCGAAAAACATTTTACATCAATCATTTTTGACGTTTTTGAGGAACGTGTCTATGACAGAACGTATCAGTGAAGTGGTAAGAAATACCAACGAAACCAAAATTCGAGTACGCTTAAATCTCGATGGTACTGGTCAAGGCACTTTAAACACTGGAGTTCCTTTTTTAGACCATATGATTGATCAAATCAAGCGGCATGGACTATTTGATATTGATATCCATTGTGATGGCGACTTAGAAATTGATGATCACCACACGGTGGAAGACTGCGGTATTACGCTAGGTCAGGCCTTTGCCCAAGCATTAGGTGATAAAAAAGGCTTGCGTCGTTATGGCCATTTTTATGCACCACTTGATGAATCTTTAAGCCGTGCGGTGGTCGATCTTTCTGGTCGTCCGGGTTTATTTATGGATATTCCATTTACTCGCGCTATGATTGGTCGTTTTGATGTGGATTTATTTTCTGAATTCTTCCAAGGTTTCGTCAATCATGCCCTCATGACAGTGCACATTGACAACCTTAAGGGTAAAAATAGCCACCACCAAATTGAAAGTGTGTTCAAAGCATTTGCTCGTGCATTGCGTATGGCATGTGAGGTTGATCCTCGTGCTGCCAATACCATTGCATCAACCAAAGGAAGTTTGTAATGACCCGTATTGCACTTCTTGATTATGGCATGGGCAATTTGCACTCAGCTGCAAAAGCACTGGAATATGTCGGTGCTACGGTGGATGTCACCAATGACCCGAAACTGATTGCTCAAGCAGACAAAATTGTGTTCCCAGGTGTCGGTGCGATGCGAGACTGTATGCAAGGCATGCATGAAGCAGGGATTGATGAAGTGGTACGTCAAGCCGCATTTAACAAACCTGTTTTGGCCATTTGCGTAGGTATGCAGGCACTGATGCAGCATTCTGAAGAAAATGGTGGTACGGATGCACTCGGCATTTTTGAAGGTGCCGTCAAACGCTTTCCAGACATGGATGGCTTAAAAGTACCTCACATGGGCTGGAATCAAGTGCATCAGGCGGATCCGAGCCATCCAATGTGGAACAATATTGAACAAGATGCACGTTTCTACTTCGTACATAGTTTCTATGTCGAACCAAAAGACAGCAATATTGTCGCTGCGACCTGTGATTATGGCATTCAATTCTGCACTGCTATTCATCAAGAAAACCTGTTCGCGACACAGTTCCATCCAGAAAAAAGTCATACGGCTGGACTACAATTGCTGAAAAATTTTGTGGAATGGAATATTTAAAACTACCCTGTTCAGCATCCACACTTAAAGCCTAGTTGACCTAGGCTTTATTTTTACCAGATGATAGTGTCTAGCTCCTTGCCGAATTACATGGCTATCGCCTATGACCTTGCATTCACTTTCTCCCCTACCCAGTAAAGAACAAATTCAGCAATTACCTGTTTTTCAAAATTTGCTACCCGATCAGATTCAACTAATTTCCAAGCTCGAACAGTGTCATGCTCTGCAAGATGAACTATTTTCTGCCCCGTTGTTTGGCTTTGATTCCGAATCTAAACCCACTTTTCGTAAAGGTGAAGTTGCGACAGGGCCTCATGTCATTCAATTGGCAACAGCCGATCAGGCCTATGTTTTTCAAATTAGCCCTGCTATTTTGGACTTTTTAACTCCAATTTTTGAAAATCCTAAACAACTTAAAGTTGGCTTTGGCTTAAAAAATGATGCCCATCTGTTTCGTAAAAAAGGCATTCATTTCAATCAAGTGCTTGATCTTGCCAAAGCTTTTACTGCATTTGGCATCACGACTCCCGTAGGTGTTAAAAATGCGATGGCCTTGCTGTTTCAGGTCAATTTTCCAAAAAGTAAAAGTGTCAGCACCTCAAACTGGAGTAAATTTCCTTTAAGCGCGGCACAAATCCAATATGCGGCTGCCGATGCCTATGCCCCTGTGCTGATTTATCAAGAATTACAACGTTTAGGCATAACTTTGCCTGCTGCACAACATAGAACGAAATAAAAGCAACATCTTGCTTAGATATTTGCCAATACTTTGCTAAGATTGCGGCGAATAAATTCTAAAAGATCGGGTAAGGAGCGAAAGCATGCTGATCATCCCTGCAATTGACCTGAAAGATGGCAAATGTGTCCGTTTAAAACAAGGCCGTATGGAAGACGATACCGTATTTTCTGATGACCCTGTAGCAACTGCACAGCATTGGGTTAATGAAGGCGCACGTCGCTTGCATTTGGTCGATTTAAACGGTGCTTTTGCGGGTACCCCGATTCATAAACCTGTGGTTGAGGCGATTGCCAAAGCACAACCTGAGCTGCCAATTCAAATTGGTGGCGGTATTCGTTCATTGGAAACCATTGAGCATTACCTTGATGCAGGCGTGTCATTTGTGATTATTGGCACCAAAGCAGTGAAAGAGCCTGAATTTGTCGAAGAAGCCTGTAAGAAATTTGCTGGTCATATCATTGTCGGCATTGATGCCATGAACGGTATGGTCGCAACCGATGGTTGGGCTAATGTGACAGATGTGAAAGCTACTGATCTCGCAAAACGTTTTGCAGATGCTGGCGTATCGAGCATTGTGTATACCGATATTGCCCGTGATGGCATGATGCAAGGTGTGAACGTGGAACAAACCGTTCATTTGGCACAATATTCAGGCTTGCCTGTGATTGCCTCTGGTGGTGTGACGAATTTAGATGACGTCCGTAACTTAAAAGGTCAACCTGGTATTTTAGGTGCAATTACAGGTCGTGCTATTTACGAAGGTTCATTGAACTTACGTGAAGCACAACTGTTATTGGATCAGCAATCGCTTTAAGTCCAAGCAATAAAAAAAGAGGTCAAATGACCTCTTTTTTTATCACTGAAAATTAGACTCAACCCATGTGCTCGCTTTAGTAAATCGCATTGCGAATAAATTTAAGCGGAACTTCGGCCTGATTAATGTAACGGTATTCAATCGTACTGGCATACACGATCGATTCGCCTGCATGGAGTACTTGCACTTCACCTGCCAAATCTAGGGTAAGTTCCCCTTCAATCACATACAACATCTCACGATAACCTTCAGGGTCGGGTTCGGCACAATATTGTTCATTGGGTGCCAAAGTCCACGTCCAGAGCTCTACCTTTTTGCTGGCGGATGCGGAAGCCAAAAGTATTGCTTCACTTTGGGCTTGTGTTCCTTGCCATGCCAACGCATTCACAACCGCTTGGCCGTGTTGTTCTGGCGCAGCAATCATCTGGGCAAAATCCACCTCAAGTACATCGGCAATTAAACTCAGTTTTGCCAGACTAATATTGTCTTGTCCAGTTTCTACCCCTGCCACCATACGCCGACTTAAACCTGCCAAATCTGCCAATTGCTGTTGACTTAAGCCTTTTAGATTACGGTAATGGCGAACATTTTGACTCACATATTGTAAAACCGCAGGATGCTTCATATTGGCATTTCAAGAAAAATTTGAGCAATATATTGCACAAAAAATAAAAGCATGACAAGCTATGTGCAATATACTGCACACAACTCCAATGATCACTATGTTCAATGCACGTTTTGGCTCCAATGCTCCTGTGATTGCCCTGATACTTATTACTTTTATTTGGGGTGGTACATTTTTGACTGTGAAATATGCCCTTAATTTCAGTTCACCAATGTTTTTTGTGGGTTGCCGTTTTGCCTGTGCAGCAACCATTATTGGTTTGCTCTCTTTTAGGCAGCTCAAACACATTACCGCGCAAGACCTATTCGCAGGTTGTATGATCGGCTGTATGCTCACTATCGGTTATGGTACGCAAACTGTAGGTTTACAAACCATTAGTAGCAGTGAGTCGGCATTTTTAACCGCATTGTATGTGCCCTTAGTCCCTGTATTATTGTGGTTAATTTTCCGTAAAGCCCCACATTTTATGATTTGGATTGGCGCGCTTTGTGCGTTTATAGGCTTGGTTTTATTGACGGGTAATGGTTTCCATGCAATCACTTTAAATTTTGGTCAGGTAGTGACTTTACTTGGTGCAATTGGAATCGCATTAGAAATTATTCTGATTGGTTATTTTGCCCCAAAAGTAAATTTAGGTCGGGTGACAGTTATTCAACTGGCGGTGGCTTCTGTACTGGCCTTTGCCTCAATGCCGTTGGTAGGTGAACATACCATTCCAAGCTTTTCATGGACTTTGCTCAGTATCGCAATGGGTTTGGGTCTCGCCAGTGCCTTGATTCAATATGTTATGAATTGGGCACAACGTTCAGTAGCCCCTTCACAAGCTGCCATTATCTATGCAGGCGAACCCGTTTGGGCAGCACTTTTTGGACGCCTTGCAGGTGAACGCTTGGCACCATGGGCTTTATTCGGTGGTGTATTGGTGGTCTTTGGTATCCTCATCAGTGAATGGAAACCCAAACGCTTGAAATCCAAAACAGAAGTTGAACAACTCTAATGACGTAAAAGAGTGAAGTCGATTGCTACATTCAATCGACTTCATCATCACGTGATCTATTTAGAACGACACCATTTTTCCTGGATTCATCATGGCGCCGATGCCATACATGCTCTTGGCAATCGGAATTACAATCGGAGCCAATGCACGACCCATGGGGATATTCATGTGTTGAATTTTGGTCAGCATTTTAAAATCATCTGACAGTCCCAAGAAATCATTGGCAATGGCTTTCCCAATCCGTACAGTTTGCGCCACGCCATGTCCACTCCAACCATGTACCGCGTAAATCGGATATTGATTGCCAAATTTACGACTATCAGTAGCCCCATTCACGGTTAAATCAGTGGTTCCGCTCCAAACAAAATCAAGCTCGACCTGCTTAAGCTGCGGAAATACATGTTGAATACGCCCTAACAAATAATCATGTGTTTGTACTGCATCCCAACATGAGCCTGTACCTTCTCCCCCAAACAATAAGCGGTTTTTTGATACACCACGATAATAGTCAATCTGAAACTGTGTGTCATAGACAGGGAGATCAGTCGGGAGCAATGCTTTTAAATCAAGCTCTAATGGCGCTGTAGTACACACATAGGTATAAAACGGAATAGTGGTTTGTTTATGGTCTTCAAGCAACTTAAATGAAGCATGATGTACCGCCATCACCACACTTTTACGTGCTTTAATGACTCCATTGGCCGTAGTGACATAAATACCATCAGCACGTTCTTGTATAGATTGCACTTCAGTTTGCTCATAAATTTTGCCACCATTTTGACAAAAACCATATGCCAAACCACGGGTCAAGGCTAAGGGATGAATGTGTCCCCCGAGGTGATCCAACAAACCGCCAAAATAATGTTCAGAAGCGACATGTTCACGCAATTCATCCTGATTTAAGAGCGACGTATTTGTTTCTTGCAAATACTCACGTGCTTGCATTCCTGCGCACAAAGCATCTAAATGCCCAGGGTGTACCGCAGCCGTAATGTGACCACGTTTGCGTTGCAATTCCAACTCATATTTGTCACAAATACCGTCAATTAAGGACATGGCTTCGGTGGACGTGAAATGCCATAACTTTTTAGCATCTTCAAAACTAAAGTGTTCCACCATGGTTTCAGCTTCCCAACGTGCCAAACCGGGAGTCAGTTGTCCCCCATTACGTCCAGATGCAGCACTGCCGATACGGTTTTTTTCGACCAGTACAGTGTCTACACCTTGCTCTGCCAAATGCAAAGCCGTCGATGTCCCCAATAATCCTCCACCAATTACCAGTACATCACAGACCAGATCGGCATTTAAAGTCTCAAATTCATGCCATGTTTTTAATGAACTTTCATAGTAATTTGCAGGATGACTAAACTCGCCCCGCTTCGGATTAAGCCAATTCCATTCTTTACCACTGTGTAAAGCATGACTAGCCTTATACTCCACGTCATTTTCAAATATTGGTTTATTTATCTTCATATCATTCACACTCTCATTTACTTTATTTTCATGTCAGGCCTAATAGGCATTTTCAATCACAATGTTTTGTCTTTTCAGTCTTTTATAGATAAATAATGCAATACCGACAGCCAACCAAGAACATCCAAACATCAAGGCATTACGCTCTAAATTCAACCAAAGCCCAATCATGACCGTCACCGATAAAAGCGGCAGAATCAGGTTGAAAAATTTGTTCTTCAACCCTTGTGTTTGTTTGTCACGCAAATAGAATTTTGCAAAGACCGAGAAATTCACTGCGGTAAAGGCAATTAAAGCGCCAAAACTAATCATGCTCACCACTGTCGCCAACTCTAGGAAAATAGCCGCCAGTGAAATCAATCCAATAGTCAATACGGCATACAACGGTGTGCCTAATTTTGCATGTAACTGTCCAAATGTTGCTTTAGGGAAAATACCGTCCTTCGCCATGATATGAATTAAGCGTGAAGCACTGGCATGGGTCGCCAAACCTGAAGCAAATGTGTTCATAATTTGAGCGCATAAAAAGACTGCTTGGAATAAAGTTCCACCGACATACAGTACGATTTCAGGCAAGGCTTCATCTGGCTTGTTAAAGCGCACATTGCTTGGGAAATACAATTGAATAAACCATGAAGCTGTGAAGAAGATGGCACCTCCCACCAATGTGGTGAGCAACACCGCACGTGGAATATTCTTTTTCGGATCTTTGGTTTCATGTGCCAGTGTAGTCACGGCATCGAAACCCAAAAATGAAAAACACAGAATAGATGCACCTGCAATCAAAGGTAGAACCGTGGTATCTCCATTAAATAAAGGAGCCAAGGTCAATACATGGGCATAACCTTGTTCTGAACCCACGCCCTGAATAACCAAATAAATAAACACCACCATGAGCAATAGCGGCATAAATACAAAAAGCAGACTTAAATTTGCCAAGAAATTAATGCGGAAGCAGTTAATCAGCGTCACGATGCCAGTGAACAAAGCAACCCAAACCCAATACGGTACACTTGGAATCACAGCTTCTAAATAAATGCCTGCCAATAAAGCATTCACCAAAGGCAGCAAAATATAATCCAGCAATGAACACCAACCCACAAAGAAACCTGCTTTTGCTCCGCAGGACTGAGCAGTGTAATTATAAGCTGAACTCGAATCTTCACTAATTCGACTGAAACGTGCGTAACTAAACGCCGTTAAGAGCATCGCAAATAGCGCCAATATGTAGGCGAGGGGTACTCGACCTTCAGTCACCCCCGAGACGATACCAAAGGTATCGAATACCACCATAGGGGTCATGTACGCTACACCAATAATAATGACTTGCCACAAGGACAACGATCTTAAAGAAACCTCTGTTCTTTTCATTTAAACTCCATTTACATATTTTATTTAACTTAATTATTTTTTTGCAACAACTATGCCATATAATATAAAAAATCTTATTTTAAAATGAGACAAGTTAATGCCTAGATACTCTGTTGAACTACGTAAAGCTGCAATTCAAGCCTACAAGATAACCGACTACAAAGTAGCGGTATGCAAACAATTTAACATTTCCCGCGTCACCCTAGATGCTTGGATCAAGCTTGAAGAAGAGACAGGAGATCTTGTACCCAAGCCGAGTGAAAAGCGTGGTGCTCCAAATCATATCAAGGACTGGAATAGCTTCCAAGTATTTGTTAAAAAAACAAAATTTCAAAATATTAGTGATCTAGTTCCGCTTTTTGAACAAGAGTTTGGTTATGCAGTTTCGTATGCGGTTTTGGTCCGTGCGATTCATGTTTTGGGCTTACGCCGACGTCGTGGTCGGTTTTATTCTTAATCATTTTTTAAATAAATTAAGTTTACTTATTTAATTAAATAAGTGTACATATATGTAAAGTTAATTTATTAAAAATGTAAATTATAATTATTAAAAATATAAACTTTAAAATAAAAAAATGTAAACCTTAATTATTAAAAAAGTAAATTATTTAATATAAAAATGTAAATTATAATTATTAAAAAAGTAAATTATTTAATAACAATTTCAAAACTTTAAAACGATCATGTCACATTTTCATGCCCAAAAAGCCCAGCTTGGGGCACAATACTGCCAAGCAGTGGTGCACTGGGTCTCAGAATCGGGCAAAAAAAAAGAGTGGCAAACGCCACTCTTTTTCATTTGAGATTTCATTTTACTTCAAGCCAAATCCAAAACTCTCGACTCATCATTTGCCAGAAGTTTTAAATAGGCTGATTATCATTTAAAGTGATAATGCCTCGAATGGCACGATAGACAATCCAAATCCATGAGAGTGCAATCACGCTAATACAAAAGATGGTACTGCCCAAAGCAACACCCGCAAACAAATCTGGGCTATTCCCAGTAAAGAACAAGAAAAAAAACGGCACAAATGCAATCACATTCCAGAACAAATACCACCAGAAACTTCGGATTTGCCAGAGAAAGTGGCTTTCGAAGATAGAGCCACGAACATCATTGAGTTTGACATAATTAATAATCAAGGCGATGAGTGCCAATAAACCACCAGTAAAAATCGCAATGATATAAAGGACGTATAGAACCAGCGTTAAGCTACGATTAGGATCTTGATCAATGGGTTTATTCATTTTTTTCCCTTATTATTAGAAAACTCTCCTTCTAAATTGGCAAGCTATTTAAAGGAGAGATCAGCCATAAAATAAGTAATAGATTTAAGGCTATGGTACAGAAATACACCTTCCTGAAAGGTTGTTTTTGTGTTTTATGTCGCAACTTTTGTTGGGCTAACCATGCCGCTGGCCATCCACCCAAGAAGGCCAAAACATGCAGTGTTTGTTCGGGCACACGACGCCCACCCAGTTGTGCAGCTTCTTTATCTTGTGCATAGAACCAATAACTTGCCGCATTCATCAAGCAAATCAATAACAACACTAAACCACTGAGCAGCCCAGCAATCACCAAAACGGTCAAAACCACAAAATAAGCCATACATGCCAGTTGCATAATGGAATGCTTTTGTGGCGGAGTCGGCTTAGCTTTGGGCTTCAGACCTGTTTGTGAAGCTTTTAAATAAGTGACCTGTTGTGCCCGAAAGCGCCCCTGACCATCCAATAAGACAATATATTCCAGAGCACAGCCAACAATTGGACGCGGACCAGGTCGTGCGAAGTCCTTAATATGTAAGAACACCCGCTCTTTATTGGTATCATTGGGTTGAATAAAGCCGTAGCCTTTATCATCAAACCATTCTACCAAGCGTCCCTGATCTCGCATGTGATCTTCCTTGTTTAACCATTTACAAATTTTAAGCGTTCAATCAGCATATTACGCATTTCTAAAGGATTTTTCTGCAAAATGTCGTCACCCGTGCGCCCTTCAGCGGCATTTTTCTGAGCTACTTGTAATCGCATCATCCAGAAACGCCCTGCTGCCATCGCCAAATAAAGCTCCAAACAGGCTTTCTCATCTTCTGTGAGAGGACGAACCGTTTGATAGGCGGTAAGGAAGGCCAAGGCTTTTTCTTCATCTAAATGCACATCTGGATATTCAGTACAGAAATCATTTAGGGTAATGGCGATGTCAAACAACAACTCATCTTTGTTCAATTCGTAAAAATCGAGAATGCCTTTGAGTTGCTCCCCTTCAAATAAGGTATTGTCACGGAACAGGTCCGAATGAATAAAGCCTTTTGGTCGGTCTGGATAAACTGCAGTCATGGCATCATACAAACCGAGCAATTCATTCAGTAATGCGGTATCCGCAGCATTCAGCGTCGGTTTAATTTCACGCGACACCTGACGCCAGTATTGATGGTTACGGTATTGGGCACGTTCAAGTGGAAAATCCTGCAAGGCCACATGCATTTTGGCTTGCGCTACCGCAATCGCTTCTACTTGTGCCACAGAGGCTGGCATCGGATGTTTACCCATTAAACGCGGTGCAATTTGGGCAGGCTTTTGTTTAATAAAGTGAATGGCTTGTCCTGAATGTTTTAACGGCACAGGCACAGCTAGACCTTGTTGTCCTAAATGTTCCAATACAGGCACAATTTCACCCGCACCATGTTCATCCATCTCTTCAAATACGGTTAATACATATTGGCTTTGGTCTTCACAGACCAGAAAATAGTTTGTATTTTGGATACCTCCTTGAATGGGAATCAGGTCAATCACCTCTAATCCATAAGGGGCTGCGAAGTCCTGAACTTCCTTTAAAGTCAAAGTGGTATAAACCGACATAGAAAACCTGCGAAAAATCTTACATAAGTTTGATAGAATACCGTTTCAATCTACCAAGGTGTAGCGCTTGTGTAGGTGAGTTTCATAATCGGCTGTAATTATTGGAAAAAATTATGCTAGCTAAACGTATTATTCCTTGTCTCGACGTCGACAACGGTCGTGTGGTGAAAGGTGTACAGTTCCTTGATATTCGTGATGCAGGTGACCCTGTTGAAGTTGCCCGTCGCTATAACGAACAAGGTGCCGATGAAATTACCTTCCTTGATATTACTGCTACACATCATGGACGCGACACCACTTACCGTACAGTAGAACGTATGGCAGAAAGCGTGTTTGTTCCGCTTACAGTCGGTGGTGGTGTCCGTAAAGTCGAAGATATTCGCTTATTATTAAATGCGGGCGCAGATAAAGTGAGCATTAACTCAGCAGCCATTTATAACCCTGAGTTTGTCCAAGAAGCATCTCAACGCTTTGGCGCACAATGTATTGTGGTTGCGATTGATGCGAAAAAAACTGCAGAAAACAAATGGGAAATTTTCACCCACGGCGGTCGTAAAGAAACTGGGATTGATGCGATTGAATGGGCGGTGAAAATGGCCAACTTCGGCGCGGGTGAGCTTTTAATCACTTCAATGGATGCCGATGGGACCAAAGCAGGCTATGACCTTGGGCTGATGCGTGCCATTAATGACCGCGTGACCATTCCAACCATTGCTTCTGGTGGTGTAGGAACATTGCAACATTTGGCAGATGGTATTTTAAAAGGTGGGGCTGATGCTGTACTGGCAGCATCCATTTTCCACTTTGGACAGCATACTATTCCTGAAGCGAAGCAATATTTGGCAGCACAAGGCATTGAAATGCGCCTTTAAGCAGAGCAGGTATTTAATGATCTAAAAGAGCGCCTAGAGCGCTCTTTTTTATATACCGATCCTGCATAAAAACGCTTCTTAATGGCGCCTAACGAATCAAGCAACCAATAAAACGATTTTAAATATCATCAAGCATGATGATTGCTGCCAAGATCATTGAGCCATTGCGACAGAATCTTGCCGCTGCACAGCTTCATTTACTTCAGTTTTTAACTCTAACCCCGTCGCCCTATTATTTTTCTCCACCCATTTGGCAGGGAAATAACGTTGTGCCACTTGATTCAATCGCTTCGCAAGCACTTGTGGCAAGGCAATACCTAATGGATTCTGCTCTTGCAAATTCGCAGCCGAAATCACTCGTGTGCCCAACAAATAATCAAACCATGGCTTAGTCACACACCAGTTAGCATCCTGATTGGCATTCATATGATGATCATAATGCCACGGTATTTTCTTCATGGCCCATTCAGGTTCTAAATGTGCTCGACGATGGATGTAAAAATAATTACAGGCACTATAGACCGCTGCGGCGGCCATCCCTTTTGAGATAGGATAAAACAAGGCACTGCTCACCCCTGCAGCAACCACTAATGACATCACTTCATTTTTGGTACGCCAATGTGGCAAACCTTCCACATAGCTATCATCATAAAATTGCTGTTTGCGCACCTCTCGATGATGTTCCCAATGCGATTTCATACTTAAAGGCACTGGGCTATAACGAGGCTGACCTGCACGATGAGTACCATGTAACACATATTTATGCGCCACCCATTCAAAACCATTTGCAACGACCAATCCTGCTAAAAATCCTTTCCACATAATTTATTTCTCCATTCATAACTTGAATATAGAAAACTGAATGTGATAAATATTGACCATCCACACCCTTAATATTGACAAATCACGACAACAAAAACAGATGATGCTTACCCTGAATGATTATACAGGCTCCGTCTATGGTGGACTGGGACACCTGCTGTATGCTTATAGTCAAGCTCAAGGTCTTGTCATTCAGCCGCAATTGCTGAAAGTAAAAAACCTTGAACGCTTTGATTATCGTATTTGGCATGAGTTATTAAATGAATTACAACAACAAGTGCCTCGTCCCGCCCTTGGTTTAGAAATTTCCACCTATGTACAAACAAAACATTTAGGCATTCTGGCTTATCTTGCCCTCGCCTGTGACACTTTGGGCGAAGCACTCAACCGTTATCATGACTTTCATCGTCTGATTTATGATGGTAGCCCACTGCAAATTGATCTATCGACTGATTACCTTGCTATTCGCTGGGGTGAATTACCCCAACATCTGACCACGCAACTCACCGACGAAATTGCGATTGCCTTAATGGTGCAGTTCTTAAATCAGAATATGACTACGCAGCCTATTCAACTGCATGAAGTACATTTCCGTCATGCTGCTCCGAAAAATAGCCGATGCTATGAACAGTTTTTTCATTGTAAAGTGCGCTTTTCTCAACCTATCACGCAGGTCTTGCTCCCAGTTGCCGAATTAAATAAACCCTTGCAACAAGGCGACCACACCTTACAGCAGTTATTAATGCAGCAAGCACAGGCACTATTAAAGCAATTGCCACATTCAACCCAGTTAGATCAACGTCTCCAGCAAGCCATCTTGACGGGTTTACAGAAAAACCAATACCAAATCGAGCTAATTGCCCAACAGCTCAATGTTTCAGTGCGACAACTGCAACGTTATTTACAGGCTCAAGGCAGTAATTATCAACAACGTACTCAACAAGTCCGCCAAATGTTAGCAGAGCAATACTTACAGGACCCTCATCTCAGCTTACAAGAGATTGCCCTACTTTTGAGTTATTCCGAACAAAGTGCTTTTCAACGTGCGTTTAAACTCTGGACGGGACAAACCCCTCAACAGTTCCGCAAATTATATCTTCAAGTAATATAAGTATTTATAAAAATAAGCACATTTTTTAATCATCTTCACATTGAGTCATTTTATATTTTTCGTTAAAGATAGACTGTCGCGCTTTAGAACAAAAATTAATCACAACAAATAACACTGGAGATGAAGATGAATAAATATGTTGCCGAACTGCTTGGTACGTTTTGGCTGGTATTTGGTGGCTGTGGCAGTGCAATCTTTGCCGCAGCGTTTCCTGAACTTGGCATTGGTTTTGCGGGGGTTGCCCTCGCCTTTGGTTTAACCGTTTTAACAGGTGCTTATGCTTTTGGGCATATTTCTGGCGGACATTTCAACCCCGCCGTCAGTATTGGTTTATGGGTGGGTCAACGTTTCGATGGCAAAGACCTTTTGCCTTATCTTGCCGCTCAAGTGATTGGCGCTATTTTGGCGGCTTTTGTCCTGTTCCTGATTGCACAAGGGCAAGCTGGTTTTACAGGTACAGGGGCTTTCGCCAGTAATGGTTATGCAGAACTTTCCCCTGGAAAATATGGCTTGCTTTCAGCACTACTTATTGAAGTGGTACTCACGGCATTTTTCCTGATTGTGATTATGGGAGCGACTGATAAACGTGCACCTGTAGGTTTTGCTCCAATTGCGATTGGTCTGGCACTGACCCTGATACATCTGATCAGTATCCCTGTCACCAATACCTCGGTGAATCCCGCTCGCAGCACAGGGGTCGCTCTATTCGCAGAAACTGAAGCATTGCGACAACTGTGGTTATTCTGGCTTGCTCCAATTCTAGGTGCGGTCATCGGCAGTTTAATTTATAAATTTGTTGCGCAAACTAAAACCACATCCTAAAAATAAAGCCAGTCGATCTTAAGAGCGACTGGCTTTTTGAAGATTGAATATTTATAAAAATGGATTTTCAACTTCCTGGGTCGCAGCATTAATGATTTGTTCTGGCAACTCCGCTTCTGCTTCCAACTTTCCCACAATCGCATTTAAATACGCTTGCAAAGCTTTTGCTGCGGCTAAACCTGCCTGATCTTTGCCTATTTGCAAATTGCCATAAATATTGACTCGATCGCATTGATTTTCTAAGGTTAAATCATGAATTGCATGTGATTCGGTGTCATTTTCAAAAGGTTTAAACATAATCACCTCGAAGCCAATACTTCAAATGGACGGGTATTTTTCTACTTCACCAATTGCAACATATACTGCAATAACGCTTCAATCAACTGTTTCACAATGGCATCCTGTGTCTCTGCATCTAAACTTGGCTTCGAACTTGCAGTAGATTTACTGCTACCTGAACTAAAGCTTTGTTGTGCAGTTTTGATCTGTTCTGCGGATACATCTTCTGCACACTGACTCTCTGCATCCCAATGCGAATAGGCAATTTCTTGTTTGGCTTTGACTGCATTTGCAGTCAGTGGCAACTGATAGGTATTTCGCTTTTGATCTTCAGTCAATTGGGGGAATACATTCACACCAATTTGTTCTTCCAAATAACATACGCTGACAATTTTCACTTCTTGTGAATTATTGTTCGGCGCGTAATACACCCCGATTGCACCCGTTTTTGGAATATACACCGCCTTATACACGGCAGTTGGCACGATAACCCCTTGTCCAATCACTTTTAATTTTTTACTGGTAAAAGTTGGACCTGACACCACATACACCTCAGTCTGGTGTTTGGTCACAATGGCACGTGTCGCTTCTTCCAGTTTACGCCACACTTCCTGATTATTTTTAGGTGCTTGCGGCACCATATTGGCCAGAGAAAAACTGTCAAACTGTGAGGTTTTATTCGGCATATCGGCATTCGGAGCCATATGACCTCGGTCATAGCCAGAGCCACGATAATCAGACAAAGTGGCACGATATTGTGCTGGAATCCGCTCTTCTTCATGGAAACTGTCTTCACGCGGAATTTTCTGGCTTAAGCGCGCAGGCGTTAAAGCTTCTGCTACCCAGAGTGGCGTTTTAGACACCCCAGAATACATGACATTAAAGCCATTAAAACACAAAGCATAGCTCTGCTTTTGGAGGCTTTCCTTATTTAAATAAGGGGGAACATCCCGATAAAACTGATCTAGACAGGCCGAGTTTGATGCACTCGGTAAAGACAAAAACTGGCTAATTCGTTCTTGTCCAAAGGCAATGGCAAAACTCCCTGCGGCAACCACTCCCAACACCACTTTTGAACTGTGCTGATTAAAAAACCAAGGAAAGGATTGCTTTGAACTACGTTTTTTACTGGCCATTACTTTATCAAACGACTGATTTTGCAGGAGCTTAACAAAGCCCTTCTGTAGAAGTATATCTAGATGTGACTGATCGTTTAACAATTCAACAAAATCGTGACAAGCAAGTGAAGGTTGTAACAAATTGTCTGATTTCATCAGGTGTTTAAGTAGCTTATCGATGCAATTGGGTAGATTCAATTGTCAGTTGGATTTTGTATGTGCCAAGGTAATGGCACAACGAATGGTCACAATAAATCACGGAGTCATGATGTCTTCACATAATTTAATTTCAGCAACAGTTTTAGCTTCTGGATTATTACTCGGTTTCAGCAGCGTCAACGCATTTGCAGAACCTGCAGTACAGGCAGGTGAAACGCTAGAAAGTTTGTCACAAGCCAAAATTAGCACCACGATTAATGGACAACCAGGATCCATTCAAGACTTAATACAATCTGGACAAGTACGTTTGCTCAATACCGAAAATAATCCTACAGCATCCAATATGAGCGCAACTCCGAATAGTATCGAGGATGCATCCGCAGCCGTACCCAATCAAGCCATTCCCCCAGCACCACAATTAAGCTCTTCGGCGAGCCATCCAATCAATAGTCCAGATACAGACGTCACAAATAATCATCTACCACAATCTGAGCAAAATCTTGAAGCACAGCCTATGCAAGCCCCTTCAGAACAGATGCCTGCTGAAGCTCCATCTGAAGTTTCACAATAAGGAATATCATTCTAAAAACATTTCAATCCGCATAAAAAAACCAAGGACTATGCCTTGGTTTTTTAGCACTTAGACTAATGAAAGAATGAAATCATCAGATTTCAATTTGGCTTCCCAATTCCACTACACGATTCGGTGGAATTTGGTAAAAGTCACTGACAGGACTGGTATTGCGCTGCATCGAAATAAACAACTTTTCACGCCACGGCGCCAAGCCATCTCCGACAGTACTAATAATACGTTCACGCGAAACAAAGAAGCTGATTTGCATTAAGTTATATTCGAGTCCTATCGCTTGATAGACTGCTTCCAACGCCATTGGAATATTCATTTCATCTTTAAAGCCGTAGAACAATTCAACGCGATAAAAATGCTGATTCATGGTTTCCACGTGGAATCGATCTTGATCTGTAACATAAGGTACATCCTGAATTTTTACCGTCAGAATGATGTTCTTTTGATGCAAGACCTTATTGTGCTTCATGTTGTGTAACATGGCATGTGGCACAACTGTTGGCGTCCCTGTCAGGAAGACAGCTTCCCCTTCGACCCAGTTTGCCTGTTCACCAATACTCTGCACAAATAAATCGAGCGGAAGCGTATCTTGTTGTAGCTTGGAAAAAGTAAGTTCACGCCCATCTTTCCATGTCATTAACAACATAAATGCAATTCCGCCAATCAATAATGGCACCCAACCACCTGACAGAACTTTTAGCGAGGTCGCACTCACCAAGACCAAATCCAGCAATAGAAATGGTGTAATCAGTAATGCTAGTTTTGGCTTACTCCATTTCCATGTGTAACGTATGAAAACTGCAATCAATAAGGTATCGCAAAGCATGGTCATGGTCACGGCCAAACCATAAGCATGGGATAAACGCGAACTGGTTTGGAAAATTAGAACTAAAACAATAATCGCTGCGAGCAAAATCCAGTTCAGTAAAGGTACGTAAATCTGCCCTTGTTCCGAATCTGAGGTATGCTTAATGCTTAAACGTGGCAAATAGCCCAATTGAATGGCTTGGCGTGCCAAGGAAAACACCCCTGAAATGACCGCTTGAGATGCAATAACAGCAGCCATAGTTGCCAAGAAAATCATTGGGTACAACGCCCATTCTGGTACCAATAAATAGAATGGATTTTCAATGGCATTTGGGTCACGTAGTAATAATGCGCCTTGCCCTGCATAGTTAAGCAATAAACAAGGTAAAACCACAACAAACCATGCCAAACGGATTGGAACAGGACCAAAATGTCCCATATCGGCATATAAAGCTTCACCACCCGTTACGGTTAACACGACCGCACCCATGATAAAGAATGCCATGAGTGGATTAGATACAATAAAGTGAATAGCCCAGTGTGGACTCAGCATCCCCAAAACCAAAGGGGTTTGAATAATGCTAGAGATACCTAATAGTCCAAGGGCAAAAAACCATAATAAGGTCAAAGGGCCAAAAAACTTACCAACAAAAGCTGTGCCATATTTTTGCATCACAAACAAAGCGGTCACGATACTAATCGCAATGGGCACAATATAAGGATCAAGTGCATCCGTCGCGATGGACAAACCCTCTACTGCTGACAACACTGAAATGGCAGGGGTAATAATCCCGTCACCAAAAAACAAGGAAGCCCCAATAAAGCCAATCGCGATTAACAATAATTTTTTGCGATCACTAAAATTGGTATTACGCAGGTTTAGGGCAAGCAACGCCATAATGCCACCCTCCCCATTGTTGTCTGCACGCATGACAATTGCGACATATTTGATGGTAATGACCAATGTCATTGTCCAAAAGATAATCGACAAAATACCCAAAACATTCTCAGGATTAATCCCTAATCCATGCGCGGCATGGAAAGATTCTTTTAATGCGTAGAGTGGGCTGGTTCCAATATCCCCAAACACAACCCCTAATGCTGCCAAGGTAATCGCAGGCAATGCGGCTTTTTTTGCAGAACTTTGCATAAGCTTGTCTTCAATTATCGACACTATTTTTGCGAATCATATCATTGAGCTAAAACTTTTGCTCGAATTCAATTGTTTCACCTTGTCGATGGCTATGTTTTTCGATATTATCCTCCGCCATGGTGAAGTGTCCGAGTGGCTGAAGGAGCACGCCTGGAAAGTGTGTAAACGTTTATAGCGTTTCGAGGGTTCGAATCCCTCTTTCACCGCCAAATTAGCTTCCCGTAGCATCCAACGGGGTACTGAAAGGCTTAAACCACATAGGTTTAAGCTTTTTTTACGTCTCATACAATCCACTTGATCTATTGTAAGCTTGATGTAGTTGGGGGTATAACTGGGGGTAAGCATTTATTCCTCTATTTTTATACCCCTTAAGAATAGAAGACCTATTTTAGAACAACGATATATTGCTATCTCAGATCTGCTTTAAAGTTTAATCTTATTCATCTACTTTCCGAGTTTTTTCTACAATAATGTAATCATTTGGAATAACGATCTGTTTTTCAATATTTCCCACTTTGTAAGCCACCAAAGTATTTTTACCAATGCCCTGAAATAACACTTTGACATCCTTAAATATAAAGGTTTGGTCTTGGCTAAGCGCTGAAGTCGTGGTTTTAGGTAAATCAATTAAATTGGCATACGGTGCTTTAATATACAGTGTCGCTTTTTCTATACTGACACCTGTTTTTTGCATCGTATAATTTAAAAATACTTGACCAATATCTCCAATAAAAAACATAGGTGCCAGTGGAATCAGAATAAGAAAACAGGCAATTTGTATACTGTCTTTAATATGTGTTTCTAATCTCTTTAATTTAGTTTTTGCAAATGTTTTAAGATTTTCACTCGCATCAGGGTCATCAATAATATCTTTTAAGTTTTCGAACTTGTTGTTAAATTCTTTGATCTTAAGTCGATTAATATAAAAAGCATAAGAAAACAAAGCGATAAAGCTGGCCGTAATCACTACATAAAGACTGATTTTCCAATGCAACACCAATAAACCATGAATAGCGTATAAAAGGTAAAGAGACCCACCAAATGTGATAATACTAATCTTTGGAAAAGGCAGTTTTTTCCCAATTCGACTATGAACAGGTAAATACAGATCCACGGTACTAAAAATGAAGTACACCGCAGGCATTAAGGAAACGCCAAAGATAAATAGCACCATGCTTAATCCAGCATAGACAATTGAACAAGCAACAAAGATCAATAAAAAAATGAGTGTATCACCAAAGCTAATATCTGAAGGGATATAACCAATGGTGAGAAGATAAGCGACTAAGCACAATACTCCTATTGCTATTGTCATTTTTATAAGCGTCAGGCCTACTTCATGCCACTGGGTAAAATTATTTAAAAATCTTGTTGTTAAGTCATTCATTCGTTATTTATCCAATTTCTGAGAATGAAATCTTAAAATAAATAATTCAAAATTTAAGCTATTTATTTAGGTCAAAAGCTATAAAAAATCCCCCAATACATTGGAGGATTTTCTGTACGGGTTGACAGCAAACTTACACTTGCACACTTGCCTGACGCTGCTGTCGCGAAGGCGGTAACAACTTCTCAAACATCTGCATTAACTTAGGGTTTTCAGTTTGCCATTTCGGTTGCTTGTCCTTATCAATCAGCAAAGCCCGTACACCTTCAATCATGTCGCCCTGCTCAAACCAGATATCTTGTAAATCCCGTTCTAACTGCATACATTGCTCTAAAGATAGCCCCCGCCCAACATGCTGTAGCTTTAGACTGATTTGCTTGGCTAACAAAGAACGTTGCTGCAAGTTTGCTAAGATTTTTTCAGCCCAATCCATATAGTCACTTTCTAATGTATTGGCTAGGCTGTCTTCAATTTGAGCCAATTCAGTATGTGAAAAATGCTGCCGAATCGCATCTTCATACTGTTTTAATTCACTGGGTGCTGGTTCTTTTAAATAACGCACAATCATCTGCTCAATTAACTGTTGATTCAACTGGGGTGCCTGTGCCAACTCAGTTTGCAACTGTGCCAAGTGGTCACTCGGCACCAAATAGTCAATTAAATCTAAATGCAAGGCATCGCTACTGCTGATTTGTTCCCCAGTCACCGCCATATACACGCCAATATCATCTAAACGAGACAGAAAATGGGTTGCGCCCACATCTGGGAAAAAGCCAATCGCGGTTTCTGGCATGGCAAAACGAGATTTCTCACTGCTAACAATAATCTGGCAAGCTTGTGCCAAACCAAAACCACCGCCCAAGACATAGCCATCTAAAAACACCATGACAGGTTTCGCATATTGGCGTAGGCTCTTCAGCATGTGATATTCATCGGCAAAATAGCGCTGATAATTGGCGGTTCCATTTTGATAGCTGTCATAGAGGAAACGAATATCTCCGCCTGCACAAAAGGCTTTCGGGCTATTGGAGTTAATCAAGACGGCTTGAACCTGATCGTCCTCACGCCACAGTTCTAACTGCTGGCTAATGCCATGAATCATGCTTAAAGACAGTGCATTCAAATGACTCGCTCGATCTAGCGTAATCACGCCTAAATGCCCTTGGAAGCTAATCTGTAAATTATTTCCCATGCGCAGACTCCTTATTTATTGATTTTTAAATTGGGCTGGTCGCTTTTCCACAAAGGCTTTCATGCCTTCTTTTTGGTCTACAGTTGCAAAAATGGAATGGAAAGTACGACGTTCAAAGCGTAATCCTTCACTTAAGCTCACCTCAAAGGCGCGATTAATGCTTTCCTTAATCATCATGGTGGCAGTCAGAGATCGCTGTGCTATTTTCTCCGCAGCCTCTAAGGTATAGGCCAATAATTCCTCTTTCGGCAGCACGCGCGCCACTAAGCCACTTTGTTCTGCCTCAACCGCACCCATTTGCCGTGCGGTTAAACACATTTCCATTGCTTTGGCTTTACCCAAGGCCAAAGTTAAACGCTGCGTTCCGCCAATACCCGGAATTACACCCAGGGTTACTTCAGGCAAACCAAACTTGGCATTATCAGCACAATAAATAAAATCGCACATCAAAGCTAACTCGCAGCCGCCCCCAAGTGCATAGCCACTCACCGCAGCAATTAAAGGTTTACGACGCTGCGCAATCCGATCTGCCAAATGGAAAAAATCATCAAAATAGATATTCGGAAAATTCAGCTCGGCCATTTCTTTAATATCAGCCCCCGCGGCAAAGGCTTTTTCTGAACCTGCCAACACCATACAGCCAATTTCAGCATCGCGTTCAAACTGATCTAAGGCTTGGTTAATTTCGGCAATCAGTTGACTGTTTAATGCATTCAACGCTTGAGGACGATTCAAGGTAATGACCCCGACACCCTTGCGCTTTTCAACTAAAATCGTGTCCCACTGTAAGTCTTCAATGAATGTTTTTTCCCACTGCATGTTGCGATCCTTCTTCTATAGACCAATACACATATCTCTTTCACAACTCGTGATCACTCACATGTGCAAGGGTCAGTTTTTTCGATATTGGGTTTATAAACTACGGGCAATCACCAAGCGTTGAATATCACTGGTACCCTCGTAAATCTGACAAATCCGAGCATCACGATAAATGCGCTCAATCGGAAAATCTTTCAGATAGCCATAACCGCCAAAGATTTGTAGAGCATTTGAACAGACCCGCTCGGTCATTTCAGAGGCAAACAACTTCGCCATCGACGCTTCGGTTAAACATGGTTGACCCGCTTCTTTTAAACGCGCCGCCTGATGTACCAACTGACGTGCTGCGGCAATTTCTGTTGCCATACTGGCCAATCGGAACGACACTGCTTGCTGCTCAAAAATTGGCTTCCCAAAAGCTACACGCTCTTTGGCATAACGGGTGGCTTCTTCCAAAGCGGCACGTGCCAATCCAACGGCTTGAGCGGCAATGCCAATGCGTCCGCCCTCCAAATTAGATAAGGCAATTTTTAAACCTTCGCCTTCTTTACCCAACAACATACTTTTGTGCACGCGCACATCGGTCAAAGCAATTTGGCAAGTGTCAGAGGCATGTAAACCCAATTTTTCTTCGACCCGAATGACTTCGTAGCCAGGTGTATTACGCGGGACTAAAAAAGCACTCATGCCTTTTTTCCCTGCGCTAGGATCGGTCACGGCAAACACAATAATCACACCTGCGTTATGCCCTGAAGTAATAAATTGCTTGGCACCATTGATAATGTAATGGTCACCATCTTTCACAGCGCGGGTTTTAATGGCTGCGGCATCGGAACCAGTGTGTGGTTCAGTCAGTGCAAAAGCCCCGATCATTTCCCCTTTGGCTAAAGGCACCAGAAATTGTTGCTTTTGCTCTTCGGTACCAAATTTCAAAATCGGCACACAACCCACCGAATTATGCACACTCATAATCGCCGATGTTGCACCATCCGCAGCGGCAATTTCTTCCAACGCCAATACATAGGCCAAGTTGCCTGTTGCCGAACCACCCCATTCTTCAGGCACCAACATCCCCATAAAACCCAGTTGCCCCATTTGCTGTAAGGCTTGGGCTGGGAAAGTACCCTGTCGATCCCACTCACTGGCATAGGGTTTAATTTGTTCTTGGGCAAAACTTTTTGCCATGTCCTGAATCAAGAGTTGTTCTTCAAAAAACATACCTTGTCGATCCCACTCACTGGCCGTCGGTTTTATCTGGTCGTGATCAAAACTTTTTACCATATCCTGCATGTGAGCTTGTCCTTCAGTGAATTGCATAATTTCTTTCCTTACAATATCTTAGCTTGCAGCAGTCGCCGTTGTTTGTTGCTTGGCAATTTCCTGATTGCGCAATAAAAAACGCTGAATTTTTCCACTTGGGGTTTTGGGAAGTTCAGTCACAAACTCAATCAAACGTGGATAAGCATGAGCAGATAAGCGTTTTTTCACAAATTGACTCAGTTCATTTTCAAGCTCAGCGCTGGCTGTACTTTCACCTGATAAAATCACAAAAGCTTTAATCACTTCTGTGCGCTCAGGGTCAGGCACACCAATCACGGCGGCTTCAATCACTGCATCATGTTCCAACAAGGCACTTTCCACATCAAATGGCCCCACACGATAGCCCGACGTGGTAATCACATCATCACTGCGTCCGACAAAACTCATGCTGCCATCGGCATGTATTTCAGCGGTATCACCCGTTAAATAATAATGTCCGATAAATGGCGATTTACGACTTTCTTGATAACCGCCAAACCACATCATCGGAGACTGACTTATGTCTACAGCTAAAATTCCTGGGGTATCTGCACCTAACTCCCGACCCTGTTCGTCTAGTGCCACAACACGATAGCCGGGACTGGCAAAACCTGCCGAGCCTGCTCGAACCTCATGTTCCAATGCATGATGATTACACACCACCATCCCGACTTCGGTTTGGCCATAATGGTCATAGATTGGCGCATCTAATACTTGTTTGAACCAGCGAAACACTTCAGGATTCAATGGCTCACCTGCACTGCTGACCACACGGAATTTGCCATGTAATTTCGCCATTTGCTTCAAGTCGGCCGCCATCATCATACGGTAGGCTGTGGGTGCTCCTGCCAAGTTATTCACGCCATAGTCATTTACAATCTGGCATAGACTGTCGGCAGTAAATGCGCCTTCATAAAAAATGGTCGGATGACCCAATAAGAGCGGACCCGTAATGCCGTAATACAATCCATAGGCCCAACCCGGATCGGCAATATTCCAAAACGAATCTTCAGCTCTTAAACCAATCGCATCTTGCATATAGCCACCAAATGCAATCAGCGCTTTCAGTGGCACTTGTAAGGGTTTGGCAGGGCCTGTCGTCCCTGATGTGAACATCAACAAGAATGGATCTTGGATGTTCATCATCTCCAATTCACATTGATCAGACTGGCGGTTTACTTCTGCCCAAAAGCTATAATCCCCTTGATACAGCCCTGTGCCTTTGGCTCCCGTGACCGTCACAATTGCAGGGCAACCCTCTACGTCGTGCAATTTGTCACGATTGCCCACATCGGTCACCACCAGTTTGCTTTGTGCCAACTGTAAGCGGTGCTCAATGGCTTTCGGGCCAAACGCAGTAAATAGCGGTTGATAAACCGCACCAATCCGCCATGCAGCTAAAATGGTAATAATCAGCTCTGGGGTACGTGGCAATAAGCCCGATACACGGTCACCTTTAGACACGCCTTGAGACTTTAAAAAGTTGGCAAATTGGCTGGCACGTTGTTGTAACTCTCGAAAGGTATATTGCTCTTTACGAGCATCTTTACCCTGCCAAAACAAGGCAATCCGCCCCGGCAAAGCATGTCGATCGCAACATTCATAACATGCATTCAGGGCATCGATTGAACCTGATAGAAACCGTTGCGCAGCCTGTTGCAAATCAAAATTTTGCTGCGCTTGTAGATAATTTGAAGCCATCCTTTCACCTCAGTCACATTTTTGTTATTCACGACAAGGGTTTTTTTATAGGGTGCATTCATTGCACCCTTTCATTTCTTTTAAATCAATTTTCTCGGGGTAAATACTGCTGGATAATGCTAGAAAAATCTAAATGTGCATTGCCTTGCAAACACAATTGTTGATAGAGCTGCTGTGCCAACCCCCCGAGTAATACAGGTTGCTTGACTTGGCCTGCCGCTTCAATGGCCAAACCTAAATCTTTAAGCATGAGTTGTGAGGCAAAACCGTCGGTATAACCTCGTCCTGCGGGTGCATTCGGGCTAATATCGGGCCAAGGATTACAGATTTCAGAACTCCAGCAACGACCACTTGAACTATTGATCACGCCTGCCAGTGCATGGGTATCAATGCCCAATCGACTGCCCAAAGCCATGCCTTCTGCCACGGCCGCCATAGAAATACCGAGAATCATGTTATTGCAAATTTTAGCAATTTGCCCTGCACCCACTGCACCACAGTGCACCGTATTTTTGCCCATAAAGCTTAAAATCGGCTGCACACGCTCATAGGTCACGTCATCGGCGCCGACCATAAAGGTCAAGGTCCCTG
Source organism: Acinetobacter tandoii (assembly GCF_008867985.1). Lineage (NCBI taxonomy): Bacteria > Pseudomonadati > Pseudomonadota > Gammaproteobacteria > Moraxellales > Moraxellaceae > Acinetobacter > Acinetobacter tandoii. Next base: position 232,591 of record NZ_VXLD01000003.1, read on the forward strand.
CTTTAGCACCAATGGTGCCACCAGACACAGGCGCATCGCAGACTTGAACTTGATGCTTCAAGCCCTCAGCAGCAACATCTTTAATGGTTTGCGGGTCGATGGTACTCGAGTCAATACAGAGACTGCCTGCACGCATTACCGCCAGAATTCCCGTCTCACCCAAATACACGTCACGTACATGCTTAGCTGCGGGCAACATACTGATGACCACATCTGCCTGCTCAGCCGCAGCTTGGGGGCTGTCACAGACGATTCCGCCACTTTCGGAAAACTGCTGCAAAGCTTTTTCACTTAGGTCATAACCTAACACCGTTTGCCCTGCTTTGAGCAGGTTCTGTGCCATCGAACCGCCCATATTCCCTAAACCAATGAAAGCTATCTTCATCTCGCTACTCCTTAGCGTAAACTGATGGTGGTATTGACTTCCCCTGCTTCTTGACTGTCTTCAAACCAACGACTGGTAATGGTTTTGGTTTGCGTATAGAACTGTACCGCCTGTTTACCATAAGGGCCTAGGTCACCGAGCTTTGAGCCACGCGAACCTGTGAAACTAAAGAATGGCACAGGGACTGGAATTGGAATATTGATGCCCACTTGACCAATATCAATACGGTTTTGGAAGGTCCGTGCCACTGCCCCACTTTGGGTAAATAAGCCCACGCCATTGCCAAATGGATTGGCATTGACCAGCTCAATCGCTTCATCCAAAGTCTCCACACAGAGAATCGTGAGTACTGGCCCAAAGATTTCTTCTTTATAAATACGCATATCCGTGGTGACATTGCTAAACACCGTTGCCCCAACAAAGTTGCCATTTTCATAGCCTTTGACTTGAATATCACGACCATCCAATAACAATTCAGCGCCTTGTTCTACACCACTGTTAATTAAATCAATCACACGGGCTTTGGCACGCGGTGAAATCACAGGACCAATGTCCGTATTTGGCTCATGTCCCGCATTCACACTCAAGGTTTTGGCTTTTGCAACCAATTCATTGATCCAGTGTTTACTGTCACCGACCATGACTGCAACTGAAAGCGCCATGCAACGTTGCCCTGCCGCACCAAAGGCTGCTCCGACCATGGCATTTAAGGTTTGTTCTTTATTGGCATCGGGCATGACCACCACATGGTTTTTCGCACCCATCATCGATTGCACGCGCTTGCCATGTTGACCTGCCAAGTTATAGACATGTGTGCCGACAGCAGTCGAACCAACAAAGGAAATGGCTTTGATGTCTTGATGGGTACACAACGCATCGACCACATCTTTGCCACCATGCACCACATTCAGTACGCCTGCGGGAATACCTGCTTCGATTGCCAACTCGACCAACATCATGGTGGAGAGCGGATCTTGTTCAGATGGCTTCAAAACAAAGGTATTACCGCAGACGATTGCCATGGGAAACATCCACAAAGGAATCATCGCAGGAAAGTTAAACGGGGTAATCCCCGCACAGACACCTAAAGGTTGTTGCAAGGTATAAGTATCTACGCCACGTGCCACCCCTTCGGTATATTCGCCCATTTGCAAGGTGCCAATTGAACACGCATGTTCCACCACTTCCAAACCACGCTGAATATCACCTTCCGCATCCGCCAAGGTTTTGCCCTGTTCAGCAGTGAGTACCTGTGCAATTTTCTTGGCATTGGCACGAATGAGTTCCTGCAATTTCAACATAATGCGCATTCGGGCTTGAATCGGGGTTTCTCGCCAACTGGCAAATGCCGCTTTTGCCGAAGCAATTGCAGACTGTACTTCTTCAGGTGTTGCAAAAGGGACTAAACCAATGACTTCTTGAGTTGCTGGATTAACAATGTCTTGCCATTGCTGGGTTTTAGACTCGACAAACTCACCGTTAATCAATAATTTAGCTGTTGATAATTGGATTTTAGAAACCGTATTCATAACCTCTCCATAGGCATTCATTTTTATTGTGTTGCTGCTGAACCCTACGACTTAAACCGTATGTTCAATTTGTGATTTTCAAATCAGACTAGCAAAGAAAACTTTGACCACCAATGCAGATTGGTGCACGATGGTTGTGCAATTTTGCACAGGATGTGGAAAATAAAAATGAAAGTAGATTGGGATCATCTGCAATTTTTTTTGGTCTTGGCACGTGCCAAAACATTGACCAATGCAGCACGGATTATTGGGGTTGAACACAGTACTGTGGCTCGACGGATACAGTCTTTAGAAGTCGCGTTAGGTACACCCTTATTTAAACGTGAAGCCACAGGATATGAACTTACTGTCGATGGTATGGCACTGGTGCCGCGCGTAGAGCAAATGGAACAGGCTTTTTTGCAAATTCAAAAACCGCAACAGCCACTTGAAGGTCGCGTGCGAATTGGTGCACCCGAAGGTTTTGGCACAGCGTTTTTGACCCAGTTATTGGCAGAACTGTCGCAGCAATTTCCGCTGCTCACGATCGACCTGATTCCTGTTCCCAAGATGATGAAGCTGTCCCATCGCGAAGCCGATATTGTCATTTCGATAGACCGTCCGAAATCGGGTCCTTATATCATTACCCGACTGACCGATTATTGTTTAAAAATTTACGGCAGCAAAAGCTATCTGGCACAACATCCGCCCATTCAAAATATGGAAGATTTAGCACGCCACCGCTTTGTGAATTATATTGATGATCTGATTTATAGCTCAGAACTGTATTGTTTGGAACGCCTGCCGATTCCACTGACCGCCAATTTTCGCAGTAGTAGTATTTTAGCGCAGCAAATTGCGGTGAATGCAGGCGCTGGCTTGGCCATCTTGCCGCAATTTCTAGCCCATAATCAGCCCAATTTAGAACAAGTGCTGGCCGAGCAAGTGCGCTTTACCCATACCTTTTGGATGCTGACTTTTGTCGATTTACAACACGAGCCACGGATTAAATTGGTCTGGGATTATTTACGTAAACAGGCTGACCTTAAGCAAGGTATTCTTATGGATTAAGGCTGACGAAGTTGATTGCTTGATCAGTATTCTCCCATTGCAATACGTCGGGTGAGCTGTTCCAGACGATCGACTTTCTGACTTTGTGGCAAAACACGGCAGACCATTGCAGCAGTATAATCGAGTGCAGTATTGGGAATAATCGGGCGAGCCTGACTGGCAGCATAATTCTGGCTACTCATTAAGGAACCATTTTTCTTGAAATTAGCCGAGGAGCGAATGCTATATTGTTCACTCTCACAGCCCACACGGTACAAGGCCAAGGAATAATCACCCAGTTCCAAGCCATCTTTTTCTTTGTCATTTTTAATTAAATACTTGACCCAGTATTCAACTTCATTGCTTTTTGCATCAAGTACTCTCACCCGATTAAAATCGACATAAATATATTGCGAGTGATCATAATTTGCATTGACGTAGGTCCACTCGGTACATGCAAACACACTCCAAAATAAACTGACAAAACTGATCAGCACACGATTTAACACAATACTATCCCCCCAGATAGGCGCAAGGGATTATAGCAACTCCACCGCTTAAATCACATGATAAAATCAAACTAAGATACTGAAATAATTAAATTAATATAAATTTTATTTCAGCATTTTCAGCACAGATTCAGTGATATTACTATGACTGGTTGGCACTCTAAATCGACTCTGAGGAATATTTAGCACCCTGATGGCAAACCATTTGTAAAATGCTGGCGAAATTAATCGCCAGTTGGGTGGCTAAATGCTGCTTATAAATTACAGCCAGCCCAACTGTAGGTACAGGCTCGGCAAAAGGCCGATACACCACGCCCTGAATTTGTAATTGCTGCGAAGATTCTGGCACCATCGATACCCCCAAATTAGCCGCCACCAAAGATAAAATCGAGACAATCTGTGGTGCACTCTGACCCATTTTGGGTTCAAAGCCTGCTTGCTGACAGGCATCAGTCACCGCATCATATAAGCCTGCACTGACGCTGCGCGGGGACAAAATCATTTCATGTTCACGTAAGCAGGTCACCTGTAAAGGTTGTTCACCATGCGCTAAATCACGGCGTACAGAAACCGCTGCAATTAATGCTTCATTCAACAACTGTTGCATGGCTAAACTGCTATGAATTTGTCGAGGTGGACGAATAATGGCAATATCTAGGCGGTCTTCCAGCACATAGTCAATTAATTTGAGGGAATTGGCTTCTTCTAGTTTTAGCCCAACTTTAGGGTACTGCTGCTGATAACGGCGAATGCTTTCTGGAATTAGAGGGTTCAGCATTGAAGTGCCTGTAAAGCCTAAACGTAACTGTCCCACTTCACCATTAGCAACATGGCGTGCCAACTGAATCGCATCATCCAATTGATGTTGCAGAGGTTCCACCGCAGCGAGAAAAGCTTGTCCAACTTCGGTCAGCACCACTCCCTGCGAAGTTCGTAAAAACAGCTCTGCGCCAATACTCTCTTCCAAATCACGAATTTGCATACTCAAGGGCGGCTGACTCATACACAAGCGTTGTGCCGCACGGGTAAAGTTTTTTTCTTCTGCCACGGTTAAGAAGTAGCGAATATGGCGCAGCTCAATATTCATATATAAAACATATATTGCTATAGACTTAAATATATTAGAAGGATGACCTTCTCGCTGCTAGGCTTATTCTGTAAATGATTACGCTAGCCAAACCGTTTGGCTGTTGGAAATTCAAATGCTTAGCCCCGCTTCTTCAAGTCCAGAACTTGACCCCATCTCCCCTTTATCCAAATCATGGATTGAATCGGGTACGAGTACATATTACCGTGCAGGGCTGGCCCTGTTCTTGGTGGGATTTGCCAGTTTCTCCCTGATTTATTGTGTACAACCTTTACTGCCTGCTTTTACCCAAACCTTTGCGGTGAGCCCTGCCAATAGTGCACTGGCATTGTCGCTGACCACTGCTTTCTTAGCCATTTCGATTGTACTCTCCAGTGCTTTTTCACAGGCTTTAGGTCGGCGTAATGTCATTTTCATGTCCATGGCTTGTGCGGCTGGACTGAATATCTTGGCGATGTTTATTCCCCACTGGCATACCTTTCTTGCCACACGTGCACTGGAAGGATTTGTATTGGGTGGGGTTCCTGCCGTCACCATGGCATGGATTGCAGAAGAAATGGACCCCAAAGCCTTGGCACAAACTATGGGGCTGTATATTGCGGGAACGGCTTTTGGCGGCATGATGGGACGGGTGGGCATGGGGATGCTGATTGAATGGGTCAACTGGCAAACAGCCTTAGGTTTACTAGGCCTCTTGTGCTTGCTCTGTGCCTGTGGTTTCTTATATTTACTGCCCCCTTCTCGCCATTTTGTTGTAAAAAAAGGGCTAAATTTAAATTTCCATGTGCAAGCATGGTGGTCACATTTACGCAATCGCTCATTACTGCGTCTCTATACGTTGGGCTTTGTGTTGACCAGTATCTTTGTAACCCTATTTAACTACATTACTTTCCGTCTCGATGCAGCTCCATATTTTTTGAGTCAAACTCAAATCAGCTTAATTTTTCTCTCTTATAGTTTAGGTATGGTGTCTTCATCACTGGCAGGCCGTTTGGCACAGCGCTATGGTCGGCAAAGCATGATCATAGGCGGCTTTATCTGTATGGGATTGGGTATTGCCTGCACCTTGGCGGCAAACCTCTGGGCAATTATTTTAGGTGTGGCATTGATTACCACAGGCTTCTTTATTGCCCATGCCCTCTGTAGTGGTTTGGTGGGAGCTGCTGCCCAAGACAACAAAGGACATGCAACTTCGTTATATTTACTGTTTTACTACCTCGGTTCCAGCATCATCGGTTCAGCAGGAGGATGGTTCTGGTTATATGCAGGATGGTTAGGCGTTGTTCTCTTGGCAATGCTCTTGGTGCTTGCAGGTATTGGACTGAGCCTCATTCAAATTCGTCCACAACACCCTGCTTAAAAGTTCTTAATACATCTCAAAAAGAACACTTAGTCGTCATGTTGAGTATATTTTTTTATGGCAGCTTGGGACCGAATCGTCCCAATGCACACATTCTAGAAAATATCGGTGGAACATGGGCAGAGGCCTATGTACATGGCGAGCTACAGGACAAAGGTTGGGGCGCAGACTTAGGCTTTCCAGGCATTGTACTCAATGAAAATGCTTCTGCTGTACAAGGTTTTGTGTTTTTCTCAGAAAATTTATCCCAACATTGGGCAATGCTCGATGAATTTGAAGGCGAAGGTTATGTCCGTAGCCCAGTACAGGCCACTTTAATCGAGACAGGTGAATGTATTAACACTTGGATTTACAGTCTAAAATAGCTTTCTTTTTATACAAAAATAGCTAATAAGTCGAAACTTAGATTCAGTTCATAACGCTGAACATTCAATCGGTTATTTTTTGGCTTGCATTCAAAACAACTTAATGTAAAATGCACAGCACAAGATGCCGGCATAGCTCAGTTGGTAGAGCAACTGACTTGTAATCAGTAGGTCCACAGTTCGAATCCGTGTGCCGGCACCATTCACTTAAGCTCACTATTTATTAGTGGGCTTTTGTTGTTTTTGAACCTACATTTTTTATTTCTTCTGTGCTGTCACTTGCACATATTGCACTACACCTTGGGTCCATAATTTCTGACACAGTTTTGCTGTCAACTGAATCTTCATTACATCAAAAGCTGTATATTGCGCTTCAGTCTGCGGTGCTATGGTCTGCTGCTGAATATATTGGGAAAAACCACCCAATACAGCTTCAGAAAAATCTTCAATTTGAATCTGTTCAAAACCTGCTTGTACCAACTGTTGCTGTACAGCAACTTCATCAGACAAGTTTTTTAAATTCACATCGGCAGCTTTAAGCAACAAGGCCAACTGTATTTTTTCTGCGACATTTAAATTCAAAAACTTCGGGCTTAAAATTAGATAATGAAATCCCAAACGCCCTTTTGAATTTAAAACGGGTGCAACTGAATTTAAAAACGAATTCAAACTACTGTGATAAGCCGCATCGATACACAGCACCACATCAAAAGCTTGCTGAAAGGAAATTTGTTTTAAATTTAAAAAAGAGTGGCCATGAATAGCCTTTAGCTGAGGAATGGCTGTTTGAATTTTTTGTATATATTTAGGTTGTAATTCAACCGCTTCAATATGTTGTATCTGATACTGTTGTTGCCAATGCAACAGGCTCGCCCCCTGTCCACAGCCCAAATCCAGTACATGATCGGATGTAGTTAATTGCACATTGTGGGCCAAATGATCGGCAAGGGCACGGCAAGCGTCGGGATAGGTCTGATGAGTTTCAGACCAGTATCCCAGATTGCTCCAAGCCAGTTCGCTGCTGTCCCCTAATAATTTTGCATTGATGGCATATTTATGTTGGTAAACCTCTGTGCGAAGCTGTTGGAGCCATTTCATGAATTTAGTAGCCGAGTTGCGGAGCAACCTCTACTTTAGGCTTTAAGCCAACGAACGGCAATGGTGCACCAAAAATCTCAGCAATATTCATGGCAGAGGTCACTGCCGATTCCAAGATTGGCAAACCATCACACGACCAAGAACCACAATAGAATACTTTGCGATCAGGTTGCTTATGACGTTCTTGCAATTGCTTATTCAACGCGACTGTTTCCGAGTTCACTACCGCACGGGTTAACGTTACGCTTGAAATGATCTTTTTCGGATCAATTTCAGTCACAGGACGCCAAGTTTGGAACACAGGATTTTTACCCACTAGGCTTGGCTCAACTGCGTTTAACCAGACTGTGAATTGCTGACGGGTAAACTTGCGATCCATCATATAACTCAACACTGCCCAGTCTTTACGCTTCGGTGGCATAACAGACGTGTCGGTATGAATGACCAATTGACCTTGTTCAAATTTAAATTGCTTTAATAAATCAATGTCGTCTTTAAATTGTGCTTGATCAAGGAAAGTGTCAATTTTGTTGGTTGGTGTTGCAATCACAGCACGATCAAACTGGTAGGTTTCACCTGCCGAATTTTCAACCTGTACTTTATCGCCTTGTTGTTTCACATGGGTGATGGCAGAGCCACTGCGGATTTCAATACCTTGTATCAACTTATCAACTAAGGCTGGTGTACCACCCTGCATACGCAATAAGGCATCCCCATCCGTGAGTTGACGCAAGAAGGTCAACAACGGTTTTGCGGGCCAATCACCAATGGTTTTTGGATTACAAGTACAAATGGTATATAGCACTGGCATTACCGCACCATGCCAGAAGACTTCTTCAATATCATTCTGATTAATGAATTCTGCCAAGGTAATCTCTTGATTCTCAGATTTGAAAAATTGAGAAATCGCGGTTTTTAACTGCAACATGCCTTTAACCAAGCGCCAACCATATTGTTTGATGCCTTTACGGTTATTGATAATTGGAAAATTACCAATACGGGTACGTGTGGTGGTAAGCCATGTTTCAGTTTTATCTTCAAATAACCAGCTACATGCCATATAGGTTCGCACTGGATAAGTTTGAATACCTAAATACGTTGCTAAACTTAAGGTGTTTTTCCATAAATGCGGATTCATGACACGCAAAGGTGCATCAATCAACCCACCTTCAAACTCGGTACTGTGACTGTCCATTCCACGCCCTGGTAGGGCTTCAAAAATTGTAATGTTATGTCCAGCATCTTTAAGAATTCTCGCAGTAGCCAGTCCAGCCATGCCACTACCAATAACTGCAATATCCAAAGTTATTATCCGTCAGTTACACATTAAGGAAATTATGTACTACGGGGCGACAAAACAGACTATTAAAAAATGCCAGAATCCATGCTTTTAAAATTCGTTAACAATTTAATTTTAGCTTGCCCGCTTTATCCCACATTCATGATTATTTTTCAAACAAAGTCTTTTTTTAAAGAATGGATACTTTATTTTTTGTTTAAAATTAGTAAATTAGATTCATTCACTTTTCACAGCCAATTTTACAAATAACAAAAAAGTAGGTATCATGCACCACATAAAAATGACAACTTCATCACACTAACCAAAATATGGCACTATGCAAATTTAGATAACATCTGTGTCATCTACAACAAAGCTTAAAGCGCAAAAAGCCCCGAATGACTTCGGGGCTTCTTCTTTTTTCTAGCAGTTACTACATTAGGATTGGCTGAATTGCTTAGCGATGATGTTCCTGAACTGGAATCTCACCAAATTTACCTTGATTGAAATCTTCAAATGCCTGAATGATTTCCTGTTTGGTGTTCATCACAAACGGGCCATAACCCTGAATCGGTTCATTCAAAGGTTTTCCTGTCAAAATTAAGAATTTCGCATCAGTAAGCGCTTCCAATTGAATGTGTGATTCAGCATCATGTGCAAATAACACGATCGAGTTATCCAACACTTTTTGATGACCGTTCAGCAGCATTTCACCTTGTAACACCACCACTAAGGTGTTGTGATCGACTGGCACAAATACATCTTGGCGGTGACCTGCTTTCAGCATGCCATCCCAAACATTGACTGGACTAAAGGTTGACGCTGCACCTTGTTGCTCTGCATACGTACCCGCAATCACACGTAAATGCCCAGCTTCATCTTCAAAATGAATCACAGGAATCTCTTGAGCTTGAATGGCCTGATATTGCGGGGCTGTCATTTTATCGGCTGCGGGTAAATTCACCCACAACTGAACCATTTCAAACAAACCGCCTTGCTCCGCAAATTCAGTCGAGTGAAATTCCTCATGCACCAAGCCTGAACCCGCAGTCATCCACTGTACATCGCCCGTTTGGATCGTACCACCACCGCCACTAGAATCTTTATGTGTGACTGCACCTTGATAGGCAATGGTCACGGTTTCAAAGCCACGGTGCGGATGTGAACCCACACCATGCTGCTCTTTGGTAGGTGTAAATGGATACGGCGCAGCATAATCTAATAACAAAAACGGGCTAATCGCTTGTCCTAAACGGTCATAAGAAAACAGGTTTCTCACTGGAAAACCATCACCGACCCAATGCATATTTTGGTTACGGTACACACCTGTAATTTTTTTCATTTCAAAACTCCTATCTCTAGGATCTAACATGCAGCCATGTTAAGCATTTTAAAGTGCAGGACATAGTGAGCTTATGCGATACACCATCCTATTTTTACAACAATCTCTCCAGAGTATTGAATTTATATGTTTTTATTTTCGTATCGAGTGCAACAACAAAACTATCTCAAAAATAAGACAATCTTTCCCAAGATCATCCTTTAAGCTTAATTACAACTCTGCTTAATATAACAACAACGCAACCATGCGCTAAACATAATTATGAGCATGGCTGAGTTTTCTATTCATCCACTAAAGGAATAAGAAAATGGGTAAACCTTATACTCGCTTAGATAAAAATAATGCTGCCGTTTTGCTGGTCGATCATCAAACTGGACTGTTGTCCTTGGTACGTGACATCGATCCCGATAAATTCAAAAACAATGTACTGGCTTTGGCCGATGCTGCTAAATATTTTAATTTGCCTACCATTCTGACCACCAGTTTTGAAAATGGTCCAAACGGCCCTCTGGTACCAGAATTAAAAGAAATGTTCCCCGATGCACCATATATTGCCCGCCCAGGACAAATTAATGCATGGGACAATGAAGACTTTGTCAAAGCCATTAAAGCCACAGGTAAAAAGCAACTGATTATTGCAGGTGTCGTGACCGAAGTCTGTGTGGCTTTTCCAGCGCTATCTGCACTGGAAGAGGATTTTGAAGTGTTTGTCATTACCGATGCTTCAGGCACGTTTAATGCCTTGACCCGTGATGCCGCATGGGAGCGTATGTCACAAGCAGGTGCACAACTCATGACATGGTTTGGCATGGCGTGTGAACTGCATCGTGACTGGCGAAATGATATTGAAGGCTTGGGGACTCTCTTCTCCAACCATATTCCTGATTATCGCAACCTTATAAATAGCTATAATCAAAATACAGGGCAAAAATAAACCAGAATAAAGTACGTTACAGCATCGCATTCATGCTGTAACGTACTTGAAAACATCACGAACAGAGGTGGCAAATGCGTTCATTTGATGACTACTATTATTTTTATTTAGTGGTCAAGCATGGTGGATTCAGTGCAGCCAGCGAAGCCAGTCAAATGACCAAGTCTAAGCTCAGTCGACGGATTCTTGATTTAGAGCACCAATTTAACATTACACTGATTCAACGTTCGACCCGACATTTTAAAGTGACCGCGTTGGGACAAGCATTTTATGAAGAATGCTGCAAAGTAATTGCACAAGTCGAATGTGCTGAAAATGTCCTGCTTCAACAGAAAAATGAACCTCAAGGTTTAGTCAAAATCAGTTGTCCCTCCGTGATGTTGCAATACCAAGTCCGTCATATTCTCACCCAATTTCTAAAAGATTACCCACGAGTTGAGGTGGAACTCGAATTAACTAGCCGTCGAGTTGATGTCTTACATGATGATATTGATCTTGCGCTACGAACCAACTTTTCGGTCAATGAAGATGCCAACATTGTCGTACGTGATGTGATGCAAACCACGCATTGCTTGGTCGCTAGCCCCTCTTTATTACAAGGTCATCACATTCAGCTGATTACCGAACTTGGTGATTATCCCAGCGTTGTACTAGGGACACAAAAAAATCAGTATGCTTGGCATTTACATCATCGGGGTCATAATGAAAGCATTGAAATACCCTTACAGCCACGCCTGAAATGTAATGACTTGGCGGGGGTTTATTTTGCTGCACTGGATGGTTTAGGGATTGCAGATCTACCTTATTTAACTGTTGAACACGATATCGCTTCAGGAAAACTGATTCATATTTTACCTGAGTGGTGTTCCAACATTGGTACGGTACAATTGGTTTATGCTTCTCGTAAAGGACAACGTCTAGTTGTAGAGAAATTAATTCAGGTGCTCATGACAGGTTTACGCGCATTGGCACAGGAGCAACCAGGCTATCTATCCCCAATGAATCACCCTGTGCCATTTAGTAGACCGTAAACAGCAAGTTCAATTTGAATTGAATTATCTTTGAATTCAAAAAAAATCCAGAACCAAAGTTCTGGATTTTTTAAATTCAAAGTGCTTTGACTTAGATTTTACCAATCAGGTCAATCGATGGTGCCAAAGTCGCATCACCTTCTTTCCATTTTGCTGGGCAAACTTCACCAGGGTGTGCATGCACATACTGGGCTGCTTTAACTTTACGCAATAACTCCTGCGCATCACGCCCCACACCTCCCGCATTAATTTCAATAATTTGGATTTTCCCTTCAGGGTCAATCACAAATGTGCCACGATCAGCCAAGCCTTCTGCTTCAATCAGCACTTCAAAGTTTTTCGCCAAGACCCAAGTCGGATCACCAATCATGCTGTACTGAATTTTCTTAATTTCTTCTGAGCTGTCATGCCATGCTTTATGCGTGAAATGGGTATCAGTCGAAACGGAATAAATCTCCACACCCATGTTTTGGAATTCAGCATAATGATCGGCTAAATCGCCTAATTCAGTTGGACAGACAAAAGTAAAATCGGCAGGATAGAAAAACACAACCGACCATTTGCCATAAAAATTCTGTTCAGACACTTGAACAAATTCACCATTTTTATAAGCTGTTGCGTTGAAGGGTTTGATTTCAGTATTGATTAAACTCATGTACGGTTCCTCGGTATCAGTGACTGTATTTGTTTAACTTGAAACCAAGAATAAGAAATTTTCCCATATAGGTAAAACCGTAGTTTTTTATAATTTTAATCGGTTTTATAGATTTAAAATTTAGATGCTATTTTCCTTTTTAATGATTTTATCCGATACAAATAAAAATGCTGGTGACCACCAAAGCCATCACCAGCATTTTCTATCAACAGCAAAGATTATGCTGAAGGATCGGTCACATCGATACACATGTACTTCATTTCTAAGTACTCATCGATGCCCCACTCTGAACCTTCACGGCCTAAGCCTGACTGTTTCACACCACCAAACGGAGCAACTTCATTCGAAATCGCGCCTGTGTTTACACCCACCATGCCATATTCTAACGCTTCGCCCACACGCCATTGACGTGCAGCACTTTGGGTAAAGATATAGCTAGCTAAGCCAAACTCAGTGTCATTTGCCAGTGCAATCGCTTCTGCTTCAGTTTCAAAGCGGAATAAAGGTGCCAATGGGCCAAAGGTTTCTTCTTTCGAAACACGCATGTCTTGCGTTACATCACGCAGAACAGTTGGTTCAAAGAAAGTTTTACCCAAGGCATGTAATTGACCACCGATCAGTACTTTCGCACCTTTCGTTTTCGCATCATCAATATGTGATTGCACCTTAGCCACGGCTTTCGCATCAATCAATGGACCTTGCGTCGAGCCTTCGACACGACCATCACCCACTTTTAATTTTGCAACTTCAGCCACTAAGCGCTCACAAAGTGCATCATAAATGCCTGCTTGCACATAGATACGGTTGGCACACACACAAGTTTGACCGCTGTTACGGAATTTGCTCATCATGATGCCTTGCACAGCTTGATCAAGATTCGCATCATCAAAGACGATCACAGGTGCATTACCACCCAACTCTAAAGAGAGTTTTTTGATGGTTGGTGCACATTGCTGCATCAAAATACGGCCCACTGGCGTCGAACCTGTGAAGCTCAGTTTGCGTACCACATCGCTGTTACACAATGTTTGACCCACTTCAGCAGCATCACCCACAATGTTTAACAGAAGATCTTGTGGCAAGCCTGCTTGCAAAGCCAATACTTCTAATGCATAGGCAGATAACGGGGTCTGTTCTGCTGGTTTCACCAACATTGAACAACCCGCTGCAAGTGCAGGTGCTGCTTTACGCGTAATCATGGCTGCTGGGAAGTTCCACGGCGTAATGGCCGCAGTCACACCAATCGCTTGCTTGATCACCACCAAACGCTGATGCGCTTGAGTTGGAGGAAGAACCGCACCATCAATACGACGGGCTTGCTCTGCAAACCAACGAATAAACGAGGCTGCATAGGCAATTTCACCACGTGCTTCAAGCAAAGGTTTACCTTGTTCAGCCGTTAACAACTGCGCCAAGTTTTCCTTATGCTCGAGCATCAATTCATACCATGCCCACAAGATGTCGGCACGATGTAAAGCGGTTTGCTTTTTCCAAAGTGCTTGTGCTTGTTCAGAACGAGTAATGGCTGCTTCAACGCCCGCTTGGTCATAGGTTTTTACCCATGCCAGACTTTCGCCAGTCGCTGCATCTTGAACTTCAATAAAGCCGCTTGAAGCAGGTGCTTCAAGGGCAATATCAGGATGTGCCAATAAATATTGCAATCCTTGTTGAATCATGCTGATTGCTCCGCAGTTTGCGCCCCAACAGTTGCTGGCAATGCTAAAGAATCAAAACCTTGTTTTAAAATGTCTAAAGCTTGACGGAATTGTTCTGTTGGAATGGTCAGTGGATATAAGAAACGAATTACGTTACCGTTTTTACCACAAGTTAATAACAACAAACCTTTCTGCATTGCAAAAGTTTGTACAGCTTTTGCGATATCCGCATTTTCAACTTCAACAGCAACCATTGAACCTAATGCACGAACATCATTCACGATGGTCGTTTCTGATTGAATTTGTTTCAATACCGCAACTAATTCTGCACCTAAAACATTGGCACGGTCACAAAGCTTTTCTTCTTCAATCGCATCAATCACTGCATGTGCTGCTGCAACTGCAATTGGGTTACCAGCGTAAGTACCACCTAAACCGCCTGGGTTTGGTGCATCCATCACGTCGATACGACCCACAACACCTGAAATTGGGAAACCACCGCCAAGACTTTTCGCCATAGTGATCAGGTCAGCTTTAGTTTCGTAATGATCCATTGCGAACAATTTACCAGTACGTGCAAAACCAGTTTGTACTTCGTCTGCAATCAACAAAATACCGTGTTGGTCGCAAATGGCACGTAAACGTTTTAAGAAGTCAGCAGGAACAACGTTAAAACCGCCTTCACCTTGTACTGGCTCAAGCACAATGGCTGCTACATCATGTGCAGATACATCTTCACTGAAAATATTTTCAACGCTTTCAATGGCTGCATCAACAGAAATACCTTTAGATGCTACTGGGTAACGCGCATGGAATACGCCACCAGGCATTACACCAAAATCGCGTTTGTATGGTGCAGTTTTACCTGTCATTGCCATCGTCATGAATGAACGACCGTGGAAACCGTTACCAAACGTAATAATACCGTGACGGCCTGTATAAGAACGTGCGATTTTTACCGCATTTTCAACCGCTTCAGCGCCTGTCGTGAAAAATGCAGTTTTTGCTTGACCCGCAATTGGTGCGCGTTCATTGATACGCTCAGCCAAAGATACATAGCTTTCGTATGGTGTTACTTGGTAAGCGGTATGGGTGAACTTGGTTAACTGTTCAGTCACAGCCGCAATCACTTTTGGATGACGGTGACCTGTATTCAATACCGCAATACCACCCGCAAAGTCGATGTATTCGTTGCCATCTTTATCCCAAATTGTGGCATTTTCTGCTTTTTCCGCATACCACTGACACATCACGCCTACGCCGCGTGGGGTTGCTTGCTGTTTACGCGCATTGAGTGCAGAATGATTAGCATCCATTATTTTTTCCTCATTTTTTCATCGTCAATTACAGCTTTGGTCTATGCATCCGTTCGCCTAATTTCAGGATGCTTTACAATGACTGCCTATGACTGTAATTTCGCGCTTCTTGGGTCAACTGACCAGAGCCACTTTTTAACTGTAGGAGAGAGCCAATTGCGCAGTTTGTTAGGTGATCATTTATTACAACGTCTCCAGCAAGATACGGAGGGTAAGCTACATCAACGCCTATTCCGTTGCTTGAGAGGTGCGATTACCGAAGGTGTGATTCAGCCCAAAACGCGCTTACCTGCATCTCGTGATTTGGCCAATGAAGTCAAGGTATCGCGCAATACCGTGCTGTCTGCTTATGAGCAACTGCAAGCCGAAGGCTATTTGGAAGCACGTACGGGTCACGGTACTTGGGTTGCGGAGCACTTACCCGAAGTATTTTTAAATACCATTCATGGCAAGAAAGTTGAAGGAATTGCCAAAGCCAAAAAAAATGCATCTTTATCACAACGTGGTACACAAGTGATGGGACATGCCGCGGCATCTCCACATCAATGGGGTGCTTTTGTACCGGGTGCACCTGATGTGACTGAATTTCCACATCATATTTTTAGTCGGATTCAAGCACGTTTAAACCGTGAACCCAATATTGAACAATTAATTTACAGCAATGCTGGCGGCTGCCTAGAACTGCGTAGTGCGCTGGCCGATTATTTACGTGTCGCCCGTTCAGTTCAATGCGATACCGACCAAATTATTATTACCGAAGGGATTCATCAAGCCATAGATTTGGTCTCTCGTGCCCTGTGTGATATTGGCGATCAGGTCTGGATTGAAGATCCTGCTTATTGGGGAATGCGCAACACTTTGCGTATTAATGGCCTAGACATTCACCCCATGCCTGTCGATGCCGACGGTATTATTCCAGAACAAAACCCGAAAAAACCACCCAAACTGATTTTTGTGACGCCGTCACATCAATATCCGTTGGGATCACATCTAAGCCTAGAACGACGCAAGCAGCTCTTGAGTATTGCCAAGCAAAATAATAGCTGGATCGTGGAAGATGACTATGACAGTGAATTCCGCTTCTCGGGTCAACCCTATCCATCGCTGCAAGGTTTAGAATCCGATGCTCCCGTCATTTACATGGGAACATTCAGTAAAACCATTTACCCTGCACTACGTATTGGCTACTTGGTGGTGCCACGTTCGCTCTTTTCACCATTACGGATTTTGGCCGCAGAACTTTATCGTGGTGGACATTTACTCGAACAGAAAGCCTTAGCGGTGTTTATTCGTGAAGGGCATTATGAAGCACATATTCGACGTATGCGCCTACTGTATGGTAAGCGTCGTGCTTATCTGGTCGATTTGATCCATCGCTATTTAGGACCCGAATTTGTCCACGAATATAGCCATGATTCAGGTCTACATCTGGTTATGAAACTGCCTGAACAGTGCGATGATGTTGCGATTGCGTCTAAAGCTTTAGAACGTGGTATTAAAGTTCGTCCCTTGTCTCAATATTATATGCACTCGCATGCACGTGCGCAGCGTGGACTGCTGATGGGCTTTGCATGTGTGAATGAGCGCGATATGGTGATGTCTTTTGGTGTGCTATTACAATGTCTACGTGAAGCTGGTGTACCCACCGTAAATTAATTATCTGAATAGCATCAAAAAAAAAGAGTCTCCAATTAGAGACTCTTTTTTTTCAATTCAGATTAACGCAGCTTAAACCAGTTTTTCTGTATTGTGATGTGCTAAATGAGAAGCCCTACGCTCTTTTCCCCAACCCAATTTTTCCGAAAGTAATCCAAAGAATACAATCGTACCGAACAAGACCGTCGTATAAATCACTTCTTTAAAATAAGTGCCTTCAATCAACATGGTCAGAATTGCCCCAATAATGGCAATGATCACACCATAAGTCACATAAGGGAACATCCACATTTTAAAATCAATTTGTACCCCTTCAGCTTCAAGTTTTTTACGCATACGCAGTTGCGAATAAGCAATTGCCAAGTACACGTATAGCGTTGCTGCACCTGTAGTGAGCATGAATACATCATAAACATCCATACTCTTGGTTGCCGTTAAAATCACCGCAATCACAGAGAAGAAGCAAGAAACAATCACGCCTACCGCTGGACTGCCATGACGGTTCACCGTACCAAAATTTTTCGGTGCATCGCCACGTTTGCCTAGAGAGAACAACATACGTGAACAGGTATACAGTGCCGAGTTAAAGCAGCTACATACTGAAGTCAGTACGACAAAGTTGACAATATGACGTGCGCCAGGAATTCCAAGTGCCGTTAAGGTCACGCTATAGGTACCCCAAGTCGAATCTTTCAAAAGTTCATTGTTATGCGGAATCAAACATACGGCTACAAACATTGAACCCACATAGAATAAGATAATACGCCAAACGACTGAGTTAGAAGCCTTGCGAATTTCCTTAGAAGGATCCGCTGATTCTGCGGCTGCAACGGTGACAATTTCAGCGCCAATATAAGCAAACATTACCCCCAGTAAAGCCGTAATGACCGAGGATGCTCCATTGGGCATAAAACCTTGTGCGGTTAAATTGCTGATGCCTGATGCAGCAGGATTGCCCCAAGGCCATAAGTGCATAATCGCTAAACTGCCGAGCACAAGAAAGATTACAATCGCAATGACTTTGATGAGCGCAAACCAGAATTCAAATTCACCGTAGTTTTTTACGTTTTGTAAGTTGACCGCGACCAAAGCAACAATGACAACTGTCATATAGGCCCAGATCGGGATAAAGGGAAACCAATTATTTAAAATTTTGCCCGCAACATAAGCTTCCCAGCCCATGAGCATGGCGAGCGTACACCAATACAGCCAACCAATTGAGAAACCCGCCCAACGACCAATGGCACGGTCCGCATAAGTAGAAAAAGAACCACTATCAGGGTTTAAAACAGCCATTTCACCAAGCATACGCATGATGAACCAAACCAATAAACCGCCTAAAGCATAAGTGAGAAAGACCACAGGTCCAGTGTTATAAATAATACTGCCTGAACCGACAAATAAAGAACCACCAATGACACCTGCAATTGAGATCATGGTCAAATGGCGAGATTTAAGCCCGTTATGTAAGCCTTGAGAGCCGTTGGCTCCTGACGTTTGATGTCCAGCCATACAATTTTCCTTAACATGATAGAAATATAGCTGTCCCAAAGTCAGTTTACTCTAGGTCATCAATATTCCTAATTTTCTGGTGAATCTGCCCAATCGCCTAAGGAGAAAGATTGAGTGGGCAAATCCGACGTTTCCGTATGCATACTTCTATATAGGCTTAATTTGTCGTTTTGGCGCTCAAGAAACGAGAGCCATTTTTCTTATGAAGGAAAGAGCCAATTGTTGCTTTTATGCACCAATTTTGTGCGTTTATGTTATTTTTCAATATTTTCAACCGTTGAATACAACGCATATTTAATATAAAAATAGATATATATCAATTTGTTATCATTAAGATACAGTTAAAATAAATGCAAGTTAGAATAAACAATATGTTAAAAGGGATCGGTTCACCCTTCTCTATAACTTTGGTCTGACTTGACACTGTGTAGTCAGACTCAATAAAAAAACCTTCCTAGCAAAGCCAAGAAGGTTTTATCTGTTTTGGAGGCAATTGGATTAAAATATTTGCCTTAGATCTATGATCTAGAACGGTAAATCATCATCCAAATCTGCAGGTGCTGGTGCAGAAGGTGCTGCTTTAGGTGCAAAACCACCTGGATTATTGTTGCCATAACCACCTTGGTTACCGCCGCCCTGATTATTGTTAAAACCGCCTGCGTTGCCATAACCTTGGTTATTATTATTGTTGTTATAACCCGTGTTATTGCCATAACCACTGTTCTGGTTATTGTTAAAACGCGGTTGGTTAAACCCAGCGTTATCGCTTGGCACACCTTCACCTTGCTGACGGTTCGAATCAAGCATTTGCATTTGTTCACCACGAATCTCTGTGGTGTAACGTTCTTGACCATTTTGATCTGTCCATTGGCGCGTACGCAATGAACCTTCAATATAAACCTTCGAACCTTTACGTAAATATTGCTGAGCAATTTCACCTAAACGATTGTGCAAGACAATTCGGTGCCATTCAGTTTGTTCTTTACGTTCACCTGTGCTTTTGTCAGTCCAAGAATCGCTGGTTGCGATTGAAAACTGAGTAAGCGAGCCCCCATTTGGAAAAGTTTTCGTCTCTGGATCTCGGCCTAATGTGCCCACTAAAATAACTTTATTTACACCGCGCATCTGATGTTTACTTCCTATCTATTTCTATTATTTACTTTATAAGAGTTATGCTTAAATGGCTACCTCTTTCCCCAACAAGTGCGTTAAATGTTGTCGCGCAGCTTCATCAATCCGCTGCTTATCTACTTTCACATAGGCCACTTGTTGGTCCGACATCACCACAACTTCTTCAATACCACGAATCGCTAAAAGTTGAGAAGTCCACTCATCTGTTTGTTTATTTTCAGGTAAGCGCAATACCAACGATGAAAGATAACGTGGTTGAGCCAAGCCAAAACTGATGAGTAGCCAAATTATAGCAATTGCGGTGAGGATACTCCAACCGAATGCCGTGTTATTCAGCATCAATAATTGACCACCCAATGTACCGCCAAAAAATGCCCCTAAAAACTGACTGCTGGCATTTACGCCCATCGCAGTGGCTTTGGATTGAATCGGTGCAGCCTTAGACAGCCACGATGGCAATAAAGCTTCCATGACATTAAAGGCAATGAAGAATAAACCCAGTCCGATCAATAAGATATATTTAGATTCATAGCCAAAAATGAGGGTAATTAAACCTAAAATGATACCTGCAATGGCAGTGAGGAAAATACTGCGCATTTTGCGATATTTTTCCGCCACAATAATACTGGGGAAAGCAAAAAACAGGCTAATGACCAGCAAAGGCAGATAAATTAAACCATGCTTGGCTAATGGAATTTTTGCAAATTCAATTAATTGGGATGGCACATAGATAAACATTGCGGTAAGCAATAAATGCAAAGTAAATACGGACACATGCAGACGATTTAGATCTGACATTTTCAGCACTTGCTTTAACTGTGCCAAATAACCTTGTTGGAAATTTTTATGATGTCGAGTCACTTTAGGCACCAGCAACAACATGGCGATAGCCGCCAAGCCCATAATGGTCGTGACCCAGAACAAGCCCGAAATGCCCACTAGACTGGTCAGCCAAGGACCCAAACTAAAGGCCACCACAAAAGACAAACCAATACTCATGCCCATAGCCGCCATGGCCTTGGTACGTTGCTCTTCACGGGTGACATCAGCCAGCAAAGCCATCACCACCGCAGAAACCGCTCCCGCGCCCGCAATGGCACGACCAATAATCACGCCATAAATGGTGTCAGACATCGCTGCGACTGCACCACCAACCGCGAACAACAATAAACCCAATACCACCAAAGGCTTTCGGCTAAAACGGTCAGCAATTAAGCTAAACGGAATTTGTAAAATGGCTTGACTAAGCCCATACACGCCCACAGCCAAACCAATCAGCGCAGGTGTCGCATATTGATACGACTGACCAGCCACGGAAAAGACTGGAATAATCATGAACAGGCCCAACATGCGCAATGCAAAAATACTGCTTAAAGCAAAGGTCGAACGGCGTTCTAAGGAATTCATCATATCAATAGACTTAAATGCGTTGAATTTGGAGGTTATGCTACAACATTCAGATATGAATGCGTGACGATTCTGGAATTATCTCAAGAAAAAAGGGCGCAATTCAATGCACCCTGAACTCTACTGTGTGGACATTTCGTTCACACAAACAATTTAGCCTTGCTGCCCTTGGCGCTTACTATATTGAATGGAAGCAATAACGGCCCAAACAATAAAGGCGACACCAATTAAACCTGTGACCACTTCTGGAACATGAACACCTGTCCCACTGGCCAACATGATGAATGCCAAAGCACCAATCGCATAATGCGCACCATGTTCAAGGAAAATGTAGGCATCGAGGGTGCCTTTTTCAACCAGATAAATCGTCATTGAACGCACGAACATCGCACCAATTGCTAGACCTAGCATAATGATGACCACATCCGAAGTAATCGCAAATGCGCCAATTACACCATCAAAACTGAATGAAGCATCGAGGACTTCAAGATAAATAAAGCCCCCCAAACCTGCTTTGATCACACCTGTAGATGCACCACTGGCATCATGTGCCACGGCATTGCCCTCTTCATCAATTTCAGGCTCACCACCTAACAAATGACTCAGCACTTGCACACCGATATACACCACAATGCCCCAAATACCCGCCATCGTTACCAACAAACGTTCAGCATCTGAAACATTGGCTGCCATAATCAACAATGCAATCAGTGAAATAAAGACAGACATTGCAGGAACGTTGGCTAGGTTGGCTAAACGGTGCTCTAACCATCTGAACCAGTGCGTGTCTTTACCTTCATCAAAGAAGAAATTCAAAAACACCAATAACAAGAACGCGCCACCAAAAGCGGCAATTTCAGCATGATGGGCCATCAGTTTTTCTGAATATTGTTGCGGCTCATTCAATGCCATATTCACCACTTCGAGCATGCCCATATCGGCAGTCACAGCCACAATCACAATTGGGAACACCAGACGCATGCCAAATACGGCAATAATGATACCCACGGTTAAGAAGATCATTTTCCAAAAATGATCCCATCCGCGGAGGACCGAAGCATTCACGACCGCATTATCAAATGACAATGAAACTTCCATTACCGCCAAAATTGCAGTAATGGTCAGCGCAGTAAACATGGTCTTCAAGCCTGCTTCAGGACCATGCGTAAAGCCCCAATAAGCAGAAATGGCAAGACACACAATCGTAAATAAGATAGAGAAACCAAAATGTTTCATCATAACGAAGTGACCTTTGGATAATAAGAGCGCTATAGCATGACTACAGCATAAAAATTCATGCGCGATATTATGACGCTTTTACACGCTAAACCAAAATTGTTCTGCGATTTTTTCTGCGAAGAACTTTGCCCTATAAAAAATGGGTCGTCTATTGGGCATGCTTGGGTTAGTCTAGTCGCCATAATTTGTAAAGCTAGACCAGGAAACCCGCATGCTTTTTTCTGAACAATTGTGGCAGCGTAATCTCGACCTCTACCAAAAAACTTTAGCGCTTCCTTTCAACCAAGAACTCGCACAAGGTACGCTCAGCCGTGAAGCCTTTTCTCATTATGTCATTCAAGATGCGCATTATTTATTGGCATATGGCCGTGCTTTAGCGGTATGTGCAGCAAAAGCGTATGAAGCCGATGATGTCATGCAATTTTCGGATGCCGCCAAAATTGCGATTGTGGTTGAGCGCAGTTTGCATGACAGCTTTATGCAAGAATTCGATGTCTCTAAACAACAGTTTGAAACTACACCACTGACCTTGGCTTGTCATCATTACACGTCATTTTTAAGTGCAACTGCGTGGTCAGAAAGTTATCCTGTCGTGCTGGCTGCATTGTTGCCGTGCTTCTGGATTTATGCCGAAGTTGGTCAAGACATTGTGCAGCATTCTGTGCCGAATAATCCGTACCAAGCTTGGATTGATACCTATGCAGGCGAAGAATTTCATACCGCTGTGCGCAATGTCATTGCCACTGTAAATAAAGTCGCCGCACGTTGCGATGCCGACACCTTAGAAAAAATGCACGCGGCGTATCGCATGGGCGCCAAACTCGAATGGTTATTCTGGGACAGTGCTTATGATCAAAGACAATGGTTGGGTTTAGACCATCTATAATTGAAGTATCTATTAAACTGATCATGAGGGCTGTTGGCTCATGATCATCTTTTTAAGTGATGGGGAAAAATATGTATATTGGAGAATTGGCTGCGTTAACAGGCACCACCCCGAAAGCTATTCGGCATTATGAAAAACTCGGTTTATTGCCCGTCGCAAAAAGAAAAGGAAATTATCGTATTTATGAAGCGATTGATGTCCAATCAGTCAACATGATTCGTCTTGCCCAAGCGGTTGGATTTAGTCTTGCCGAGCTTTACGATCTTTCTGTTTTAAAATATCAACAAAACCGATTTCCTGTAGAAGTGGCGAAGGCTTTAATCGCCAACAAGCATCAGCAAATTTTAGAACACCAACAAGCCTTAAACCGTTTACAAGAAAACTTAAAGCAATTGGAAGATGAAATTACCCAAACCTATATGACCGACAACAGCGCTGTATAGCAGCATCAATTCACAAATCTGCAAATTAAAGCTTGACTCTGCCCCTAGGGGAAAGGTTTATGGTCATAACTCCTTTTATTATGGATTTATAAAATGAGTTCTCATCTTTCTATATTTAAAAATTCAACAGCATTAATTACAGGCGCATCTTCAGGAATCGGCAAAGCCTATGCGCAAAAGCTTGCGTCTTTAGGCATCCACTTAATTTTAACCGCGCGCTCTGAGCAAAAACTGAATGAGTTAGCCAATGAGCTTGAAAAAAAATATAATATTCAGGTTGAAGTCATTGGTCTAGATTTGGCTCAACCCCATGCAGCACAAAAGCTGTTTGATGAGGTGCAAGCACGAAAATTGTCGGTAGACATTTTAATTAACAATGCTGGATTTGGAAAATGGAGTCAATTTCTAGATCAATCTGCCGCAACCTACAACGAAATGATCATGCTCAACATGAATAGTGTAACGTCCTTATGTTACTTATTTTTGCCACAGATGCTGGCGAGCAAAAAAGGCATCATGATCAATATCGCATCGACAGCAGCTTTCCAACCTTTACCTTATATTGCGGTCTATGGAGCAAGCAAATCTTACGTGCTCAATTTTACTGAAGCACTTGCAGGAGAATATGCATCTTCAGGGGTTAAATTCTTGGCAGTTTGTCCTGGCAATACCGAAACCAATTTTACACAAGTGGCAAATGCTGATACTCGCGGCATGAAAAGCTCTTCAGTCGATGACGTCGTTTCAGCCACATTAGTCGCCCTTGATCAAAACAAAACATCTATCATTGTCGGGTGTAGTAACTATCTCACCGCTCAATTACCCCGTATTTTGTCTCGCAAGAAAATGCTTCGTATGGCTGAACGTATTCTCAGAGACCGCGTTCTGAAAGCATCATAAGTGCACCCTGCTTGAAAAGATTAAGACACTTGGCTTAATCTTTTCAGTGCTGAAAGATTTGCCACGCATAAATTAAACCTGCCGCCGCCACGACCCAACTGAGTGTCGCCACGCCCAAACATGACCACATCGACATGCGCGTCGCCAACACATAAACGGCAGCTAAATAAATGGCATAAGGAATCAGAGACCATAAGCCAAACAACGCAGTTTTTTGTAAGGCTTCCGCCCCTTTTTGCTGATACACAATTACATGTGCAATTAAGGCGAAAGTGGGAAACAGCGGAACCAAACCTGCAATATAAAAAGCCTTACTTTTGGATAAAATTGAAATCAGCAGCACGACTGCTGCACCCAACATACATTTTAAAAATAATGCCCACATACTTTGGTTCTATCCAATACTTTCACTATCTAACCCACTCCCATATTCTGCGCTCTAAAAGGCAGCTTTGCATGTAAATTTAGTGGAAATATCTAGGATAAAATTTGGATTTCGAGCCAATTCCACCTCATCTATCTGCTTCCAGATAGATGGGACGATGCTCTATTGGTGTAAACGTTTGCACAGCACTAAAGAGGTTCTACAGATTTTAGAAAAAGATATCAATGTTTATGCCCGCCAACATCAGGATCTTCCTCGGCAATATGCTGTCAAATCGGTTGAGTCTATTTTTGAACGTCCACTTGCCTGAGCTTGCTAAATCATCCCAAGCAAAGGGGTTATGCACAGGGTGCTAACACCTCGCTAGAGTTTTATTTTTTAAAGTAAATTGACTGCCAATAACGCCAATAACGCAGGCACCGCCTGAATATAAATAATCTTTTTACTGGCAGTTAAACCACCATAAATCCCTGCCACCAATACACAGCCTAAAAAGAAATTGGCCAAAGCTAAAGCATAGCTTTCAGGTGCGCACAACGACCAGAATAAACCTGCTGCCAAGAAGCCATTATACAAGCCCTGATTTTGTGCCATAACCTTGGTCAATTGGGCTTTTTCAGGAGTGTTGCCAAAAGCTTTCAAGCCGTAGGGTTTATCCCATAAAAACATTTCTAGCACTAAAATATACACATGCAAAACTGCAATGAGTCCCACTAAAATTTGTCCGAGCATTTTTATTTTCCTTGTTGTTTTATTTGCGATGGCAAAAGTGAGCCTTTCGGCCCACTTCAACCTTCAAAATTAAGCTTTAAATAACACTTTACCTTGGCGTGCTGCTTGAGTTGCTTTTTCCGCTGCTTGCGACACCTGATCAAAAGTATAAATTCCTTCGACAGGTAGGGTCAGTTTCTGCTGTGCCGCGAGCGTTAATAATTCAACCACCAAGGCTTTTTTACGTTCCGCAGGCATGTGCTGATTCACCACACTCGCCCAGAACCCCTTGATTGTGGCTTGTTTAAAGATTAAATCGCCTGACTCGATCTGCATGGTTTCACCCGTCATGCTACCGAAGGAGACCAATAAAGAGTTTTCACCCAATAAGCTCAACAACTCACCGCTGGCTTTACCCCCAATCGAATCGACCCCAGCCATCAATGGCTGATCCCCCTGAATGGCTTTGACTTGGGCTTTCCAATCGGCTTGATCAGTTGCCACCACATTTTGAATGCCTAAAGCAGTCATTTCGGCAACAGCTTCTTGACGACGGACTAAGTTAATCACATGAATACCACGTGCTTGTGCTACCATCGCCACGGTTTTACCCACTGCACCATTGGCCGTGTTTTGAATCATCCACTGACCTGACTCTAAGTTGGCAAAATCCAATAACATTAAAGAACTGAGAGGCATGGCAATCAACTGTGCTGCCAATTCGTCTGGAATCGCATCAGGTAAAGGAATGAGGGCTGCTGCGGGTGCTAGACAATATTCTGCCCAACTACCATGAATGCCCGCTACGGAAACACGCTGTCCCAATTCAAAGCCTGTTACGCCTTCACCCAATGCATCAATTACTCCAACTGCTTCACTCCCCCCAATGGCAGGTAATTCAGGCTTATAGCCATAGCTACCCCGTACCGTCCATACATCATGGTTATGAATCGGGGATAAAATCACTTTTAAACGGACTTGCCCTGCTTTCGGTTCAGGTTGTGGCATGTCTGCTTGTTCTAATACATCAACTGGTTCGCCAAAACGACGATGAATAATACTGCGCATGGGTTAATCCTTGTTGGGTTGTAAGAGGCTGTGTGTGGTTTCAAGTGCCAAATGCAAAGGGGCTTTGTCTTGTGCCAGTTTGGCCAGCAAGGCTGCGCCCAACCACAGTTGATACATCACTTGCGCCATTTTTACAGGCTGAATATGTGCAGGAATGGAACCTTCCTGCTGTCCTTCCTCAAGCAAAGTCGCAACGCGTTCGGTTAATTTATTTACGCCAAAATTCAGGATTTGACGCATATCTTCAGACAAGTCTGAAACTTCTGCCGCTAATTTCACAATCAGACAGTTTTCTGCCCAACCGCCATGAATCGGGTCTTCAATCCACGCTTGCCATAACGCCATCAATCGCGCATAGGCACTGCCATCGGTCAGTTGCCACAACTGCTCTACCTGATTTTTATAGTCCGTGATGTACTGCTCTAACAGTGCACAACCAAAAGCCTCTTTCGACGCAAAATAATGGTAGAACGAACCTTTCGGCACGTCACAGGCTTTTAAGATTTCTTGTAGCCCTACCCCGACAAAGCCTTTCTGTAATACCAGCGGAAAACTGGTGTCGAGAATATGCTGGCGGGTGGCTTCACTTTTACTTGATCGTTTCATGAGCTGACTATATTTTAATATTAGACCAGTCGTCTAGTTAATTTATGTAACTTTGATTGCATTACACTTTCGAGAAGTAGCCACTGTGGCAAATGAATGTTAATAATAGCGAGCTATACTCTGCTGCATTGTTCAGGGATAATTCATCCGTCATGATTTGTCGTTTAAAAATTCAGATCACCGACTTGAACAATTTTAAAGCGCTATCATATAAGTTTCTATTTGCACAATAATTGAGATGTTTTCATGAGCCAAAGTCATATCCGTATTCGAGGTGCACGTACCCACAATTTAAAAAATGTGAGCCTCGATATTCCCCGCGACAAGTTTGTGGTGATTACGGGACTCTCAGGTTCAGGTAAATCCTCTCTCGCTTTCGATACCTTATATGCCGAAGGTCAGCGCCGCTATGTAGAGTCGTTGTCTGCCTATGCGCGTCAGTTTTTATCGCAAATGGAAAAACCTGAGGTCGATTCGATTGAAGGTTTAAGCCCAGCGATTGCCATTGAGCAAAAATCTACTAGCCACAACCCACGCTCGACAGTAGGCACCATTACTGAAATTTACGACTATCTACGCCTACTTTATGCACGTGTCGGTACGCCTTTTTGCCCTGAACATGACCTACCAATGGTGGCACAAACCATTTCGGAAATGGTCGATGCAGTCAAAGCCCTTGAAGAAGGCACAGCCCTGATGCTACTTGCACCTGTGGTGCGTGAGCGCAAAGGTGAATACAGCAATCTGTTTGAACAACTGCAAAGCCAAGGTTTTGTTCGTGCGCGCGTGGATGGGGAAATTATTGATATTGATTCACCACCTGAACTGGACAAAAAGAAAAAGCACACCATTGAAGTGGTGATCGACCGCTTTAAAGTCCGTGATGATTTGGGCAACCGTATTGCGGAAAGTTTTGAAACTGCCCTACGTTTAGGTGGTGATATTGCAGTACTGTCATGGATGAAAGGCGAACACCCTGATCGTGTCTTTTCAGCCAAGCATTCTTGTCCTGAATGTGACCGTGCCGTGGCCGAACTGGAACCACGCCTGTTTTCATTTAATAATCCCTTTGGTGCTTGCCCTGTCTGTGATGGTTTAGGTACGCGTAGCCATTTCAGTGCAGACAAACTCATTCCAAATTCAGAACTGTCGATTAGTCAGGGCGCCATTCGTGGTTGGGACAGACAACGCCCGTATTACTACAGCATGATTCAAAAAGTTGCGGACCATTTTGAATTGTCACTCGATACCCCGTGGAATGAGCTAGATAAGGATACCCAGAAGAAATTTTTATACGGTACAGGCAAAGAAAAGGTCGATTTGAGTTATATCGATGAACGTGGACGCAAGCACAATCGGGTACAACCTTTTGAAGGGATTTTGCCGCATCTTGAGCGTCGTTACCGTGAAACCGAGAGTAACTATGTACGGGATGATTTGGCACAGTATTTATCCAATGCGGCTTGTGATGCCTGCGGCGGTTCACGTTTAAACGAAATTTCCCGCAATGTGCGAGTCAAAGACAAGACCATTGCCGAAATCACCAAAATGTCGATTGGTGATGCGGAAGCCTATTACCAAACCCTGAATTTAACCGGTGCCAAAGGTGAAATTGCCGACAAGATTTTTAAAGAAATTCGTGAGCGTCTACACTTCCTCGTTTCTGTCGGATTGAATTATCTTAGCCTGTCGCGTTCGGCAGAAACCCTGTCGGGCGGTGAAGCACAGCGTATTCGTCTAGCTTCGCAAATTGGTGCAGGCTTGATGGGCGTAATGTACGTGTTGGATGAGCCATCAATTGGTCTGCATCAACGTGACAATGACCGTCTACTGGAAACCTTAGTGCGCTTGCGTGACCTCGGCAATACCGTGTTGGTGGTCGAACATGATGAAGATGCGATTCGTGCAGCCGATCATATTATTGATATTGGTCCAGGTGCGGGCGTGCATGGTGGTACGATTATTGCCGAAGGTACGGCGGATGAATTGGCACGTCATGAAGATTCACTCACAGGGCAATATCTGTCTGGAAAGCTCAAAATTGCTGTACCTAAACAACGTACGCAACCGCCACGTCCTGACGAACAGATTAAACTCATGGGTGCTGCTGGACACAACCTAAAAGATGTTGACCTCACCATTCCACTGGGTGTGATGACCTGCGTCACAGGCGTGTCGGGTTCAGGGAAATCGACGCTGATTAACCGCACCTTATTGCCATTGGCTGCAACCCAACTGAATGGTGCAACCACCCTCACTGCGGAGAAGTTCGACTCGATTGATGGCTTACAATTCCTCGATAAAGTCGTAGATATTGACCAAAGCCCGATTGGACGAACCCCACGCTCCAACCCTGCCACCTATACAGGTTTATTTACCCCAATTCGTGAGTTGTTTGCCCAAACGCCAGAAGCCAAAGCACGCGGTTATGCGGCAGGTCGTTTCTCCTTTAACGTGAAAGGCGGACGCTGTGAAGCCTGCGAAGGCGACGGTATGATTAAAGTCGCCATGCACTTCTTGCCAGATATGTATGTGCCCTGTGATAACTGTCACGGTAAACGCTATAACCGTGAAACTTTGGAAGTCGGCTACAAAGGCAAAAACATTTCCGATGTATTGGACATGACGGTTGAAGATGCCATGCATTTCTTCGATGCCATTCCAGTCATTCACCGTCGTTTAGAAACGTTGAACCAAGTTGGTTTGGGTTATATCCGTTTGGGTCAGTCAGCAACTACGCTGTCTGGCGGTGAAGCTCAACGGGTAAAACTGGCACGTGAGTTGGCAAAGCGCGATACAGGTAAAACGTTGTATGTACTGGATGAACCGACCACAGGTCTGCATTTCCATGACATTGCTAAGTTGCTCGACATCCTGCATGAGCTTCGTAACAAAGGGAACACCATTGTGGTGATTGAGCATAATTTGGATGTGATTAAAACCGCAGACTGGATTATTGACTTAGGTCCTGAAGGTGGCGCAGGTGGCGGGATGATTATTGCCGAAGGTACACCTGAAGAAGTGGTGAAAAATAAAATTTCACATACAGCGAGATTTCTGAAGCCGTTGTTGAAATAAAAATCTCCCCTAGCCCCTCTTTTTAAAGAGGGGAAATTCCCTCCTTTCCCATAGGAGGGTTAGGGAGGATTTAAATAAGCATAAATAATTAAAGAAAACTTTTGGGGTAAATAATGCGGTTTTCAGAAAGATACGGTTATAAGCCTGTTCGTCAGATTATTCAAAAAGAAAGTATGGATCTAGAATTAAGAAATGGTATCTGGAGTATTTTCAATGATTGTTTTTGGAATAAAAAACATGACTATGGTCGCTGGAATTATTATAGAGATTCAAATTTAAAAAATTTGATATATTCCTATTGGTTTAATTTATTTAAAGAACCCACCGACACCATTCCTTTAAAAACAGTTGATGCAATCAAGCATATAAGGTCCTTTTTCTTTCGATGTGAATGGCATACCATTTATAGTTTTATTGAAGAAACTCTAGAAAACTATCCAGAACAATATACTGTTAAAGAAGAAATTTTTATTGCTCTAATTAATCAGCTGTTAGAAAAAGAAAATAGTGCCTATCGAATCGTCAATAATCAAATCATTGAAATTACTTCTGAACAAGAAATTCAATCAATTGAAGATGCTTTAGAAAATACAAATCAATATTCAGGTATTCAACAACATCTTAATCAAGCTTTAAAACTGATGTCAGATCGTCAAAAACCTGACTATCGAAATTCAATTAAAGAATCGATTAGCGCGGTTGAATCCATTTGCAAAATCGTGACTAACGATGAAAAAACAACATTAGGTAAAGCATTAAAAGTTATTGAAGATAAATTTGGACTACACCCTGCCCTTAAAAGCAGTTTAAGTCAGCTTTATGGTTATACCTCAGATGGTGATGGCATCCGCCATGCTATGCTCGAAGAATCTAATTTAAGTTATATCGATGCAAAATTTATGCTAGTTGCCTGCACCAACTTTATTAATTATTTGATTGAAAAAACCAAAACCCAAAACTGAAACCCAATCACATGACAGACGACATGGATATCGCCCGTTTGACTGTGCTCAAGGGACTGAGCATCAGTCAAACACATGGGTTTTGTCACTTTTGTCCAGTCAAAAGTGAGGCAACTCCTACGCAACTAAAATCAAAACTGCTACTTGAATACGAGGACGTGGTAAAGAATCAAACGGATATTCAAATCACTTAACACCAAAATCTAAATTCTATTTCTCAATTTAAATTCAAATCACGTAAAATCCGACTCGGCTTTTATCAAAACAGAAGCCCTATGACTTTTCAATAACTCAATTACATTATCAAAATCATGAAAGCATTTCTTCTCAGCATGTCTTTAGGACTTGTGTCCCTACACACCTTCGCCGATGGCTATATCAATGAAAATATGGTTGTTTTCACTTCAGAATCGGATGGCAGTGATGATCCATGGCAAGACCATCCCAAATGTACACCCAGTATTCAAGCAGGCGGTTCTTCAAAATCATGGCTAGTGCAATATTTCTACTCCGACCAAAGCCCCTTAACCTCTGGATTTATCACTACACAAAAGCCTTCGAGCAAAGCCAGCGAATGCGAACATCTGGTGCATTTTCCAGATCAGGTGCAAGGGTCAGGGACATTCGAAAGTTATTATCCGAATGGCAAAATACGCAGCCACATTGAATATGAAGATGGCAGTTATCATGGCAAACTCATTTTTTGGCATGCCAACGGCTTAAAAGAACAAGAGTCAACGATGAACTACGGCATTCCAGATGGTGAATATCGCATTTGGCACCCGAATGGACAATTAGCACTGTCCATGAAATACAAAGATGACATGCAAGATGGCATGAAACAGCGTTGGTATGCCGATGGTAAACCGTGGACCTATGTCCGTTTTGAAAATGGCGTGATGCGTGGCGAACTCAAGCAATGGTTTCACAACGGCAAATTGGAACGTCGCGGAGAATACCGTAATGGTCTCAGACAAAACCGTTATGAAATTTGGTATGAAGATGGTACACCTGAAGCTGTTTTAACCTATGATGCAGGCAGTATTATCCAAGCCCAATGTTGGAACGAAGCTGGCAAACCTCGTGCTCGCAATAGTTGTCTTAGCAGCTATCAAGATGAAGAATAATTCTAAATAAACACTTATTGATGCGGTGATAAGTCTAACCTTGTACCGCATTTTTCCCTTTCGCCTTCGCTTTAAATAAAGACTGATCGGCTTTATGAAATAACTCTAACCAACTGGCACCGCCAATGGCATAGCCCGCACTGACAGAGACATGTAAATCGGGGGCTAGACCCACCTGCATATTTGTCTTATCTACATCACGACGAATCTGATCGGCTATGCTCAGCGCTTCAACATCGTTCATTTGCTCAAGCAAGACCAAAAATTCATCGCCACCATAACGCACAATTAAATCCGTGCTACGCACATGGGCTTTTAAAATATTGGCCACCATCTGAATCACTTTGTCGCCAATCATATGCCCATACTGATCATTCACTTGTTTAAAATCATCAATGTCAATCACTATCAAACCCAGCTTTTCGAGTTTTTTTGGCTGATTTTCTAAGTGCCGAATATAACTCTCTAAAGCCAAACGATTCGCTACGCCAGTTAAAGCATCAGAATTGGCAATATTTTTTAATTGAAACTCTAAAGCATCTCGTTGTTGCAACATACTTTCTAATTTACGTATTGCGGTAAACAGTGAGTCTACCCCTGAACCATGCTGTAATGTTTCAGCTGTCTCAAGCTTTGAGCCTTGGGACAAATTTAAAATCGTTTCTCGCGCTTGAATTAACGGTTCAAAAACCCTACGACGCGCGTAGATCATGGTGAATAAGGCAGCAAACAAGGAAACAGTGGTCACAAAAAGGGTCAGAAAAAATTGACGTTGCGCCTGTAATTTCTCTCGTTCTGCCACTTGCAAACTATAATCTAAAATATAGGTTTGCAAATTCACAACAGAACTGAATTTATCGACGATTTTCTTGGTTAACTCAGTCCCCGACAGTCCATAAGGTCGACCCGAAAGGCTGTCTTGTATCAAATGTTGTACCGTACTAATCCCCTGTTCAAGAAAGTCCGTTCTGACTTTGTCATGTAATTGCATGAATTCAGCAGTTTTATCTTGTTCAGGCAAGACGGTATTCACCAAATCCCATAAATAATGTGCCTGATGCTGGGTTTGTAAAGAACGTGCCAAATTGGTATCTGGCATTTTCTGTTTAAACGTTACTGGGGCAATCACATTCGAAGCCACACGCCCCGCTTGATCACGTAAATCCGCTAAAATTAAAATCAGGGTATAATAATTCGAGGTATGCTCATCAAGGTTTTTTGAATGAATTACCATATTTTTCAATACATTATGACTTGCATCCCATGCCGAGAACATCTGTAAAATGGCGGCATCCAATTGTTCCATATTGCGTTGTGAACGGGGCAAAGCCGCATACGAATCTACCGCCTCACGCCCTTGTTGTAACTGTGGTTGTAATCGCGTCACAATTTCAATCGCTTCAGTACTAAATCCCGTTTCTTTCAGACGTAAAATAGTACTCTGAATATGCTGATCCACACCTCGACGATATTCAACTAATTCTTGTCGGTTTTGTGCATACTCTTTAGGGGTACTCGACATGACTTTGTTGCTGGGTGCACGTTCACGTGAAATTTTATTGGATAATTCGGCAACTGCACGGAGACTCTGAATCTCTGTTAAGGAAAGCTGTGCATGCTGGTAATTTTGGTGGCTTTTAAAAATAAGGGGTACGGAAATAAACAGTAACGAAAGTACAATGACCAACATTGCACCCAATAATCGCTGACTTATATTTTCTGCACGTAATCTTGCCATGAATATGATTAAATTTCTCTACGTTGCGTCTTTACAGTTAAACCACAACCTTTATAAAAGATGCAACTCTGAAAATGATATTTTAATTTGTTAGTTTGACTTCGTGTTGAGGTATTTAAATTTAACATAAACAATTAAGCACTCGTAAACAAACTTAGGCTGCTTTCATCTCATTACCTCGTCTATTGTATGTCTTTTATTTTTATAAATAAGGAAAGATACCAAGTTTATCTAAAGCATCTAGGGTGAGCTGTTTACGCATTGCCAATTGCTGCTCATTCTGTATATGCATATTTAAAGCAAAGGCCAAAATTTTGCCATTGGGCTGTTCCACCCATCCCACATACCAACCCACCTGAGGTTTTACATCGGCTCCCCATCCTGACTTAGCATACAACTTAGCAACACCACGACGCTCCACATAAAGCATTTGTTTCACCTCTTGTTGCACATGTGCATCAAAAGGTAAGGTCTGGGTCGCAAGTCTATAAGCAAATTCAGCTTCTTGTTGCGGTGTAATTTTTAAGGGTCCATCTAACCAAAAACGGTCGACCTGTGTACCAATCTGAGCATTTCCATAACCAACTCGATGAAGCTCTTTTTGCATCAACGGCAGACCAATGCGTCGAGCCAAGGTTTGATAGATGGGAACTGCTGAGACTTGCATCGCCTCAGCCAAAGTCATATCCCGTTCCCAACTTTTCATTGCGCGTGCTTTTCCATCCCATAAAAATACTTCAGTGGTCGTGGTTTTACGCTGCTGTAAACCAATTAAAGCATTTAACATTTTAAAAGTTGAAGCAGGTATATAGGCAGTTTCAGCTCTTTGCAAATCATTGCCAAAACGCTGCAATTTTTCCCCATCATAAGTAACAAAAACTACCGCACTGCCCACTGCTTGAAACATATGATTCAACTCAGCTAACCGTGGTTGTTGCATCATCAATGGCTGCTGCATTTGGTCCTTAAGAGGTTGCTGACTGCATGCACTTAACAGCATCCAGCTTAAAACTGAACAAGATATCGCTTTTAGCATCCACATCCTGACTTGTCCTATCACTTTTAAACCTATCATAGCCAGATTTTGACCAAACGGAATAAATTCCATTGAATTTGTTTACTTTTGATCCATTATGGTGCATAATGCACAACATTAGGGCGTTTTTAATTTCATCCTCAGCAGATATTTTTAAATTTCCCTGTTTTTTGGCAAAAAAATCCCAGTTTATTTATTTAAACTGGGATTTTTTTTGCTTATGCAATTAAATCTCAACATTAAATTCACGCAAATCAAAAGAATAACTGCATCATTTTGGTGCGAAAATAATTCAAAATACTGGCTTGATCTATCATATTCACACTCATTACCCTAGTTAAAATGTAATTAGATCATTTGACTGACTTGTAATCACTCAATCTATGGCTCATGCAATACCTTAATCCTTCTCTGAATGTTGATATTTTCAAATTAAAAATCATGTTTTTAAAAGAAAAAAAAGCCCAACCTTGGGGAAAGTTGGGCGATAAACTAAAAACTTTTTGTGGAGAATCAGGCAGGTATCACACTATTTCTATGAAACATGATCTGATTACTCAATTATTATGTCCCTCTTTTGTTCAGAAGTAAAGCCGATTGAATCGCTTTGTTTTATATAAAAACACATTTAATACAGATAAAGAGAACCATGTCACACTAATAAAAGAAAATAGCTTATAAAAAGTCCAATTGTTACATTTATAGTAATATTTAATTAAATTTTGAGCGAATATTTGAAATGAATTACAAAATTTTGCTTCAATTTAATGAAATTTATCATTGTTTTTGGCAATCACATATTAACAAATTATTCTTTTTTACAATCAAAGAGCCATC
Organism: Acinetobacter tandoii; assembly: GCF_008867985.1. Lineage (NCBI taxonomy): Bacteria > Pseudomonadati > Pseudomonadota > Gammaproteobacteria > Moraxellales > Moraxellaceae > Acinetobacter > Acinetobacter tandoii. The sequence continues at coordinate 268,887 of NZ_VXLD01000003.1, forward strand.
TAATTCCACACTGTTATTGTACCGAAAATTTAGGAAAGAATGCACTTATTCAATTGTTATCCTTGTCTTTTTTTAAAGGTTGACACATTTTTTTCCATTTGTCTAATTTCTATACATTTTCTTTTTAGATTAAAACCCACTGCACTCTGTAACATACACTTAATTGACTAAATAAATTGTTACAATACAATGCCACTTGTTTAATCCATTCTAACAAACTGGTAACACTCATGAAAAAACTCGGTTTAGCCACTGCTTTATTATTAGCCATGACCGGTGCTCAAGCATACCAATTCGAAGTACAAGGTCAGTCTGAGTACATCGATGCATCTGCAGCAAACGACAAAGACTTTACTGGCGGTGTGCAAGGTACTTACTACTTTAAAGATGTAGATTCTTCTAAAGGTCCTTTAGCTGAAGCAGCTTTCTTAAACCAAGCGTCTAATGTTTCTTTGGCATATAACTATGCTGAATTAGGTTCGAACGGTTTTGATGTTACTGCTCACAACTATGGCGCTAAAGCTGAAGCTTATGTACCAACTAAATTTGTACCTGTATATGCAAGCGCGTCTTACAGCCATACAATTCTAGACAGCAAAAACAACAATGCTTCTGACGATCAAGGCGACCGTTATGCATTAGAACTTGGTGCTTTAGCTGCTCCGAATTTCTTGGTTGCTGTAGGTTATACCAGCGTTGCTGACCAATTTGCTTTAGATGCATTTAATGTAATGAGCAAAGGTGTAGTTAGTGCTGTAGGTGAAACTGCAACTATTGGTGATGACCAAGATGCAATCACTGCACGTACTAAATATGTAGGTAACATTGACGGCACAAACATGGCTGTAGGTTTCGAGTCTGGCATCGTTTATGGTGATGACACAGCTTACCAATTCAAAACTGATTTATATGTAACACCAAAACTTAGCGTTGGTGCTTCTTATGTAAAATCAAGCTTTGACAACACACCTGACTCTGCTTGGGGCGCAAACGTAAACTACTTCATCACTCCAGCAGTTGCTGTAGGTGCAAGCTATGTTAATGCGAATGCAAAAGATGTTGATCTTGATACGCAAACTGTTGGCTTAAATGCTAAATTCCGTTTCTAATTGATTAGACACGGAATCAAAAAAGGACGCTACATGCGTCCTTTTTTATGCTTATGCATTCGGGCTACGCACCAAACTCAAGAAATGTAAATGACGTTCATACTGATCAATAATATCTTGCAGTAAATCTTCCAAGGTCCAGTCCATCACATCATAATTTTGACCACCTTCCCGCAAGAAAACTTCGGCTTGATAAAACGGCTGATCTTGCTCTCGTGTATCTGCCATAAAACTCGGCGGTTGAGTTTCATGTGAAACCACCTGATAAATAAAATTGATTTCGTTGTGATGATCAACACGCAGTTGCAATCCCTGTTCGACGGGTCGAATGGTCACTTCAAGTTGACGACGCTGAAATTCCTTTTGTACTTGTAGAAAAGCATTTTGTACATTTTGTTGTATAAATTGTTCAACTTCTTGTTGGGTATGCGGGTAATGCATTATCAGCCCCAAACGCTGTTGCCAACTGCGTGGATTTTGAATGGCTCGTGGAGTAATCCGTGCTTCTTGTAGTGCTTGCATTTTGGTCAAATCTAAACTGAGCGCTTTGATTAAGCCCCAACTCATCAATAGCATAATTAAGGTAAATGGCAAAGCACTCATAATTGTGGCCGATTGCAATGCCGCTAGGCCACCCGCCATCAAGAGAATAATCGAAAGCAATGCAATTAAAACTGTCCAAAATAATCGCTGCCATAAAGGTGAGTTCTCATTTTCAGCAGTTAAATAATCAATCACGAGAGAGCCTGAGTCAGCTGAAGTGACAAAGAACAGTACCACCAATACCGTGGCTATCAGACTCGAAATTTGAACAAAGGGAAGATGGGTCAAAAACTCAAACAATGCTACAGATGAATCACGCTGGACTGCTGCAATTAAGGAAGTTTGCCCATCATGAAGAATACTGAACAGCGCCGCATTCCCCATAAAACCCATCCAGATTAAAGTAAAACCCGTCGGAATAAACAACACACCAACAATGAACTCTCGGATACTGCGCCCACGAGAGACTCGGGCAATAAACATTCCGACAAATGGCGACCATGAAATCCACCATGCCCAGTACATAATGGTCCACCCGCCAATCCAGCCATTGGGTTGATAGGCATATAAATTAAACGTCATGCTAAACAGGTTAGATACATATTGCCCAGCATTTTGAATCGTGGTTTGTAGGATATAAATTGAGGAACTGGCGAAAAAAACGAATAAAAGCAAAACTAAAGCGAGAATCAAATTCAACTCAGACAGTCGCTTAATCCCTTTATCTAGCCCCAAACCGACCGATAAGGATGCTAAAAAGCTGACAAAGACAATCAGCCCCACTTGAATAGCCACACTTTGCTGAATACCGAATAAGTAATTCAAGCCAGAGTTAATTTGCGTGACCCCAAAACCGAGTGTGGTGGCTACCCCGAAAATCGTGCCCAAAGTGGCAAAAGTATCAACCGCGTCCCCTACAGGACCATATATTTTTTTGCCAACCAATGGATACAATGCTGAACGGACTTTTAGCGGCAAATTATGCCGAAAGGAAAAATAAGCCAATGATAATCCCACCAGCGCATAAATAGCCCATGCATGCAAACCCCAATGGAAAAAAGTAATCCGCATCGCTTGCTGTGCCGAGGCTAACGTTTCCCCTTCCCCAGTCGGTGGGCTGACATAATGCATGACGGGTTCAGCCACGCCAAAAAACATCAGCCCAATCCCCATACCAGCGGTAAACAGCATGGCAAACCAAGAGCCTTTACTGTATTCGGGGCTACTATGCTCAGGTCCCAGTTTAATTTTACCCATGTCCGATATGGCAATGAAAATCAATAAAATCAGAAAAAAGGCAACGGCTAAAACATAAAACCAGCTAAAAGAATCAATAATCCATTGATTCAAATGCTTGGTTAAGCGTTCAAAACCGCTTGGATCGAATAAAATGAGCGCCAAAAATAGCGCGATAATCGCAACAGTACTTAAAAATACATTCCGTTTGACATTGGCAAATGGAGACGTCTTGATGGAAGGCATAATTTCCCCCAGAAGATTTTTATAGATGTAAAAAAGATGAAACCAATTCGGTTAATTTCGCGGATCTTATTAAGAAATGAATATGTTAAATTTTAACGATTCTTGATAATGATAATAAATTCTGTCTGTTGGGGCAGTTCAATTCCTGTAACGATTTATCGCGTTGCATTATTCATTATTATGTCGTGGGTCATGCCGAATATATTGTAGTGCAATCAGTCTGGAGACAATTAAGGCTAAATACATGACACCACAAAACATTTGCAATATCGCTAAAATACGTGCGGCGGGCGTCATGGGCATAATATCGGACAGTCCTGTCGCCGACTGTAAACTAAAACTTAAAAATAACAGGTTCAACCAAGATTGCAGACCCGACGTTGGACTTTGGAAACTATGGGGAATCAGAAGTTGACAAATGTTATATAAAAATGCAAATCCCCAAGCCATTAGGGTAAACACAGCACCTGCTGCAAACATTTCATCTTTGGTTAAATAACGGTCTGCAAACATATAGCGTACCAAACCATAGGCAGCCAAAAAATAAGCCAAACTTTCAAAACTGTGTGCAATTACCTGTATCGTGATGGTGTCAAAGCCCAATAAAATCAGAAAGGAAAAAATAAAAGCCCCTCCAACAAAGCTTAAGCCCAGAAAAGTATAAACGGGCGTTTGTCGAATCACTTTGGCAATAATCAGTAAAGCCAATACCCCCAGACACCACATAAATGCCCGATATGACAACCCACGGTATCCCATGATCGACAACCACAACATACAGAATTGAACCAACAATAACCATGCCGATGGCAATAAACGAAGTCCTTTCCAGAAGTCGATCATCACTTGCATATCCACCTGCCTTATTCAATTGATGGGAACACTTCAAACATTTGTTTGTACTTATTTTTGAGAAATCTTTTATTTTGCTTATTCTGTTTTAGCGTATTTAGTGGGCTGGGTCTAGCAGGTATTCGGTATTCATTATTTGACAACTTTGAGTACACAATAAAAAAGCCCCTGACGGAGCTTTTTTATTATTTGATTCAGAATTAGTGATCAGACGCGCCTGAAATACCAACACCTGTCATCGAACGTACATACTGTGCATCAAATGCTTTACGTTCTGCTTGGGCACGTGCAGAATTATCTGTCACAGAGAACAACCAGCAGCAGAAGAATGCCAATGGCATAGCAAAGATTGCAGGACCATTGAATGGGTTGATTGGCGTATCAGAAATACCCAAAGTATCTACCCAAACTGCTTTCGCTAAGACAATGAGTACCACCGCAGTGATTAGACCCACCAAACCGCCAATTACTGCACCACGTGTCGTTAAGCCTTTCCAGAACATTGATAATACAAGCACTGGGAAGTTCGCACATGCAGCTACAGAGAATGCTAAACCAACCATGAAGGCAACGTTTTGTTTTTCGAACAAAATACCCAAAATCATGGCAAAAATAGCTAAACCTAAAGTTGCAATTTTAGACATGCGAAGTTCAGATTCAGGAGTCGTTTGACCTTTCTTGAATACGTTTGCATACAAGTCATGAGAAATTGCTGAAGCACCAGACAATGTCAAACCTGCAACTACTGCAAGAATCGTTGCAAATGCTACTGCTGAAATGAAGCCCATGAACAAGTCACCGCCCAATGCATCAGACAAGTGAACCGCAGCCATGTTGTTACCACCAACAAGCTCAAGCTTGCCAGTCATTGCCATTTTCGCAACATCAAGGAACTGTGGGTTGTTCGATACATAAAGGATCGCACCAAAGCCGATGATGAAAGTTAAAAGATAGAAATAACCAATGAAACCTGTTGCCACAACTACTGATTTACGTGCTTCTTTTGCATCTTTAACGGTAAAGAAACGCATTAAGATGTGTGGAAGACCTGCTGTACCGAACATCAATGCAAGACCTAAAGAAATCGCATCAATTGGATTCGCTGCAAGTTTACCAGGGCCCATGATGTTACCTGCTTCAGCTACAGTAATTTCATGTACTTTTGCAAAAACATCAATCGATTGAGAGAACATTTCAGCGAAGCTAAAACCTACGCCTTTCATGACCATGAATGCCATAAATGAAGCGCCAGATAAAAGCATTACCGCTTTAATAATCTGTACCCAAGTCGTTGCCAACATTCCACCGAAGATTACGTAAGCCATCATCAGAAGACCAACAATCACTACAGCAATGTTGTAGTTCAAACCAAATAAAAGTTTGATCAACTGACCTGCACCCACCATCTGAGCGATCAGATAGAATGCAACCACAACTAATGAACTGATTGCTGCAAGTGTACGTACTGGTTTTTCCGCCAAACGGAATGACACCACGTCAGATAAGTTGAACTTACCTAAATTACGTAGACGTTCAGCCACCAAGAACAATACAACTGGCCAACCCACCATGAAACCCAATGAATACAGCAAGCCGTCAAAACCTGAGCTGAAAACCATTGCAGAAATACCCAAGAATGACGCCGCGGACATATAGTCACCCGCAATCGCTAAACCATTTTGGAAACCTGAAATTCCGCCACCTGCTGTATAGAAGTCTGCAGTGTTGGTGGTTTGTTTTGCCGCCCATTTGGTAATAAACAAGGTAAAGCCGACAAAAATGGCAAACATGATGATGGCATGCCAGTTAGTTGCTTGCTGTTCTGCTGCACCTAAGTCTGGACTTGCTAGTGCGACACCTGAAGCCATTAGGGTTGTTGCAGCAACTGTAAGTGCTTTCAATGAATTCCATTTCATTAGTGCTGTCCTTTCTCATGCGCAATTGCTTCGACTTCACGCATTGCTTCTTCATTTAATGCATCAAGTTTGTTATTCGCGATATACGAATACACACCACATAAAACAAAAGATAATACAATAATGCTTAGACCCAATGGCATACCAATCGTGGTAACACCACCACTAAAGGAAGTCATTAAAAACTCTTTGTTATAGCCGACCAACAGCATAAAACCAACGTACACAACCAACATAATGACCGTCAGTGTCCAGCTGAGTTTACTTTTGCGACTGACCATTTCCTTAAATTTGGGATTTTGCAGAATTTGGTTTACCTGAACCTCATCCATAATCTTGCTCCTGTGAAGCGTCCAGCCATAGACGCATTTTTAATTTGAATTATTTCGTATACAAACTTAACAATGTTGTAGGGTTCTTGTAATTTAGACTTTGGTCGTTAAATTTTAAGCAAATCAAACTGACACGAACTTGAATAGGCTATGATAAGCCCGTAACTCGGGACAATTCAGCACTATGAACAGTTGGCTTATTATTGGTGTTCTCGCACTTTATATCGTATTACTTTTTATTTGCGCTTTCTATGGGGAGAAACATGCAACTCGTCTAAGCACACGTGGCCGGATGCTGTTGTTTAGCTTAACTTTAGGAGTGTATTGTTCTTCATGGACATTTTACGGTGCAACAGGTGCCGCAGTTCGTGAAGGCATTATCTTCCTGCCAATTTATTTAGGCCCTTTACTGTTTGTTGCGCTGGGTTATGACATTTGGCGTAGACTTGGTCGTGTGCGTCAACACCATGCGATTTCTTCAATTGCTGACTTTATGGCAGCACGCTATGGTAAAAGTGGACCTTTGGCTTCACTGGTCACCATTTTAGCAGTAATTGCTATTATTCCTTACCTCGCGCTGCAACTCCGTGCGATTGCTTTGAGTGCAACCGTTATTTTGCAGCAAAACACAGGGCTGGAAAGCACCACCAATAGTGTGCTTTTTCTGACGGGCATTCTGGCTATTTTGGCCATGATTTTCGGAACGCGACAAATCGCCAATACCGAGCAGCATGGTGGATTAATGCTGGCTGTAGCGTTTGAATCTTTCGTCAAATTATTCGCCTTGCTGTGCGTGGCCATTTTCTTCGTTTTTGCTGAACCTGAAAACCTTGGGCAAATTTCACATGATGTCGGCAAAACCTTCAAAGATGTCCAACTCTTTGGCGTACCCGAAACCTTCTGGATTCAAACGCTATTAGCCGCCTTAGCCATCATCTGTTTACCCCGCCAATTCCATGTTGCTGTGGTCGAACTACGGGATGAAAAACATATTCGTGGCGCGCGTCGCTGGTTTGCCATTTATCTTATTCTCACCACACTGGCAATTATTCCGATTGCCAGTTGGGCATTACATGCTGCACCTGAGTATTTAGCAATTCCCGATGTTGCAGTACTCTCACTGCCAATTAGTTATCAGCAGGATTGGCTCACTATCTTGGCATTTTTGGGTGGATTTTCTGCCTCAACAGGCATGTTGTTAGTATCTTCAGTTGCCTTGTCTATCATGCTCAGTAATGACCTGATCATGCCAGCTCTATGGCGCTTCAATTTTCTTTCTCGACATGATAAACGCATGCCTTTGGTGCTGAAATTTACCCGTCGGGTCTGTATCTTAGCGGTCATGCTGTTGGGCTTTTTATTCTTTCATTTCTTCAACGATATTGATCAGCTCTCTGTATTTGGTTTATTGGCTTTTAGTGCGGTAGCACAATTTGCCCCAGCCTTAATTGGAGGTTTGTATTGGCGTGGTGGGAGTAAACAAGGCGTTTATGCAGGCTTAATTGTTGGTTTTATGATGTGGGCTTACACCCTACTGCTGCCCACCATATTACGCAGCTTCCCTGAAGATTATACCACCTTCACCATGCAGTTCTTACTCCATGGCCCATTCGGTCTAAGCTGGTTACGCCCTGAAGCCCTACTGGGTTTTGAATCTTTTGCGCCCTTAACCCATGGCGTCATTTGGGCTTTGGGTCTTAACATTCTGTTATATATATGGATTTCTCGTATTTTCAGACCAAGTATTGCAGAACAAATTCAAGCAGAAAGTTTCTTTTATTATGAAACCAAACCACTACCTGCTCAAAATACATCTTCTGAAATCAACTATTTACATCATGATGTCGCACGCTTAAAAGTTGCAGACTTAATTACCTTAGCTAAACGCATTACTGGAGATGGGCCTGCAACCCGAGCATTTGAACAATTCTGTCAACAAAACAATGTCGTTTTAAATGCCAACAGCAGCGCCAATGGCATGTGGTGGCGCTTTACGGAACAGTATTTGGCTGGCACCATTGGTGCAGCATCTGCACGTACCTTATTGACGACTGCAATGGTCAATAATGGCTTAGCTTTAGGGCAAGTAGCGAACATCTTAGACCAAGCCTCTCAATGGCAACGTTTTAATCAAAACCTGATTATGACCATGATCGACCACATGACCCAAGGTGTGAGTGTGGTGGATGAAAACATGTGCTTAGTGGCATGGAATAACCAATATCTTAAATTATTTGATTATCCTAAAGATCTGGCTTATGTCGGTTGTCCAATTGCCGATTTAATTCGCTATAACGCAGAGCGTGGTGAATGTGGACCAGGGTCGGTGGAAGAACATGTGCGTAAACGTATTCACTGGATGAAAGTCGGCAGTGCACACGAGTTTGAACGAATTCGTAAAGATGGTCGTGTCATTCAAATGCGTGGCAATCCGATTGAAGGCGGGGGATTTGTGACGACCTTCGCCGACATTACTGCATTCCGAGAAAATGAAGCGATGTTAGAGGCACGGGTGCAAGATCGTACCCAACAGCTTGCCGATGCTTTGACAGAACAACAGTTGGCACGGGAGCAGGCCGATAAAGCCAATATGTCGAAAAGCCGATTTATTGCCGCAGCCAGTCACGACCTGTTACAGCCCATGCATGCTGCACGCTTGTTCAGTACGGCGTTGGAACAAAGTGTTCAATCTGAAGAAGACCGTAAAACCTTACAACAACTGGACCGAGCTTTGCATGGAGCAGAAAGTATGTTGTCGGCATTATTGGATATTGCCCGCTTAGAAGGCGGTACGATTCAACCGAAACGTCAAGCCTACCCACTACATGACTTGTTAAGCGACTTAGAATTACAGTTTAAGTCGATTGCAGCACAACGCGGTATTCAACTACATGTACATGATGCTCAGTTCTGGATTGATACTGACCCGCAATGGATTCGCCGTATTATTCAGAACTTTGTCAGTAATGCACTACGCTATACCGCCAAAGGACGTGTCATTGTGGGTGTACTGCGCGATTCAGAACGTCCACAGCATATTCGGATTGGGGTTTGGGACACAGGGCCAGGCATTGCCGAAGAACAACGAATTAAGCTGTTTCAAGAGTTTGAGCGTTGCGGACATACCTCCCCTTGGGGTGAACAAGGTCTGGGACTAGGTTTGGCTATTGTACAACGCATGACGGGGCTATTAGATTATCCAGTACATGTCTATTCCGAGCTGGGCAAAGGTTCTTGCTTCATGATTGAAGTGCCTGTGGTCGCAGCACCTAAGGTCATTGCAACTCCTATACAAGCGGTGCCCTTGAAAACCAAAGCCTATAAGATTCTATGTTTGGATAATGATGAAACCATTTTGGAAGGTATGAGTACCTTACTGACCAAATGGGGCTATCAAGTGTTTAAAGCCACTGAACCCGAACAAGCTTTTGCCCTGATTCAACAAGAAAACATTCAAGTCTGGTTGGTCGACCAACATTTAAATGACGATAAAATGGGGTTGGACTTTATTTTACAAAATCGTCAGGAAAAAGTACCTGTCGCACTCATTACAGCAGACTCTGATCCAGAGTTGCCACAGACCTTAAAAGAACTCAATATTGTCTTGTTAAGAAAACCTTTAAAACCTGCATCTCTACGATCATGGTTATCTGGGCTAAAAATTTCCAGCGACTAAGCGTCTTAATACTTACAGGATGGTGTATTCAGAGCATTCTGAATACACCATTTTGCTTTAAAATGCCAAATATGACCTTAAGTAAGGACAAAAACTTTTAACTGACTTCATATGCTGCTCTCATATATAAAATTAACTCAATGAAAATAATAAAATTATAAAAAATTAGGGAGTCATTCTCGCATTTTATTTTTTTGGCTATGGCAGATTCATTCAGGTTACATTAATGCACAGTTGTACACTTAGTTACAAAATTTCAACTTCATCATTTTATTGATATTTATTACTTATTTTCCACCATATACGACTTTAGTCTTATACATTTTCCAAGGCAGAAATTCCATAAATGAGGACATCCCTCGAGCAAAAAATTCACAAGACCAATAGTTCAATTGTCAATGCTCGCCCACATTGCACAAGCTTTCAGGAGACCTCAATGAATATTTCTGAAATGGTTCCACATGATTTACATCAAGCACAACAGTTTCATCGACTTTATGGTGTAAATGCACTATTGCCCGATATTGATTGGAATCATGTTTTTGAACAAAGTAAAATTACCCCCACTCATGTTGAAGCACTAAATACCCTCTATCAAAATGCCGTCCCACTTGCGCTACAAGTTTTTGATGAACTCAATTTTGATGTATTTACCCCTGCCGAATATAAACCACAAGGGCTAGGACTCTTTGAAAAACTAACTCAACAGGAAGAAAAACTGTTGCAGTTACTTCAAACCGAGACACGTAATTTAAATCCTGCTGTTCGTCACCAAATTTGGAGTATGTTACTTCGCGGAGGTGCTGTACTAGTATTCAAAGCATGGTTAGGTAAAGTCAAAACCAATTTAGACCAATTAGACACCAGTCAATTCGATGAACTGTCCGATCTACTGTTTATTAAAACGCCACCAATGGAATTAGCAAATTGGCTGATGGTCGATGTAAATGATCCATATGATCACATCTTTTTAATGTATGACAATCAAATCTATCTCGACCGCTTCAACAGTTTGGAAACTGCTGCATTGTTTGTAGATTTGGGCGTCTATGACGCTGCATTTTTGAGTCTACGCGATGATCGCGTCGCGGAATATTTAAAATCGAAAGGTTATATTAACCAAGAACAAATTGATGAATTGGAATGTGCACTCAACCCACTTTATTGTGACAATACCATGCACAAACAAGACTTTTTAGCTTAAAACCATTTTATACAGATAAAAATAAAGACCTCTAAAAGGTCTTTATTTTTTGTACTTCACAGCATTACATTTTCTTTTCATCAATATTCAGCGCATTAATGGCCAAGACCGCCTGAGTACGATTCTGCACGCCTAATTTACGGAAAATGGCAGTCACGTGCGCTTTAATCGTAGCTTCTGATACATCTAGTTCATAGGCAATCTGCTTGTTGAGCAAACCTTCCGCAACCATCATTAACACGCGGAACTGTTGTGGCGTAAGCGATTGAATACGCTCTGCCAATTCAGTTTCATCTGCTGCACGAGGGTCAAAACTCGTATTGGTTGGCAAATTTGGTGGTAACCAAATTTCACCTTCTAGGACTTGGCGAATCGCCTCACCAATGTGACTCGGATGTGCTGACTTCGGAATATAGCCCATAGCACCATGCGCAATGGCACGCTGGATAATTGACACTTCCTCATGCGCAGAAACCACAATAATCGGCAGCGATGGGTATTGTGCACGAACATGAACCAATGCAGAAAAACCTGAAGCACCAGGTAAATTTAAGTCTAATAAGACCAAATCAGGTTCAGGACCTTTTTCTAAACGTTCATAAAATTCATTTACTGCGGCAGTCTCATTAATTTGGGCTTGAGGTAAGCTATAGCGAACGGCTTGAATCAAAGCATGACGAAACAACGGATGATCATCAACGATTAAAATATTCATAAGCAGCGTAAGAGATCTAGTGCACAGTAATTCTTATTCTAACCATACATGTGCCCTTAAGGATATGCAAATATTAACTATTTTTTAAATAACTACAAAAAATAGGGAAATCACCCGTATAAAGTTTTTCAAAAAAGTCGAAAAACAAATCTGAATTTACTATAAATCTAATTCTCAGGTTAAAAATCCTTATTCATTTGCAATATAAATTGAAAATTCAAATAATTAATCAGGATTGTTGCGACAAATCTCACCCTTTTTAGATATATCTTAAAATCAGATAATGAATCTGTTTTTCCTTATTTTACAGCGCCTTTGCTCCTGTTGATAAATAGTAAACATTCTAAGACTGCTTTTAGGTTATTTACTATGTCATCTTCTCATCAACCCAAACCCCTCAATATTGTCGCTGTTTCAGGTGGTTTAAATACACCTTCTAAAACCGAAGCTTTGGTTCAAGAAATTCTGAATGAACTGGGTGAAGCCACGCCAATCAATGTACATTTTATTAAGTTCAGCGAAATTGGACATTTATTAGGGGGCGCTATTTATCGCCATCAGTTACCACAACGTATCCAAGATGATTTAGCGGCAGTAGAAGCAGCCGATGCATTGATTGTGGGGACTCCTGTTTATCGTGCTTCATTTACAGGACTTTTCAAACATTTCTTTGACTTTGTCGAGCAAACCGCATTAGTGGATGTCCCTGTATTACTGGCTGCATCAGGCGGAAGTGACCGTCATGCCTTGGTATTGGAGCACCAACTACGTCCGCTGTTTAGCTTTTTCCAAGCACAAACGCTTCCAATTGGCGTGTATGCCACAGACCGTGATTTCACTCCAGAATACACCATTCACAGTGAACTGTTGCGTGACCGTATTACTCTGGCTGTTGCACGTGCCTTACCAATTTTGGAATGGGCGCCAGCCAAAGGACAACGTGCCGATGTCATCAAAGAAAAATCCCAACATGCTAATCAAACTTTGGGCATTAATACGCAAATTGAACAGGCCGAAGTTTTACCTTCTGCCGCAGTACCAAGTTTAGATGCGGCTGAATCTCGGCTCCATGCAAAAAAACCGCTACAAAGCCATGTTGCATAAAAATTAAACCTTTTGAGGGTCTCCGCATGACACAACATAATGACGTTCTTTTTGCTTATTGGGTGCCCAATGTCAGTGGTGGCTTGGTCGTTAGTGACATTGAACAGCGTACTGACTGGAGTTATGAATACAATGTCCGTTTGGCGCAAACGGCTGAGCAAAATGGTTTTGCGTATGCACTAACTCAAATTCGCTTTACCGCTGGTTATGGTGCAGAAAATCAACATGAGTCGGTGAGTTTTAGCCATGGTCTCTTGGCTAAAACAGAAAAACTCAAAGTTATTGCTGCGATTTTACCTGGTCCCTGGAAACCTGTTTTAGCTGCGAAACAATTAGCCACCATTGATCACTTATCGCAAGGACGCATTGCGATTAATGTGGTCAGCGGATGGTTTAAAGGTGAATTCGATGCCATTGGGGAAGAATGGCCCGAACATGATCAACGTTATGCACGTTCAGAAGAATTCATTCGGAGCCTCAAAGGAATTTGGACACAGGATCATTTTAGTTTTCAAGGCCGTTATTACCAATTTAATGACTACACTTTAAAACCAAAGCCTGTGCAGCAACCTCATATTGAAATCTTTCAAGGGGGAAGCTCTCGTGCCGCACGTGATATGGCTGCCCGTGTTTCGGACTGGTATTTCACCAATGGCAATACCGTCGAAGAACTGAAAAAACAAATTGATGATATTCGCGAGAAAGCCAAACTAAATGGTCATCAGGTCAAAATTGGGGTAAATGCCTTCATTATTGCCCGTGATACAGAAGAAGAGGCTCAAGCGGTATTACAGGAAATTATCGCCAAGGCCAATATTTCAGCCGTTAATGCCTTTGGTGATGCCACACGTGAAGCAGGGGCCGCAACGATAGAAGGCGAAGGCAACTGGGCAAAATCGACTTTTGAAGACTTAGTTCAATATAACGATGGATTTAAAACCAATCTGATTGGTACACCTGAACAGATTGCCCAGCGAATTATTGAGTTAAAACAAGTGGGGGTAGATCTGGTTTTATCTGGCTTCTTACATTTTATTGAAGAAGTCGAATACTTCGGCGCAAAGGTGTTGCCTTTGGTCCGTGAACTTGAAGCACAACATCGTGTACAAGCAAAGTCTGCTTAATTGTTGCATTACAATTTAAGCAGACTGATTTCATGTACCTATAATAACAATAACATGGCAACACCAAATTTCCCCTAAGGCTCGGCTTAGGGGATTTTTTTTGGATAAAATAAGATTTAAATCACCGTGATATCCGTTTGAATACTCGGTCTTAAAATACTCTAGAACTTTGCATATATTCTGCGGTTACCTGATTCAAACTGTCCAAAATCTGGTCTTTTTGACCCGTCTGAATTGCATTGTCTAGTTGCAACATATAGTCCAATAGCTGCTGTTTGGCGGCTTGGGCAAACTCAGATGTGACCGCTTGATCTTCGTAGAGTAAAACGTAATTTTTAGCAAATCCGTAAATTAAGAATAAAGCGGTTTGTTCAGATGAATCTGTGGCAAGCGGAATATTTTGCTCACAAAGCTGTTTGAGTTTTTTGAAGGCATCAGTGCCAGAAGAGAGCGTTTGGAATTGGGTCAAAATAGATTGAAAAATCATTTGAAAAGATCCTCACAAAAAGAAAATCTACAGATTTCAATCTAACTCGTCAACTTAAAAAATTTATATTTACATCTTCTTTACAAAATCTTAAAAATGATTCGTTTTAACCAGACGTTAAATTATTATTTAACCTGATCGGCAAGAAGCAGCGTATTACACGACTTCTTGCCTTAGATTTTTATATATTTAGAACCCAATCCAAGCGGACTTAAGAGGGGGCTTTCGAGTAAACATTGGCGATCAGAACCTCTACCACCTGTGGGTCAGCCAAGGTTGAGGTGTCACCTAGACTATCCAATTCATTCGCGGCAATCTTTCTGAGAATTCGTCGCATAATTTTACCCGAACGGGTTTTGGGTAAAGCAGGTGCCCAATGTAACGCATCTGGCGTAGCAACAGGACCGAGCACTTTGCGTACCCATGCCACCAACTCGGCTCTCAGTTCTTCAGATTCAGGAACATCTGCTTGTAAAGTCACAAAAGTACAAATACCCTGCCCTTTAATCTCATGCGGCATACCCACTACGGCAGCTTCGGCAACCGCCTCATGTGCCACCAAGGCACTTTCAATTTCTGCCGTGCCTAGACGATGCCCTGCAACATTCAACACATCATCCACACGTCCCGTAATCCAGTAATAACCATCTTTATCTCTTCTCGCCCCATCTCCTGTAAAATAACTGCCCGGATAAGTCGAGAAATAGGCTTCAATAAAGCGTGCTGGATCACCCCAAATGGTACGCATTTGCCCTGGCCAAGAATCCTTAATAATCAGATTGCCTTCGGCCTCACCTTCCAGTTCTTTGCCCTCTGCATCAACCAAAGCGGGTTGAATCCCAAACAAAGGACGGGTCGCCGAACCCGGTTTTAAATCCGTTGCACCAGGTAAAGGGGAAATTAAAATACCACCCGTTTCTGTTTGCCACCATGTATCCACAATCGGACAGCGGCTTTCGCCGACAACGGTGTAATACCAATTCCATGCTTCAGGATTAATCGGTTCACCTACTGAACCCAATAAACGTAAACTACTCCGATCACTCTCTCGCACAAAGGCATCACCCTCACGCATCATGGAACGAATAGCCGTAGGTGCAGTGTATAAAATAGTGACATTATGCTTATCGACGATATGCCCCGTACGTGCCCAACTTGGATATTGCGGGACACCTTCAAACATGACCGTGGTTGCACCATTCGAAAGTGGTCCATAAATCACGTAGGAGTGTCCTGTAATCCAGCCCACATCAGCAGTACACCAGAAAATATCATCTTGTTTTAAATCGAATACTTCACGGAAAGTACTGTTCACATAGGTCAAGTAACCCCCTGTGGTATGCAATACTCCTTTTGGTTTCCCTGTCGAACCCGAGGTATATAAAATAAATAACGGGTCTTCAGCTTTCATGGGTTCTGGCGGGCAAATATCATTCACCGACATAATTTCCATGTGATACCACAAATCACGCTGCGGTTTCATCTCAATTGGATTACCTGTACGGTGTACCACTATGACATTTTGCACCGACTCCGTACCCGCCAGACTCAAAGCAGCATCGACATTCTCTTTCAGAAAAATCGGTTTGCCACCTCGCATGCCAGAGTCAGCAGTAATCACGACTTTGGCCTGACTATCCTCTATTCGACTGGCTAAAGAATCAGGAGAAAAACCACCAAAGACCACACAATGTACAGCACCAATACGTGCACAAGCCAACATTGAAATTGCTGCTTCAGAGACCATCGGCATATAAAGCACCACGCGGTCGCCTTTTTTTACCCCATTTTTCTTTAAGACATTGGCAAAACGGCATACTTCATCGTGCAATTCCATATAAGAAATTATTTTATGCCGTGAAGGATGATCTCCTTCCCAAATAATGGCAGGTTTATACGGATGTTCTTTTAAATGTCGGTCTAAGCAGTTGGCACAGACATTCAATTCACCATCGGCAAACCATTCAATTTTAAAGTTCTCTTTATCAAAATTGGTATTTTTGACTTGGGTGAATGGGGTGATCCACTCCAATTTGTGAGCCTGCTCTGCCCAAAAATCTTCGGGATGCTCAATGGATTGCTGATAACGTTCAAAATATTCGGCTTCATTGGTCCGCGCCGTTTTCTTAAATTCTTCTGGAACAGGATAGACTTCTTTCATATTCATACTTCCTTGATCTTCTCCATCTCATCACGAGATGCATGCCACGTTATATATTTTTTATTGCTGCATCTGGGCAGTATTACGGCTCTTTTTTAGACACTGCAATCATGCTTTGGTCGTATATTATTTATACAGCTTAAATTCAAAAGATGAAATCTAAGTTCTAGAAAAACTTTCGATGAATCAGTGTTTGGCGCTTAAATTCATCTTATAATTTTCCTGAAATGCCACGTATCTTCTTTTGCAAAACGCAACATTTCATTACCGAATCCACACTAGGAAAGCCTATGAGCACTCCGCAAACATCACCATTTTTCTCACGTAATGTCTCACCTCAAAATGAGAATCCTTTGTCTATGCAAGGGCGCTTTGGTCGACTGAGCTTGATTGCTTGGAGTGGTTTTCTCAATCTAATCACCTTTTTTGCCACATTGGCGTTAAGCCTGTTCCTTGGAATTTTTAATTTCAGTACCTATTCTTTAGAAAGCAATGTCTTACAAACCTTTTTAAGCGTGGCTGGACTTGGTTTTTGGGTCATTTTCATTCTGTATTTTTATTTCAGTTTGGTGATTATGATCCGTCGCCTTCATGACCTGAATAAATCAGGCTGGATGCTGTTGTTGTTCTTGATTCCGCTTGTTAATTTTTTTATGGCATTTTATGTATTATTGGCTTCGGGTACAGCAGGATTAAATCAATACGGTGCGCCACGTACCACACCTGTTTGGGAGAAAATTCTAGCGTGGCTGATGATCATTTTGTTTGTGTTAAGTTTTATGGCTTCAGGCAGTTTCATCTCTTATATGATGGGAGCTGGTGAGCTCGAAACCCCACAAGAAGTCATTCAAAAAGGGACTGAATATTTTTAACGGTGATCCACATCGTTAAAGCTGTATAACTTCAGTTCTATTTGGTTATCTTTCTGGCACTTTTCAGGCAAAATAGCGACAAATTTAAATTGTTTCGGATCTCCTGTGGCAGAACAACACAACCTGAGCGAAGTTGCTCAGGGCACTTCTCAAATGATACAAGAAGCAGGTGCAAAAACGGCTGAAACCGTGATTGCACATACTGCGAAATATAATGACGCCTACACCACCATTGATAAAATCATGGCCAGTTTTTGGGAGCGTGTGCCCTATTTCTGTATTGCCCTGATTGTTATAGTTATTTTCTGGCTATTGTCTAAGGTGTTTAAGTTCTTTGTTCGTAAAACTTTAGAAAATCGCTCATATACGCGACAAAATCTGGTGCTGGTACTGAATCGTGTCGGAACCAGTATCATTATTTTCTTTGGTTTTCTAATTGCCATGGTCATTGCCA
Organism: Acinetobacter tandoii; assembly: GCF_008867985.1. Lineage (NCBI taxonomy): Bacteria > Pseudomonadati > Pseudomonadota > Gammaproteobacteria > Moraxellales > Moraxellaceae > Acinetobacter > Acinetobacter tandoii. The sequence continues at coordinate 286,918 of NZ_VXLD01000003.1, forward strand.
TTCCGGGCTTTACTCCAGGGCAACTGATGAGTGCCTTGGGAATTGGTTCGGTGGCGATTGGTTTTGCCTTCAAAGACATTTTCCAGAATATGCTGTCAGGTATTCTGATTTTACTCGGTGAACCGTTCCGTATAGGTGATGATATTATTGTTAATAATATGGAAGGGACCGTTGAAGATATTCAGATTCGCGCAACCTTCTTACGCTCTAATGATGGACGCCGCATTGTGATTCCAAATGCAACCGTCTATACCAGCCCTGTTACGGTGAATACCGCTTACCAACGTCGTCGTTGCGAGTTCATGGTGGGGATTGGTTATGAAGATGATGAGCAAAAAGCCAAAAACATTATTACAGCCATTTTAGATAAAAATCGTAATGTCCTCAGTCAACCTGGCTTTACGGTTAATGTCAGTGCATTGGCTGATTTTTCGGTGAATCTGACCGTACGTTGGTGGATTGATACTACTGAAACCAATATTGCGGCATCAATCAGTGAAATTCAGGCCGAAGTCAAACGTGCCTTTAATGAACACAATATTAATATTCCTTATCCAGTACAAGAGGTAAAAGTCCACCGTGACCAGAACCTTCCTTACATGAACGCAGAAACTTCAGGTAAACAAACGCCCTAAAATATAGGGAATTGCGGTTTCCGTTCTTAAAATTCGGTTGCCTAAGCTCACCGCTTGGCAGCCATTTTTTTCAAGTAGATCAATTTCATAAGGAATAAAGCCGCCTTCTGGCCCAATCAGCAAGGCACAGGCATGTGTAATCGCATTCGGCATAGTCATGCCTGCATAAGGATGCGCCACATAAGCAGGTCTTTCAACCGTAATCCACGTCGGTAATACATCTTCCACAAAAGGTTTAAACCGCTTATAAATTTCGATTTTCGGTGCAACTGTATCGCCAGCTTGCTCTAATCCCAAGGTCACGTATTGATCAATCTGCTGTAAAAAAGGGGTTTGCCAATAGCTTTTATCTACTCGGTAACTGTTTAGCAATACAATTTTTTCCACCCCTATCGTCACGCTGTCCATGATTAAACGCCGCAGTACTTTCGGACGTGGCATCGCCACAATTAAGGTTACTGGCAATTTAGCAGGAACAGGTTCAGTCTGAATGGGTGTCACTTGAATGACACTATCACTGACCATCAGGACTTCGGTTAAATAGCGTTGACCTTCACGGATCCCGACTTTCAAGCGATCACCAACTTGTACATTCAGATGGGTACGTAAGTGCGCTAACTGGCGAGTGGATGTAATTGACCAGACTTCAGATAGGGTTTGGCGAGGGTCTAAAAGAACGATATTCATAATAAAGAGAACAAATCCAATCAGTAAAGGCTCAATCAGCACATGCTATCGCAGAGGGTGACAGGGATGTCGCCCGCGGTGCTGAGGTACAGGACGTACCTTCAGCACCGCAAAAGATTTTTGCTACTTTTCATCTCTGAAAAGTAGGAATCACCTACACAAAGGCATCAACTGAATCCACAATATTTGCGGTTGTGACAAACGCATTCAAATTTCAGAGACTTATAAATAGCCATCAATGGCTTGAATATGCTTGTCCAAGGAACCTTTGTTCAGCTGCATAATTTTCTGCGCTGCTTGATTTAATTGTTGGGCTTGACCAGTATCTGCCAATAACTGCATCAGTACGACAGCGGCTTGTTCAGCATTCTCAACCACTTTCACTGCATCGGCATGTAAAAATTCATCTACAATACTTTGAAAATTAAAATAGTTTTTCCCCAATACGGTCGGCACATCCAAGGCTATCGGCTCTAAAATATTATGTCCACCGCCGGGTTCATTCAACGAACCACCGACAAAACAGGCATCCGATAAGGCATACCACAACCACAGTTCACCCATTGAGTCAGCTAAGTAGACTTGGTTATCTGCCACTATTTCTTGCTTTAAACTTCGACGTGTGGTGTTTAAATTTAAACTTTGTGCAATTGCAAAGACCTCATCGAAGCGTTCAGGGTGCCGTGGTACCACAATGCACAACAGTTCAGGCTGTGCATCTAAATATGGTTTTAAAGCACTTAATAATTTTTGTTCTTCAGGTGCATGGGTACTGGCAATAGTTATAATTTTTCGCTCAGCAAGTGACCATTCTTGTTTTAGTTGAGCCGCCTGTTTCACAAACAATTCAGGTGCATGAATATCAAATTTAATACTGCCCACCACCTGTGTTACTGACTGAGCTGCGCCTAACTGGATAAAGCGCTCAGCCGTTGCTCGGTCTTGTGCCAAGAGCTGGTCTAGCCCGTGTAACATCGCGCGAGTTAAACCTGATACTTTGGCATAGCCTTGTGCTGATTTTTCCGAGAGACGTGCATTGACCAAAATCGAGGGAACTTTAAAGAACTGTGCCTGATCCAATAAGTTTGGCCATAATTCAGTTTCAACTAAAATTAAAATCTTTGGTTGATATTTTTGAAAAAAACCCTGTACTAAACCCTTTTGATCAGCAGGTAAATACACCGCTTGAAACAAGGCTTGATAAGGTGTTTTATCAAATAAAGATTTGGCTCGTGCCTGTCCTGTTTTAGTGGTGTTGGTCACCAAGACAGGATGACCTTGTTTTAAATAATGTTCAATTAAAGGCTGTGCTGCATTCGTTTCACCGACTGAAACGGCATGGAACCATAGCGCATTGCGGTTTTTCGGCGTTTGAAATGGCCCAAAACGCTCAAGACATTCTTGTTGGTAAGCTCTTTCATCTTGCGCCCGTTTTTTGATTCGCCATTGATACAGCGGTTTAATCATTGCGAGTGCTGCGTTATACCAAAAAGGAGTAGCCAAATACGTGCTCCGAAAAAACGATTACAAATAAAACAGCGCAATTTATCACACTGGGTAAATTGCGCTGTTATCTTGTCGTGAATTTAGCTGAAAAGCAATTTAAACCACTGCTGTTTCAGTTTCAGCTAAAGTTGGATAATCAATATATCCTGCTGCTACATCTGTTCCGATCATGTTTTCTAGCTTAAGCTCATTCAGAGGCGCATCTTGAACCAAACGCTCAAACAAATCTGGATTGGCAATATAGTCTTTACCCCAAGACACCGCATCTGCCTGTCCTGTTGCCAATAAGTCAATCGCATCTTCACGGCTTAAACGCATGTTAGCAATCAATGGTACGCCACCTGAACGTTGTTTCAAGTAAGTACTGATACTGTCATCTGCCAAATATTCTCGGGTAAAGAAAAAGGCAATATTACGTTTACCCAATTCTTCGAGTGCATAACCGAATGTTTCACGTGGATTGGCATCGCCCATGTCATGTTCGTCGCCACGAGGTGCCAAATGTACCCCAACACGACCTGCACCCCAAACTTCAATCAGCGCATCGACCACTTCTAATAACAAACGTGCGCGGTTTTCGACACTGCCACCATATTGGTCATCGCGTAAATTGGTGGAACTTTGTAGGAACTGGTCAATCAGATAGCCATTCGCTGCGTGTAATTCAACGCCATCAAAACCCGCTGCTTTGGCATGAATCGCTGCTTGTTTATATTGCTCAATAATGGCTTGAATTTCTGCGATTTCTAGAGCACGGGGCACCACATATTCACGTTTTGGACGCAATAAGCTGACATAACCTTTCTGTTGCACATTACTTGCCGAAACAGGGGTTTCACCGTTGAGTAAATCTGGATGCGATACACGACCCACATGCCACAACTGCGCCACAATTAAGCCAGCTTTGGCATGTACCGCCTGAGTGACCTGTTTCCAGCCTTCAACTTGTGCTTCATTAAATAGCCCCGGTGTATTCAAGTAACCATTGGCTTCTTCCGAAATCACGGTCGCTTCAGAAATAATCAAACCTGCACTTGCACGCTGCGCATAATATTCCGCCATCATGGCAGTTGGCACGCGGTCTGCTGTTGCACGACTACGCGTTAAAGGTGCCATAATCACACGGTTTTTTAAGTGTAGATCACCCAGAGTTAAAGGAGTATTCAATTCAGCCATAGTCGCCTCGATCGCCACTTTTTCAATTAAAGTGAACGTTGCAAATGTTCGATATATTGCTGAATCAAGGCTTCATTGCGGGAAAAATAAGACCATTGCCCATATTTTTCGACTTGAATTAAACCTGCTTGCTGGAGCACCGATAGGTGATTGGACATGGTCGATTGCGAGACTTTACCTAAACGTTCAATGTGCCCCGCACATACGCCTCGTCTAAAGTCACCACATTCGTCACTCGACAAAAATTGTTCAGGATGTTTTAACCATTCCAAAATTTGTCGACGGGTCGGATTCGCCAGTGCTTTAAAAATTAAATCAATATCCATAGTTCAGACAGGTTCAATCATGTGCAAGCTTGATTCAGCTTTTCTTTAATATATCGTATTTTTTCGATTTTTATATCGAATATTTTAGATATATTGTAAAAAACTGCATCAAACTTAGCTAAGTTATTGATGATAATTGACTTATAAGCCTTGCTTTAAGCTGGCTTCGATAAATTTATCTAAGTCACCATCCAATACTGCACCCGTATTCGAGTTTTCAACACCAGTGCGTAAATCTTTAATACGTGAGTCATCCAAAACGTATGAACGAATCTGACTGCCCCAACCAATATCCGACTTCGAGTCTTCCAAGGCTTGCGCAGCTTCATTACGTTTGCTCATTTCCAACTCATACAACTTGGCACGTAACTGTTTCCATGCATGGTCACGGTTGGCATGTTGTGAACGCTGGTTCTGACACGCCACCACAATACCTGTAGGGGCATGCGTTAAACGTACCGCAGAATCGGTTTTGTTAATGTGCTGACCACCTGCACCCGAAGCACGATAAGTATCCGTACGTACATCAGCAGGATTGATGTCAATTTCAATGTTATCATCCACTTCTGGCGAAACAAACACTGCAGAGAATGAAGTATGACGACGGTTACCCGAGTCAAATGGCGATTTACGTACTAAACGATGCACGCCAGATTCTGTACGCAACCAACCATAGGCATATTCACCTTCTACACGAATGGTCGCTGATTTAATTCCAGCCACATCACCATCAGACTCTTCCATCAATTCAGCTTTAAAGCCATGACGTTCAATCCAGCGCATATACATACGCAACAGCATGGACGCCCAGTCTTGAGCTTCAGTACCACCTGAACCTGCCTGAATTTCCACATAACATGGATTTGGATCCATTGGGTTACTGAACATCCGACGGAACTCAAGTTTTGCCAGCTCTTCCTCGGCAGAAGATAATTCCGATTGTACATCTGCCAACAGACTTTCATCATCGGCTTCTACGGCCAAGTCCAGCATTGCCTGTGCATCTTCAAGTTGAGTGGCTAAACCATCCAACACGTTTAAAACGTTTTCAAGTTCGCCTTTTTCTTTAGCCATAGCCTGTGCACGGCTCTGGTCATTCCAAATTGTAGGATCTTCTAATTCACGTAAAACTTCTTCTAAACGCTCTTTCTTTAGATCGTAGTCAAAGATACCCCCGTAGTGTTTGACCACGGTCGTTTAAATCTTTTAATTGGTTTAAATAAGGATTAATTTCCACGGGAGCTGCTCTCAAATCAATAATTAGCTTAAATAGCCCTCAATTATAGCACAGAGCATTTGGAGATTTTTAGCCACTACCTGCAATTAGGAATTGACGGCACTGATGGATTTATCAACAATAGATCCACTTAAAAAAAACATAACACTTTTATAACGACAACCACTTTAGGGGTTTATTACATGAAAAAAGTTCTTACGAGTTTAGCTTTGGCACTCATAGCATCCTCAAGTTTTGCCTATGATGCTCAAATAGATACAGGCTTTAGTTATTTTGACCGCGATGATGATATTACTGATGCTGAAGGACAGTTTGATCTGAAAGGAACCTTTTATTTTAATCCTGTTATAGTAAAAAATGCACCGCTTAATGAAGCTGCGTTCTTGGGTCACAATAGCAATGCTTCTTTGAGCTATACCTATAATTACTGGGACAGCAAAACACTATCCGATGGCTTAGGAAATAATGTTTCTCAAGAAAGCAAAGCGCATCATATTGGTGCTGGCATTGAATATTTTGTCGAACAATTTTATTTGAACGGTCAAGTGGGTTTTGGGCAAGCAAAAGATGAAACTAAAATTCAATCGGTGCTTGGTAGCGCTAAATATAAAGAAGATTATGATGCCACGACTTACCGCGCCTTAGTCGGTTATATGCCAATATCCAACTTACTCCTTGCTACAGGGATTGATGGCTACCAAGGAGATGAAGACAATGACGATAACCGTTTTGCGCTAGCAGCCAAATATGTTGCACCAGTGGGTCAAGGACAGTTTATCAATCTTGAAGCAGAGGGTGCTTGGGGAGATGTCGACACTATCAACTTAGCCGCAGATTATTACTTTGATCCTGCTTTTAGCTTTGGACTGGCTTATAACATAGAAGATGATGGCGATGAGGATATCGACTTCTTCTCGGTACGCTCTAAGTATTTCTTCAGTCCAAACTTTGCAGTCGGTGGTGCAGTTGGTTTTGGTGATGATATACAAGGCTTTAATTTAAATGCCACACTGCGTTTTTAAGATTTTCTGACGTTTAAAGCTTTCCAAAAAACACGCCATTCGGCGTGTTTTTTAGTATTTTCTACTTACAATTTCGTCGAATATTTCACCATTTTCTATGCTATTCATAGAAAATCCACAATTTTAATAAATCACTACAATTATTAAATTTAATATATATCAAATATTTAATAAAAGGTAATTACATAATATTACGCCCGAAACAATTCCGTAACCTTCACGCTGTTGACGCAATCTTGTTTTGCCCTAGACTAAAAGTGTAACAAAAAATTAATTTATTCTTAGCCAAGTTTCAGAGGGGTCCTTTCCATGAAAAAATTAGCAATTGCCTCAGCGTTGTTCTCTGTCGTTGCCATGACTGGAACAGCTCATGCATACCAAGCCGAAGTTGGTGCTTCTGCTGGACTAATCGATCCTGATAACGGCAGCTCAAGCGGTTCTTTTGGTGTAGATGGCACCTATTACTTCAACCCAGTTCAAACCCGTAATGCACCTTTAGCCGAAGCTGCATTCCTAGACCGCGCAAGTAATGTGAATGCGCACTATGCTTATAACGAAGTAGGTGATGACGAAGTCAACAATTATGGTGTTGGTGCTGAATACTTTGTTCCAAACTCAGATTTCTACTTGAGCGGTAATGTTGGTCGCCAAGATGTGAAATTCAATAACGGTGCTGACTTTGACACCACACTTTACAGCGCTGAAGTGGGTTACTTACCAGCACCTGGTTTCTTAGTGGCTGCTGGTCTTAAAGGTTATGACAATGACCATGATGACGGTGTAGACCCTACAATCCGTGCAAAATATGTCACTCAACTCAGCAATGGTAAAGACATCAACCTTGAAGCAGGTGCTTCTTTTGGTGACTTAGACGAATACAACCTTGCTGCTGACTATTTCATTGATAAAAGCTTCAGTGTGGGTGCAGACTACTACAGCAATGACTTAAACGATGTCAATGAATTCGGTGTAAATGCACGTAAATTCTTTACTCCGCAAGTGAGCCTTGAAGGTCGTGTAGGTTTTGGTGAAGTTGGTAACAATGACTACAACAAGTTTGGTGTAGCAGCGAAATACCGCTTCTAATTCTAATTTACCTAAGCTTTAATTAAAAAAAACCGCTGAATTCAGCGGTTTTTTTATTATTGCAAATGTAAAACTCGCAATTGCAAACTCACTTGCCCATTAAAACTATTCTGTTCTAATTCATATACCAAATGTACCGAAGACTGCATCGGATCAAAGCTGAATTTATCCGCAGCATTAAAAGCAATCGCATCCACCACTTGCCCGTTCTCCAAAGCCAGACGTAATTTCAGGTGAATTTCCTTTAACCAACGATAATCCAACACCTGAAACTGCCCTTCAAAGATAGGGGAAGGAAATTTTTGCCCCCAAGGGGTTAAATTTTGCAATAGATGAACCGTATCTAAGTTCAATGCCTCGGTCGGTAATACATCATCCGTCCACAACGTTGCTTGAAACAGTGCCTCATCCATACCTTGGATAAGTTCAACAAAATTCTGCTTAAATTCATCGAAATGCTGTTTCTTGATGGTTAAGCCCGCGGCTGCGGCATGTCCACCAAAATGGCTGACTAAATGTGGAAACTGCTCTGCCACGTTTTCTATGGCATCACGAATATGAATACCTTCAATTGAGCGGGCTGAACCTTTAATATGTTCACCATCTTCATCGGCAGCAAATACAATGGCAGGACGGTGAAACTGTTCTTTTAAGCGCCCCGCCACAATTCCAATCACCCCTTGATGCCAATGGGGTTCAAATAAAATCAACGCAGCAGGTGTCTCGCTCAGCTCAAGTTTGAATTGTGCCAAAGCAGTTAAAGCATCCTGCTTCATTTGAGTTTCGACTTGACGTCGTTCCACATTCAGCTGATTCAGTTGCTGAGCCAAAGCATATGCAGTGCTGTATTCTTCTGCCAATAAACATTCAATACCAATGTCCATGGTTTCCATGCGTCCCGCAGCATTAATCCGTGGACCCAAAACAAAACCTAAGTCTGGGGCTTTCAGTTGTGCAGCATCACGCCCAGCAATTTCCAATAAAGCCAAAATCCCGATGCGGCATTGTTGTTGCTGAATCCGTTTAATGCCCGCATCGACCAAAATACGGTTGTTATAGTCCAGTGCAGCGACATCTGCGTAGGTGCCTAAAGCCACCAAATCCAGATACTGCGCAATTTTGGCACTGGATTTACCTTGCTGAGCACGACCACTACTTAAATTCGCCAACAGATAAAACGCAACGCCTACACCAGCCAAGGCTTTGCTTGGAAATTCACAGCCCAATTGATTAGGATTCACTACAGCCTCAGCAGCAGGCGTCTCTTTGGTCGTGAGATGATGATCGGTAATCACCACCTGCATACCATGTGCTTGTGCCTGAGCCACACCCGCATGGCTAGAAATCCCGTTGTCTACTGTAACCAAAACATCAGGCTGAAACTTCGCAAAAGCCAAATCTGCGATCGCAGGGGTTAAACCATAACCATATTTGAAGCGGTCAGGCACCAAATAATTCACTTGTGCCCCCATTTCTCGCAATGCCAAAACCATTAATGCCGTACTGGTAGCACCATCTGCATCATAGTCCCCAACAATGACGATTTTTTTTTGCTGATCGAGGGCTTGATCGAGCAGTTCAACCGCCTGAGGCAATCCTTTTAAATTCGGAGCTAAAAGATGTTTTAGCTTTAATTCCAGTTCTTGTTCAGATTGCACCCCACGGCGCGCCAAAATTTGTGCAATAAAAGGTGACACGCCCTGAATATTTTCAGGGCGTGTTAAATAAGGTCGTTGTTTAATTTGTATCTGAGTCATTTAAGGCATCAGTCGTTGTAATTTCCATTTACCATCGATTCTTTCATAACTCAGACGGTCATGTAAACGATTTGGTCTCCCTTGCCAAAACTCATAATAGTCTGGCTGCAAACGATAGCCGCCCCAAAAAGTAGGTTTATCCAATTCGGACTGATCTACAACCTGCTCTTGTAAATTCTGGAACCGTTGCTGAAGCTCGTCACGACTGGCAATCACACCACTTTGCGGAGTACTGATATGTGCAGCAATCTGGCTGTCACGTGGGCGCTTTCGATAATAGGCTGTTGCCTCATCTTCAGAAATTTTTTCGACACGACCACTGACACGAATTTGGCGCTCCAATTCGGGCCAATAAAATAATAGCTCAGCATAAGGGTTTTCAACCAAATCTAAGCCTTTTTGACTATCATAATTGGTATAGAAATCATAACCCGCTTCAGTTGCACCGCGTAACAGTACCGTACGGACGTGTGGACGACCTTGGCTGTTGGCAGTCGCCAAATACATGGCATAAGGTTCGTGTAAACGTGCCTCTAACGCCATATTGAACCAATTAAGAAATTGCTCATGCGGATGCTGTTCAACCTCCGACTCGAGTAATTCCCCTTTCTGATAACTCAACCGCAATTCACTTAAATCTTTAATTAAATCGCTCATGACATGATTCCTTAAGCGGCTTGGGTACGAACAACATCAGCAAGATGATTTGCCAAAGTAGTCACTTCTTCTAGTTGATCACCTTCGACCATGACCCGAATCACTGGTTCCGTGCCTGATTTACGAATTAAAAGTCGACCACGACCTGCGAGCTGTGCTTCCGCTTTTTCAAATTCAGCCACCATTGCAGGGTTTGCATACGGGTCTATCATCTGCTCCAAACGCACATTGACCAATACTTGCGGGAATAGATTGAAGTCTGCAACCAGTTCATGCAATGGCTTATTCTGTTCAACCATTACTGTCAGTACTTGTAATGCCGCAATGATCGCATCCCCTGTCGTGCTCTTATCTAGCGTTAGGATATGACCTGACGGTTCACCACCTATGACCCACTGATTTTCTTCAAGAGCTTGCAACACATAACGGTCGCCCACTTTAGCGCGTACAAATGGCACTTGAGCTTGTTCTAATGCCAATTCTAGCGCCATGTTGCTCATGACTGTACCAGCAATACCTGCTGGTTTTTTGCTGGCTTGTGTCGCCAAAATATACAGAATATGGTCACCTGTAATTTGTTCACCATTACGGTCGACCATAATCACGCGATCCGCATCACCATCAAAAGCAATCCCTACATCTGCCTTATGTTCAACAACAGCTTTCTGTAAGTTTTCAGGATGGGTTGAACCACAGTCTTTATTAATGTTGAGACCATCTGGCTCATTATAAAGTGCAATTACTTTGGCACCGAGTTCTTTAAACACGGCAGGTCCCACGTTGTACGCAGCACCATTAGCACAATCCACTACAATTTTTAAATTTGACAAATCATAATGATATGGGAAAGTCGATTTACAGAATTCAATATAACGGCCGTTCGCATCTTTCACACGAACACTTTTACCTAAGTTGGCAGTATCTTCAATCAACAAGTCATTTTCCAACTCTTGATTAATTGCTTCTTGCAATGCATCAGGCAGCTTTTTGCCTTCACCAGAAAAGAATTTAATGCCGTTATCAAAATACGGGTTATGCGATGCAGAAATCACGATCCCTAAGCTCGCATGCAAAGCACGAGTCAAATGGGCAATTGCAGGCGTTGGTAATGGCCCTAATAAATGCACATAAACACCCGCAGCATTTAGTCCCGCCTGTAAAGCCGCTTCTAAAATATAGCCCGATAATCGGGTATCTTTACCTAATACGACGATTGGCTTTTCTTTCTGCGAATTTTTTTTTAAGACTTTTCCTGCTGCAAATCCTAGTTTTAATGCAAATTCAGGCGTAATTGGTAATTCTCCAAATTTCCCACGAATACCATCTGTGCCAAAATAACTCATGTTTTACTCACTTCTTATAGCTAGGTGCTGTTATCCACCTTTTGTCATAGTGAAATACTTTACACCAAAACAAAAAAGACCGTCATAGTGTTGACGGTCTCTTTAGATCTAAATTACGAAAAATCAACCAACGCGATAGTTGGGTGCTTCTTTGGTAATGGTGACATCATGCACGTGAGACTCTGACATACCTGCGGCAGTAATCTTCACAAATTTTGCATTTTGACGTAGATCTTCAATAGTCGATGAACCCGTATACCCCATAGAAGAACGTAAGCCGCCCATCATTTGATGTACGATATTGCCCATTGGTCCTTTATACGGTACACGACCTTCAATACCCTCTGGCACCAACTTCTCAGCACCCGCTTTAGAATCTTGGAAGTAACGGTCAGCCGAACCTGTCGCACCTGCCATTGCACCCAATGAACCCATACCACGGTAAGCTTTGTAGTAACGACCTTGGAAGAATTCCACTTCACCAGGTGCTTCTTCAGTACCTGCAAGGAGTGAACCCACCATAATCGTGCTTGCACCCGCACCAATCGCTTTCGCCATATCGCCAGAGAAGCGAATACCACCGTCAGCAATTAAAGGAATTTGATCTTTTAATGCATTGGCAACACTGTCAATCGCAGAGATTTGCGGCATACCAATACCCGCAACAATACGAGTAGTACAGATTGAACCTGGACCAATCCCGACTTTTACAGCATCAGCACCTGCATCAAGTAAAGCTAATGCAGCATCACCTGTTGCAATGTTACCGCCAATTACTTGCACTTGTGGGTAGTTTTGTTTAACCCAACGTACACGTTCGATAACACCTGCAGAGTGACCATGTGCGGTATCGACCACAATCACGTCAACACCTGCATCAACCAATGCTTCTACACGGCTTGGTGTTTCTACGCCTGTACCAACTGCAGCACCTACGCGTAAACGACCTAAGTCATCTTTACAGCTGTTTGGATAAAGTTCTGCTTTACGGAAATCAGTGACCGTAATGAGACCTTTTAATTCGTTGTTTTCGCCAACCACCAATACTTTTTCAATACGGTGTTTCTGTAAGAGTGCTTGAATCTGTTCTTTAGATTCGCCTTCACGTACAGTCACTAAACGGTCTTGACCCGTCATAATGCTGCTTACAGGTTGCTCAAGATTGGTTTCAAAACGCGTATCACGTCCTGTCACTATACCAACCACTTTCCCGTCTTTTACTACAGGCACACCACTGATGTTGTTGGCTTGCGTAATCGCAATCAACTCACGTACTGTGGTTTCTGGTGTTACTGTAATTGGGTCTTTGACCATACCTGCTTCAAATTTTTTCACACGGCGTACTTCTGCAGCTTGGGCAGCAATATCCATGTTTTTATGCAAAATACCAATACCACCGTTTTGTGACATCGCAATTGCCATACGTGACTCAGTCACAGTATCCATTGCTGCTGAAACGAGAGGGATATTTAAGTTAATGCCACGAGTCAGGCGTGTCTTTAGAGAGACATCTTTTGGGAGGACAGTAGAATAGGCAGGGAGTAATAAGACATCATCGAAGGTTAACGCTTCTTGAACGATGGTCAACATAACAGTCTCACTGGTAATTTCCGTGCGCTATTATAAACAAATTTAGCTTTAAATTTCATTTTTTATTAAAAAAATATCATTTAAAAAATATAGGTACACGGTAAAGCATTTTTCAGCCCCCGTTTTAATGTTAGAAATGAGATTGTCTGATCAGCCAATCCCATTTCTCAATTGGGTAAGACGTTAGGTTGGGCAGGTAAAAATACTTTCATCCATTAAGTCAATGCCACATTCTAAAGTTTCAATCCAATCCAAGAATTGGTTAATCATCTCTTTACCGATAAACGGCGTACCATGTTGTGGCACAATCATTTCAACATCCATGCTGCGCACCATATTTACCCAAAGGCGAATCACTTTGTTGGAACACATATAACGTTGATGGAAACCTTTCATTTTTGGGATATGCGCAGCAAAATTTTCCAAGGGCTTATTGGCATCATCCACCATAGATGCGCCCATATCACCTGAAAACAAAATTTTTGCGATTGGGTCGTAAAATTGAAAATTCCCAACTGAATGTAGAAAATGCGCAGGGACAACAATAATACTGGATTCACCCAAAGGAATGATCCCACCGTGGTCTGGCAATTCGATCAAACGTTCTAACCAGCCACCTTTCATTCGGTCACTCATAAAGGCAGAATTTAAATGGGGTAAGAAGCGTGCCCAAAGCTTTGAAGCAACAACTTTGGCATCCGTATACACCAGCCAGCGTGGCATTGAAGTAATGATGTCAGGATCTTGGTGCGAGGCCATCACATAATCAAGATTGGTCAAGCGTGTATATTTGTTCAGTTCCATGGTTAAGGGTACATAGGTCAAATCTCCCCCCGGATCTAATACTGCAGCACGCTCATGATCTAAAATCAGAAACTGGTTTGCCTGTACGCCTTCACCTTTAACCAAGCTGGTAAAACTGATGCACTTATGTGTGCCATTATCAAATAACACTTGTGACGTGGTGCGATCAAAAGCCATAGCAAAACCCCAATAATTCTATTCTATTAAGTACAATTTTTTAATTCCCTATAACATAAATGGAAATAACTAAACTTACAATAAATATACAGAGCTAGTTTTCATTTTTATGTACTTATTTGACTGATTTACCTAATAAAAAACCCAACTAATTTGCTGGGTTTTCTAAAAAATCTCACTTAGAAGAAATAATGCTGCACTAAGGTCGAGACCCCGATAATCAAGAAGATGGCTGCGCCAATTTTATGAATTAATGAGATCGGTAGCTTATCTGCCAACTTATTACCCACAAAAACTGCAGGTGCGTTTGCCAACATCATGCCTACTGTGGTTCCAGCCATCACCCAGAAAATGCTGTCGTAACGCGCAGCCAAGGCCACAGTTGCAATTTGAGTTTTATCGCCAATTTCTGCCAAAAAGAACAAGACAAAGGTTGCACCGAATACGCCAAATCTCTGCCACTTATTGATACTATCGGTCTCATCATCCAGCTCATCTGGAATTAACATCCACGCTGCCATACCAATAAAGCCAAGTGAAAGTACCCAGATTAATACTTCAGGACTCAAAACAGTCGTAATCCACTGCCCCAATACTGCAGATAAACCATGGTTAATCAGCGTTGCAGCTAAAATTGCAATCAGAATAGGAACAGGTTTACGGAAACGTGCAGCCAATAATAAGGCAAGAAGTTGGGTTTTATCACCCATTTCAGCGAGTGCGACAATTGCTGTCGAAATGAGGAACTCATGCATAACATCTTTTCTCTGGCTAGCAAAATTTGCCTATGACTTACCCCTCCTGCTAGCCAAAATCAAATAGATTGATGCAGAGTGGTAAATCAAAGGTCTTGCCAACAAAAAAAGCTGTTTGATAAGCTTATTTGGTTCTTTGCTATGATGACCATGTTCTGTGGAACAATTATGTTGATCATCACCTTTTTACATAGCGTAAAAAGCGGCTACTCCCCAATGAATCGCAACCATTATACAAAATTTACTCAAGTTTTCCACTCTTTCATTTGTATTTTATCATCATGTAATTGAGTTCAGTTTAAAACTGAAATTCAAAACGTTGATATAGCCAAATAGCGATTCGACACAATCCCAAGAACATCGCCAAACCGACATTAAAGCCCAACCAACCAAAACTTCCCCAACCGCTGGCACCACCAATATGCTGTGCCTGATATTCCATTGAAAAGACAATCGTGGCGGTGAAAATTTCCAGCCCCATCACTATATACGTCACCCAATGCCATGGAAAATGCAGCACACTGAGCCAAAGCCCCATCAACACCAAAACCAATAATAAGACTGGCAGCATAAATTTAAAAAAGGCAAACATCTGCATGCAACTCCCTGCATTCAATTTATCTTTGACATCTTTATGCATTTTAACCAAATCATGCGAATGCACGAGACTTCACAACAGATTTTTACGATTTATCCAAATTCATCACCATAAAAAAACCCCGCCGAGGCGAGGTTTTATGCGCTGATCTAGAAATAAATTAGAGCAGTAAACTGCGAATATCACCCAATAACTTGGTGAGCTTATTGGTAAAGCGTGCCGCATCTGCACCATTAATCACACGGTGATCATAAGACAAGGACAACGGCAACATTAGGCGCGGATCAAAACCTTGACCATTCCATACAGGCTGCATCGTTGCAGGTGAAATACCTAAAATTGCCACTTGTGGCCAGTTCACCAACGGGGTAAATGCCGTACCACCAATTGCACCTAAGCTTGAAATAGTGAAATTTGCACCTTGCAAGTCTTTCGGTGAAAGTTTCTTGTCACGTGCTTTTTGACCCAATACACCCAATTCAACTGCAATTTGCTTAATGGTTTTTTGGTCTGGATTACGCAATACTGGAACCGTTAAACCATCTGGAGTTGCTACCGCAATTCCCATATGGATTTCATTGCGCAACAGCACTGATTTACCATCATCAGATAAATGACCTGCGAACTCACGCTCTTCTTTCAACAAATGCGCAACCGCTTTGATGATGAATGCCATAATCGTCAGGCTGATACCTTCTTTTTTGAAGTTGCCTTTCAGTTCATTACGCCAATCTTCTAACTCAGTAATGTCAGCCAAATCAAACTGGGTGACTTGCGGAATAAAGTTGTTTAACGACAATTGCGGAATTGATACTTGCTGCAAACGCGTCAGTACTTTTTCTTCCACGCCACCAAACGTAGTGAAGTCAGGAAGCTTTGGTAAACCCGAAACCGCTGGTGCAGCCGCAGCAACTGGTGCAGCTTGTGGCGCAGTTAAACGAGTCTTCACATAAGCAAAGATATCTTCTTTAACAACACGGCCATGCTCACCAGAAGTTTTAACTTGTGACAAGATCACACCAAGTTCACGAGCAAGCTTACGTACAGCAGGACCTGCATATACTTTAGCGTTTTCGGCTTCTTGCTCTTTGGTTAACTTGTCACTACCAGACGCTGGAGCAGATACTGCCTGAGTCGGAGCAGGAGCTGCCGCTTTAGGTGCTGCTGCCTGTGGAGCTGGAGCTACTTCTGCTTTTGCCGCTGGTGCCGCAGCAGGTGCTTGGCCTTCAGCTTCAATTGTTGCAAGCAATATACCTTGTGAAACCTGCTGGCCTGCTTGCAAGTGAATCGCTTTCACAACACCCGCAACAGTACTTGGAACTTCCACAGTCGCTTTATCTGACTCAACCACAACAAGGCTTTGGTCTACATCAACTTTATCGCCAACTTGTACCAAAATTTCAGCAACAACTGCTTTATCTACGCCCAAATCAGGAACGTTAATATCAACTGGTCCAGATTGAGTAGCAGTCGCAGGTACAGTTTCTTGTTGAACTGGTGCAGGCGCTGCCACTGGAACTGCTGTAGAAACAGGAGCTTCAACTGGCGCACTTGATGCAGATGTTGTTTTCACTTTTAACAGTACAACACCTTCTTTCACGGTGTCACCGGCTTGAATTTCAACACTTTCAACTGTGCCCGCAACCGTGCTCGGTACTTCAACTGTCGCTTTGTCTGATTCAACTACCACAATACTTTGATCAACTTCAATCGTATCACCAGCTTTGACCAGTATTTCACCCACGACTGCTTTTTCAACACCAATGTCTGGAACTTGTACATCAACTACAGCACTTGTCGCTGGTTGAGTCGCTGCAACAGGAGTAGCTACTTCTGGTTTAGCAACTGGAGTAGGTTCAGCTACTTTTTCTTCCACTTTTGCTGCGACAGGAGTTGAAGCAGCATCTGATTCAAGCTCAATCAATACAGCGCCTTCAGACACTTCATCGCCCACTGCAACACTGATGCTTTTAACCACACCTGCTGAAGTGCTTGGCACTTCAACAGAGGCTTTGTCTGACTCAAGGAGAACTAGACTGTCATCAACAGCAATCTGGTCACCCACTTTCACTAAAATTTCTGCAACTGTGGCTTTGTCCACGCCAATATCAGGTGTTGTGATTTGCATGCTTAGTTCTCCTCACCTGATTGTTCTTTATAGTCCGCAACTGCGTGAACTTCAGGGTGTGCCTGAGGAGCCCATGCCACTGGACGGTCTGTATCTAACTCAAATGAAGAAATCGCATCTTTGACTAGGCGCGCATCGACTTCACCTTCATCTGCTAGTTTTTTCAAGGTCGCAACCACAATGTGTGCAGCATCTACACCAAAATAGCTACGTAAGTTTGCACGTGTATCTGAACGGCCATAACCATCTGTACCTAAGGCTACGAATGGACGGTTGTCAGGTAAGTAGGCACGAACTTGTTCGCTATAAGCGCGCATATGATCCGTTGCAGACACAACGATACCGTCTGTTGGACGAAGTAACTGAGAAATCCACGCTTCTTTCGCTTGTTCAGCCAACGGATGTAAGCGGTTGTATTCTTCACATGCCATACCATCACGCGCCAACTCATTGAAGCTGGTTACACTCCAGACGTTTGAATGGATCTGGTATTCATCACGTAAGATTTTTGCCGCTTTAATCACTTCACGTAGAATCACACCCGAACCGAGCAATTGAACTGTTGCTTTCTCATCTTGTTCGAATAAGTACATCCCGCGCTTAATGCCTTCTTCAACACCTTGTGGCATTTCAGGGTGTTCGTAGTTTTCGTTCATTACGGTTAGGTAGTAGAAAATACGCTCTTGGTTCACATACATACGCTGTAAACCATCATGTACGATCACTGCTAATTCATAACCAAAGCATGGATCATAAGACACACAGTTTGGAATCGTGTTCGCAAGGATGTGCGAGTGACCATCTTGGTGCTGTAAGCCTTCACCGTTCAGTGTTGTACGACCAGCAGTTGCACCTAACAAGAAACCTTGAGCTTGTGCATCTCCCGCAGCCCATGCAATGTCACCAATACGTTGGAAACCAAACATTGAGTAGTACATGTACATTGGAATCATCGGCAAGTTGTTGGTTGAATAACTCGTTGCCAACGCTGCCCATGCACTCATCGCGCCCGCTTCGTTAATGCCTTCTTGAAGCATATGACCGTCTTTTGCTTCGCGGTAATGCATTAACTGTTCTTGGTCTTCTGGTGTGTACTTTTGACCGTGAGCAGCATAAATACCGAGCTGACGGAACATCCCTTCTAAACCAAACGTACGTGCTTCATCTGGAACGATTGGTACTACGCGGTCTTTAATTGCTTTTTCTTTAAGTAAAGAAGCAATCAAACGAACCATCACCATGGTAGTAGATTGTTCTTTGCCTGCAGAACCTTTTAATACTGCATCAAATACCGACAATTCAGGAATGGCTAATTGCTCACTCTCTTTACGACGTGCAGGTAGGTAACCACCCAAAGCTTCACGACGCGCCTTCATATACTTCATTTCTGGAGAGTTTTCACTTGGGCGGTAGAATGGAAGCTCTTCTAGCTTATCGTCTGTAAATGGCAGGTTGAAACGGTCACGTACATATTTCAAAGAGTCGATCTGCATTTTTTTGATTTGGTGAGTTTTGTTCACCGCTTCAATTTCTTCAGACAAACCATAACCTTTAACCGTTTTTGCAAGAATAACTGTTGGTTGACCTTTGGCTTTCATTGCTTCTGCATAGGCAGCAAAAACCTTGTACGGGTCATGACCACCACGGTTAAGATTATCGATATCTTCATCGCTTAAATCTTTTACAAGTTCCGCAGCTTCTGGGTACTTGCCAAAGAATTTCTCACGCGTGTATGCACCACCTTTTACTTGATAGCGTTGGTATTCACCATCAACTGTCTCTTCCATGACCGCTTTTAAAGCGCCTGTGCTGTCTTTTGCAAGTAGTGGATCCCAATGACGGCCCCATACCACTTTAATGACACGCCAGCCCGCACCACGGAATAAAGATTCTAGTTCTTGAATGATTTTACCGTTACCACGTACAGGACCATCTAAACGCTGTAAGTTACAGTTAACCACCCAAATCAAGTTGTCCAGTTTTTCACGGCCAGCAAGTGAAATTGCACCAGTACTTTCTGGCTCATCCATCTCGCCATCGCCAAGATAAGCCCAAACTTTACGATCTTCTTCTTTGATCAAGCCACGATTCATCAAATATTTTTGAATATGTGCTTGATAAATCGACATGATTGGACCAAGACCCATTGATACCGTTGGGAATTGCCAATAGTCAGGCATTAAATATGGATGCGGATAGCTTGGTAAACCGTTACCGCCAACTTCACGGCGGAAATTACTTAACTGTTCTTCAGTTAAACGTCCTTCAAGGAATGAACGTGCATAAATACCAGGAGCACAGTGCCCTTGGTAATAAATCATATCTCCGCCAAAGTTATTACTGTTTGCGCGGAAGAAATGGTTAAAACCTACGTCATATAATGTTGCACTTGATGCAAAGCTCGCCAAGTGACCACCTAAATCATCACCTGTTTTATTGGCACGAAGTACCATTGCCAAAGCATTCCAACGAATCAATGCACGAATACGGCGTTCCATATCTTGGTCGCCTGGCATTGCTGGTTGTTCTTCAACAGAAACCGTATTTAAATAAGGAGTGTTTAAGCGCTGAATAGGAACATGTTTCGCGATTGCACGTTGATATAATTTTTCTAATAAAAATGCAGCACGCTCTGTTCCCATGTGTTTTAGAACCGAATCGAAAGCATCTTGCCATTCTTGGGTTTCTTGCGCATCAGTATCGCCATAAAACGCCATAATCCACCTATTCCTTAAGCTTAATCTATTATGTATATGTACCATACTTTGGTATTAGAAGTTATCGCTGTAGCTGAATACGGGCAGGTACCACTATTTATAAAATAAATAATTGATGACTATTTAACACTCAAATTAACAAAAAAGCGCCAATAATGATGTTTTTTTATACAAACAAAACTCTTCTGCCTGATAATATGAAAAAAGATACAGAAAACGTCACTACTTTGGTGCAAATATTGGAAACAATAAAAAGGCAGTGTATGGGAAAGAGGTAGGACCCAATACACTGCCTTTAGAAGGATTTGAAGCTTTAATAACGAGATGTAATTATGGCAACATGGCTAAATAAGTTGATGGATTTTTACGCTGACCATCTTTTACAACTTCATAATGCAAATGTGGTCCCGTACAACGGCCTGTACAACCAACATTGGCAATATGTTCACCCGCATTTACTCGATCACCAACACGTGCAATTAAACGTGAAGCATGTGCATAACGTGTGATATAACCATTGCCATGGTTAATTTCAACATATTGACCATAACCAGAACCCCAACCCGATTTGGTTACAACACCTGGTCCTGTCGCATAAATTGGCGTACCACTTGGTGCTGACAAATCTAAACCAGAGTGATGTTCAGCACGACCACCCATAGTACGACCACCAAAGTCCGAGCTGATGCGTTTCATGTCTGGTAATGGATGAGAGACTAACCATGAATAAGGACTATTCGAAGATGCAGAATACGAAGTTTTAGTGCCATATTTTTTAGCAATCGATTCGTTATTTAGCTCAACTGTTTTTTCACGCAATCTGACTGATAACTCGGTACTTGCAGGAAGATCAATATCTTCAGGTTCAGCATACGAACCTTGTGCCAAAGTTTGAGTCAGTTGCTCTATACGATCTGGTGAAGCAGTGGTGTTAGAATTTAATTGAACTAAATCAGCGAAAGCCACCGATGCGGCCGAAGCTGCCAAAGAAAATGCCAATAAAATACGTCTTGTGTGCATGAAAACCTCTTTAAACTGTTCTTACAAAAGTTCCTTGCGTGATCTCTTCCTTGATATCTACTGAAAGGAGCGCATAAGATTAAGACACAAATATGAAGGTAATATGTATGTCTGAACCAGAGAATCTCTTTCAACAAACAAGAAAACGCATAAAAACAGGAAACTTGTCGTTTCTCTCAACCCAAGTTACTGCATGGCAGAAACTTAGCAAACTCATTCAACCGTTATTGCCTCAACCAGAGCAATGGCAGGTTGCTTGTTATCAATATGGTGTTTTAACCGTAACGGGTGAAAATCAAGCGATGGTGAGTCAACTTGGTTACTTACAAAAGCACTATATTGTTCAATTGGCTCAACTAGAAGAACTGAAAGACTTACAAAAAATACAGGTTCGTTTAAGAGTATCCTCAAAAACTACACAGACAACTGAATCATCTTCACGATCTCTTAGCCCAGAAACCCAAGATTTATTAAAAGGGGCTGCTGACTTTGTGAGCGACCCTAAGCTTAGCCAAGCAATGCTACGTTTGGCAAGCAATAAAAAGTAACCTAGGGCTGGGTTTGGAAAACGCCTCAGCCAACGAACGTGACTTAATTCACATTTCAATTTGTTATATTATAACGTAGCCCATATAAGACAATGACTTATGTCACACTTACATAAGGGATTGGACATTGATCCATGTCATCAAATGTTACAATTTCGTAGCTACTTGGATCACTTTGAACATTGCGTAACAATTGGTTATTGAGAGCATGACCTGACTTATATCCATCAAATTTCGCAATAATTTGATGTCCTAATAAATATAAATCACCTACAGCATCCAATATTTTGTGACGAACAAATTCATCTGAGAAGCGCAAACCTTCTTCATTGACCACGCCAGTATCATCTACACCAATGGCATTCTCTAAACTTGCCCCTAAAGCCAAATTGTTAGCTTTTAAATAATCTAAGTCCTTCATGAAGCCAAATGTACGTGCTTCACTAACTTCGTAGACAAAAGTTTCAGTTGAAAAATCGATGGTGGCTGACTGATATTCTTTTTTAAATGCGGGGTGGTCAAAATCGATGGTGAAATTCAGTTGAAAACCTGAATGGGGCGTGAAAATTGCACGCTTATCATCAATTAATGCTTCAACAGGTTTTAAGATTCGAATAAATTTTTTGGCTGCATTTTGCTCGACCAACCCACCTTGCATTAACAGATAGATAAATGGACCAGCACTGCCATCCATAATTGGCACTTCTGAAGCCGAGACTTCGATAATTAAATTATCAATACCCAAACCTGCGATCGCACTCATCACATGTTCAATGGTGCCTACTTTGGCATCTTCCTGAACCAAATTAGAGCACATAAAGGCTTCTTGAATCAGCATTGCATCGGCTTGAATGTCCACAGGTGGATCCAAATCAATACGGCGAAATACAATACCCCCATCCACATGGTGCGGCACAAAGTTCATTAATACCTTTTGCCCACTATGAAGACCAATACCGCTCGCTTTCACGACACGTTGCAGGGTACGCTGTTTCAACATGCTCTTTCTATCATCTGCCCATAAATCCGCTATACGTTAGCATATTTAGCCATTGATAAAAAACAAAAAGGTAGCGATAACGCTACCTTTTATAGTATTTCAAAAGCAAGTTATTGAAAAATAATTACTTACGTTGCTGATTTTTCAAATAATCTTGAATGCTCATTGGTGTTGGGCGTGATGCACCAGCAGATGAAGCCGCATTAATTGCTGGAGCATCAGCCTGCTGACGTTGAATCGCAGGAACATCATCTTCCTCAACCACAGCATGGGTCGTTGCAGAACGTGAAACCTGCGTATTTGGACGCTTCACAGGTTCAATCGCATCTGCTGAATTGCGGGTTAACCCTGTTGCAATCACAGTCACGCTAATTTCATCACGTGCATCAGGGTCAAAGACCGTACCGTAGAAGACTTGACCTTCATCCAAGTCCACAATTTGGTTCACGACATCGGTGATTTCTTCAATTTCACCAAAGGTAACATCATCACCACCAGTGACGTTAATCAAAATACCCTTCGCATTCATAATGGTCACGTTATCTAATAACGGGCTACGAATCGCCTGTTCTGCGGCTTGACGCGCACGATGTTCACCACGACCTGAGCCTGCACCCATCATGGCATAACCACGAGTACTCATTGCTGTTTTCAAGTCGGCAAAGTCAAGGTTAATGTGACCAGGGCGAACCACCAAATCAAAGATACTGCGTACCGCATTCAACAATACATCATCTGCCTTTTTATAAGCATCTTTCATCGAGATATCGCGGAATACTTTGAGCAAACGCTGGTTTGGAATAATAATAAGTGAGTCTACGTGCGCTTCTAAAGCCTCAATGCCTTTTTCAGCAGACTGTTGACGACGTTTCCCTTCAAAATTAAACGGTGTGGTCACTACACCTACCGTTAAAATACCCATTTCTTTGGCAATTTCTGCAACGACTGGTGCAGCACCTGTACCTGTACCACCCCCCATACCTGCAGTGACGAACACCATGTCGGTGCCTTCTAAATGCTGACGGATCAACTCACGGCTTTCTTCGGCTGCCGTTTGACCCACTTGAGGATTCGCACCTGCACCTAAACCACGGGTACTTTGTTCACCTAACTGGATTTTAAATTGTGCATTCATACGGTCTAACGCTTGCTTGTCCGTATTAGCACAAACAAATTTTACACCTTGAATATCCGATTCCAACATGTGTTGAACGGCATTACCGCCTGCACCACCTACACCAAATACAGTGAAACGGGCTTGACCGTTGCTATCGTTCTGATCATCTTCTAAAAATTCAAATGAGGCCATGACCTTTAAATTTCCTAATTCGTAATTGGCAGTCACTTAAGCCCGTATACTGCCTTGATCTGCATAAATAAAATTGGTTTTAGAATGCTGTTCAATGTCTAGGTTGTCAAGTCTTGACCGCCTAACGTACAACTTCCAAACAATATTCCTTAAAAATACCACTAAAAAATAGACTTCAACTTGTCATTTAGCCCTGACCATGCTCGTCCAGCACGTTTCCAGAACGAAAGTGTTTCAGTATCTACATTTTCTACCAAGGTCTCTTGTGGATCCCCTTGACTGAACATCAATAAGCCCGCCGCCGTTGCGTATTGGGAACGGCGTAATGATGCCAAATAAGGCTCATCGGCATAAACTTGTACAGGTGGATTGCCCAAATGCGCTGAAATACCCAACATGCGACGCACCAAGCTGACCATGCCTTCAATTTGGCAAGCATCACCCGTCAAAACAACACCATGATATAAACCATGAATAGCGCCACTACGCTCAAGCGCTTCTCGAACTTGGGTCAAAATTTCTTCATAGCGTGCAATCATAATGTCAGACAATTCAATTCGGCTAATGGTTTGCGGACCATCGATCCCTTGAATTTGAATCATATGGTCGGGTTTAACCACTTTTAAATCAACACAACCATAAAGTAACTTAATTCTTTCTGCTTCTTCTGTCGTGGTTTGTAAAACGGCAGCAATATCACGTGTCACATGTTCACCGCCACGTTGTAACGTTTCCGCCATCGCCAGACGACCATCTAAATAGACCGCAAGATTGGTGGTTCCAGCGCCCATATCGAGCAAACAAACCCCATATTCTTTTTCGTCTTTCAGCAAACTGGCTTCTGCTGTGGCCAAACAAGACACCACCATTTTTTCTACGGTGATGTTTGCACCTTTCATGGCACGATCCAAATTCTGCATGGTACTGATCGGCAACATCATCAACTGATAATGCCCTTTCATCGTGTGTGCGGACATCCGAATTGGATTCTGCACCCATTCTGGAGAATCATCCAATTCAAAACCTAGTGGAACTGCACTTACCAAATAATGATCTGAAGTGACATGGCTGGCTTTGGCCAACTCTAATGCTCTCACGACTTCATTGGTGCTAATACTATGTTCAGCGTTTTCAATTGGGGTACGCCCCGAAGCATAAAAACTTTTTAATTCTGCACTTGGAATAGAAACCCAAGCTGAATGCACACGGCACTCAGCCATATCTTCCGCTTCCTGAACGGCATTTTTTATCGCCGTGATGACTTTGTCCAAGCTCACGATTTTGCCTTTGTTCATACCGCGGTTACGTGCAGTCGCCATCCCAATGACTTGTATCTTGTCTGGGGCATGCACCTTACCAATCAAAACTGAAACTTTATGTGTCCCAATGTCAATCGCAACAACTGAGGGAACAGCTTCACTCATTATTTACTACCATTACATGTTTGTTTAATTTATGGCTTTACGCCTCTATTTATAAAGCCAACCATTATGGCTTTGCACTTATCCCATCCGCAATGCTTGTGTCATTAATCGTTACAACAAAGTGACCATTTACAATTTTGGGTGGGGCTGTGCTTTTCCATTGAATTGCTAGGCCATTCCTATAGCGTAAATCGATTGCAGAGATTTGTGGCCATACTGGTTTCAAATCACTTTGTGCGAGATGACTCAAACGTTGTAGCTTACTCATGGTTTGATCTTGATCAACAATAACACGTAATCCAGAATCAAACTGCATAAACCAAGTCATACGCTCCGTTAAATATAATTCTTTTAGCCGAAGGTTGACTGGAAGGAATAATTGGTTAATTTCATTATAGCGACGCATCATGGTTTTGGATTGGCTGATCGGCCCATGAAGCAATGGCAATTGTTGATAATTTTTGGGTGTCACTTCGGCAAAAATATCACCGCTATCGCTTAGCAAACGCCCAGTTCCCCAACGGGCAATCGCATGACGAGGCATTACACGGACGCGAATCGCATTCGGCCATGCACGAGAAACCACAACACGATCTACCCATGACAACTCTAAAGCACGGTCACGGATTTGCTCTAAATCAGAAGTAAAATAATTATTTTGTAAAGTTGGCGCCACGTGCAACATCACTTGACGATGCTCAGCATCGGAACGTGTTCCAACCACATCCAAATCTGCTACACGTGCATCTGTCATGACCTTGTATAAGCCAAATATTCCAGCAGCCAAGACCACAAAAGCAATAACCAAGAGCAGCCAGCCACCCACGTTAGTCAGTTGTTCTTTTCGCGTGGGTGGTTTGTCATGAATCGAGGTAATTGCGGCGCGTTTGCGGCGCATCGATGCTGGAAGTTGAGCCATAACTTAGTGTGCTACACCTGTAAGTGTTTGTTCTAAAATTGCAACACATAACGCATCAAAACTATAGCCTACAGCATTGGCAGCTTTTGGCACCAAGGAGTGACTGGTCATACCTGGTACTGTATTCACTTCAAGTAACCAGAAGTTGCCTTGTTCGTCCTGCATGGCATCAATACGTCCCCAACCACTTGCCCCAACCGCTTGAAATGCGCGTAAACATAAGGCTTGTAGACGTTGTTCTTCAGCTTCCGTTAAACCGCACGGAATACCATATTGCACATCATTACGTTGATATTTCGCTTCATAATCGTAGAACGCAACATCCGCAGGTGGTTGTAAACGAATCACAGGTAACGGTTGACCATTCAAGAATGAAATCGTGAATTCACGTCCTGTAATCCATTTTTCAGCCATGACCACAGCATCATGCTGAGTGGCTTTAGCAATTGCCGCAGCCAAATCTTCAGCCTTTTCAACCTTGCTCATGCCTACACTAGAACCTTCGTGTACAGGCTTAATAATGAGTGGCAAACCTAGGCTTTCTACAACTTCGGCTAAATCACTGTCTTTATCAATAATACGGTACGGTGCAGTTGGTAAGTCTGAACCTTGCCAAATTTGCTTGGTTTTAACTTTGTCCATACCAATAGCAGAACCTTGAACACCAGTTCCTGTGTAAGGAATGTTTAACCACTCTAATACACCTTGGATCTGACCATCTTCACCACCACGACCATGCAATACAATAAAGGCACGATCATAATTGACCAATTCTGTCACGCTACGATTCTGAGGATCAAATGCCTCGGCATTTACGCCAGAACGAATCAATGCTTCAAGTACAGCCTGACCACTATCGAGAGAAACCTCACGCTCAGCTGATTTACCACCAAGCAACACGGCAACTTTGCCGAACTTTGAAGCATTTGACACGTTTTTATCCTTAAACTGTTATAACTTTTAATTGAAACCGAAAATGGCAATTAATCTACATATAATTGATGCTGTGCCAGCTCAACCGAGATAGCTCCCACATTACCTGCGCCTTGTGTTAATAACAAGTCATTCGCTTGTAACACTTTACGCATTACATTCGGCAAGTTTCCTTCTACCGGATCAATCAAGATAGGTTCAACTTCACCACGTAAACGAATACTACGCGCTAATGCACGACTGTCCGCACCTACAATTGGTTTTTCCCCAGCAGGATAAACTTCCAATAACAACAATTGATCCACTTGTGACAACACATCAACAAAATCATCAAAACAATCACGGGTACGACTAAAACGGTGCGGCTGGAACAACATAACCAAACGACGGTCTGGATGGCTAGCACGTGCGGCTTTAATGGTGGCTTCTACTTCTTTCGGGTGATGGCCATAGTCATCCACCAATTTTACGTTGCCTTCGCCCAACTCAAACTCGCCCTGAACTTGGAAACGACGCCCCACACCGCTGAAACCTTCTAATGCACGCGCAATCGCAGCATCAGACACCCCTTCATCGGTGGCAATACCAATCGCAGCCAGTGCATTTAAAATATTATGCAAACCAGGCAAATTAATCGTTAAACGCAAAGGCTCACGATCTTTACGCAATACGGTAAAGTGTGACTGCATCCCTTCTTGTACTACGTCTACTGCGCGGATGTCATTGTCTTCATTAAATCCGTAGGTCACCAATGGACGACCAATACGCGGCATAATTTCACGGATGTTGGCATCATCACCGCACACCACAGCCAAACCATAAAACGGCATTTTTTGTAAAAACTGGACAAAAGTATCTTTGAGCACATCAAAGCTGCCACCATAGGTATCCATATGGTCAGCATCGATGTTGGTCACAATGGTGGCCATAGGCTGTAAATGCAGGAAAGATGCATCTGACTCGTCCGCTTCAGCCACAATAAAACGACTTGCACCCAATGCCGCATTAACACCAGTACGATTTAATAAACCACCAATCACATACGTTGGGTCGAGGTTTTCTTCAGCCAACATACAAGTTACTAGACTGGTAGTTGTGGTTTTACCATGAGTTCCTGCAACAGCAATACCATGACGGTAGCGCATTAATTCACCCAGCATTTCCGCACGACGAACCACAGGTGTACGATGTTCAATGGCTGCCTTAATTTCAGGGTTCTCTGGGTCAATCGCTGTTGAAACTACCAAAACATTAGCGCCTTGAATATTTTCCGCAGCATGCCCGATATAGACTTTAATGCCGTTTTCTTCAAGCTGTACCGTGGTTTTTGATGCCTTGATATCTGAACCAGATACTTTATAGCCTTGGTTTTTCAATACTTCAGCAATGCCGCACATCCCAGCACCACCAATACCCACGAAATGGATATGCTTAATACGACGCATTTCAGGGATTTTAATTAACTTTTTTGCTTGATCAGCAGGTGTAGATGGAGACATAGCTTACTCTAATCACAATTCTTGAATTAGCTCAACGACATGTTGAGTTGCATCGGGTTGAGCCTGTTGACGCGCTTTGACTGCCATTTCAGACAATAATGAACGATTCATTAACGGCACTAACAATTCTTTTAAACTTTCAGGCGTCATATTGGCTTGCGGACAAATTTTTGCAGCTCCAATATTCGCTAAAAACTTGGCATTCGCCGTTTGGTGATCATCCACAGCACTTGGCAACGGTACAAATATAGCCGCGACTCCTGCTGTAGCAATTTCTGTCACCGTTAACGCACCCGCACGACAGATAATGAGATCTGCATCTGAATAGGCTTGAGCCATATCTTCAATAAACGGGTGGACTTCGACTTCTAAACTCGTAGGCGCATTGGCATATTGTGCCTGTGTCGCCTCAGCATGGTTTTGACCACATTGATGATAGACACGAAGTGGCACATTTAATTGCTTTAAAGCTTCGGGTACACATTCATTTAGTGCTTTCGCCCCCAAAGAACCACCGACAATTAAAATGCGAAGTGGTTGATTGGCTTTTTCACGCTCTTGATAACGCCAAGACGGATTTAAAATTTCGGTAATTTCTTTGCGTACAGGATTGCCTGTGGTGACAATTTTGGCTTGTTCGGAAAATGTCTGCGGAAAGGCCTGACACACCGTAGTCGCTACGCGTGACAATTGGGTATTGGTAAATCCCGCGATAGCATTTTGCTCATGAATAAGCACAGGAATGCCCAAAACGCGTGCCGCCAAACCACCAGGCCCTGCCACGTAACCACCAAAACCAGCAACAGCATCAATATTCAACTGTTTCATATAGCGCATGGCGCTTAAGGTTGCTTTTAAAATTTTAAAAGGTGCCAATAACTTGCGTACCACACCATTGCCACGTACGCCTTGAATATCAATTTGATAAATTGGAATATTTTGATTTTTTAATAAGCGGTTTTCCATGCCTGTAGGTGTTGCCAACCAAGACACTTGTGTTCCTTGTTGTTGCAATAGTTTTGCAACGGCAAGTGCTGGAAAAACATGTCCACCAGTACCAGCGGCCATCATCATTACGCGTTTGGGCTTTGTTTGCTGTACATCAGTCACGGTTTAATTCTTCAGTTCAAAAAAATAGGCAAAAATTCATTTAAGTTAACAATTGTAATCACAAACGCAGAGGCGCGAAAGTTTATTTACTTTGTTTCACCAAGCGTTTCATTGTTTTTTTCTTCAGTTTTGTAAGTTTAAACAAGTTTTATTATTAATCTAGTATAAAAAACCGCTATCTTTGTTAAAAACCACAAATCGCTTGTATTTTGGGAAAGATCTTTTGCTTAATTTTGAGCCTCTAGCGTACTGCACAATCCTCAACCACACGCATGTGGTCGAGGCATTGAGTATATTCAAATTTACTTAAACGCTTGGGCGGCCCGCCTCTAATACAGTAAATAAATCGTCCGCAATTTGAGTACCAAACTGGTTGTCAATTTCACGAATACACGTTGGGCTAGTCACATTAATTTCAGTCACGTAATTGCCAATCACATCTAGACCGACGAAAATCAGTCCTTTCTCACGTAAGAATGGCCCTACTTTTTCTGCAATTTTACGGTCATTTTCAGTCAGCGGACGGGCTTCACCCAAGCCACCCGCAGCCAAGTTACCTCGAACTTCACCATTTTGTGGAATTCGCGCCAAGCAATACGGTACAGGCTCGCCATTGATCATTAGAATACGCTTATCGCCTTCGACAATTTCAGGAATGTAACGCTGTGCCATAATCGGCTGAGTACCATGGTTGGTTAAGATTTCAATGGTTGAGCCAATATTCACACCATCTTGATAGAGGCGGAAAATTCCCATGCCGCCCATACCATCAAGCGGTTTGACAATCACATCGCCTTGTTCTTTAATAAATTCACGAATCAAACTTTGCTGTGAAGTGACCAATGTCGGCACTTGCAACTCAGGGAACTGTGTAGCAAATAGTTTCTCGTTACAGTCACGCAAGCTTTGTGGTTTGTTAATAATCCACGCCCCTTCTCGTTCTGCCTGTTCTAAAATATAGGTGGTATAGACAAAGTTCATATCAAATGGCGGGTCTTTACGCATCAACACCACGTCATATGCCGCGATGGATTCTTTCTTCTTTTCACCCAATTCATAATAATGGTCGTAATCTTCAAACACCTTTAAAGGCGCAATTAAACCAAACGCTTTACCCTGCTCGATATATAAATCCTGTTGTAATGCATAACCCAGTTCATGCCCGCGACGGCTTGCCGCCCACAACATGGCCATAGTTGAGTCTTTTTTCAAATTGACACTTTCAATGGGGTCCATCACAACAAGTACGCGCATAATCAAAACTCTTGTTTAAAGATATAATCAGCTAGGAGTATAACGGAGATTATTCGGTTCTATTTCTGAATTTCAATTTTCGCTTATGGATAATTTTGTATAACTTCATTTAGGTTTCCGCTATGCAACAAGCCATTATTGGTTTTCATTTAGATGATGAACAGCATTGGGTGGCAGATTTAGCCTGCGGACATACTCAACATGTTCGCCACACTCCCCCTTGGCAAAATCGACCTTGGGTGATGACTGAACAAGAACGGCATGACAAGTTGGGCATGATGTTGGAGTGTAAAAAGTGTGATGAGAAAGATTTCGTAGATGAGATTTTATGTTAAATAGCCCCTCAATTGATCTGGGGCTATTTTTTTGTCTAGGATCAATATATCAAGAATTGAAACAATCTTATAACCAACTACTAACACCTCCATGTCTAGAACATGTTCCTCTTGTACTTTGGCTAAAAGACCAAGTGCCATCTCTACATTTAGCAGTTGCCCCATTAGGTTTCGTATTAGATTTTCTAGGACTAGGTACATAATTTCCTTTTGAATTTACATATCCCTTTCCACTGATTGTTCCAGAATTATAGCTAGTTGAATTAGCAGTATTTGTTTGTGGAGTAATACGATATTTATTTTCTAAATTATTACTACTCGAATAACTAGTTTTTTTCACCCAACAATTTTGAGTAAAGCAAACATGATTCAGGTCTATCCAATATTCATAGGTTTCATCTGCTGAAATATTAGCCCAGTCTCCTTTAGTATTAAAAATAAATACTTTTTGTCCTCTTACAATATGATTAATCGCTGTTGTTTTTTGGGGGTTGGGAAAACTTCCGCTAAATCAACACTAATATACCCAATCATTTTTTCGCTTGAGGCTATAGGTTTATTATCAATTCCCTCAATTAAAATATCTATTGGATCAATCTGTGTGGGGGGGGAATGGGCACAGATGGTTGAACTGGCTTTATAGGGATTGGCGCACACCCTATAAAACTTGAAAATAAAATAAGGAGGTATAAAGAAATAATAATCTTATAGATATTTTCCATAATAAAATTATTTAAAAAAAGAACTAAT